>CABHPA010000172.1 GCA_902168245.1 Candidatus Melainabacteria bacterium
GCAGAAGACGGCATACGAGATTCGCCTTAGTCTCGTGGGCTCGGAGATGTGTATAAGAGACAGCCAACGCCCTGTCCTGGCAGGCTCGCTTCTTGTTCTGGCAATGGCATTTTGCGGGGCGGGCGCCATTGGCTGGCTTTCCCACGCCTTTTCCCAGGCGGAAGGCTTCTTGGTGACCAATGAAACCGCGCCAGTTTACCGCAAGCTGCCCGAAATAGAGAACCAACTGTACGGACATGCCTATCCCAACCAGGCTATTTCCCAGCGCATCAGCCGGATAGAGCGCACCCTGTTCGGCGCGCCGCAACGCGGGCCATCTGAAACCCGGATGCGGCAAATTGAAAACCGGATGAACGAATCCAACAGCCGCACCGCCCTGGCCGAGCAGACACCCATTCTGGCCTACCTGGAAGAGAAACTGTTCCAGCGCACCTATCCGGATAAGCCTTTACCGGAGCGGGTTCGTCAACTGGAAGTGCAGGTATTCGGCCGCTCCTTCGAGAATTACCCCACCAGCATCCGGCTGAAAAAGCTGACCTACGCCATGCCCATCATGGCCAAGGAAATTCGCCTGACCAAGGGCGACATGGTGATTGCCAGCGCCGGTCGGGTATCCCAACGCGCCCCCCGCAGCGCCGCCCCCAAGGTGGATATGATTCAACTGGACGCCAGCGGCGCCAACCCCGTTAGCGGCAGCCCCAGGGCACTGCCAAGCGGAACCGCCCTGAGCATGGGGGATTACGCCCAGTCCGTCCACCGGGATGAAAGCGGCTCTCTGCTACGTTGGCGCACCTTGCCCATTAAAATCTACGTAAAGCCGGGCGACATGGACAGCCATGTTTCCGCGCAGGCCATACAGGCTTGGAAGAGCGTGTTTTCGGTACTCCCGGTCAACAGTTCGCTTCAGGCGGATGTGATTGTGGCCTGGGACAAGCCCACCTGGGATCAGAACACCACGGGCCTGCTCACCCGGCCGGTGGTGCAAGTGAACGATGCCCACAGCATTCGCACCGTGATCCTGATTAGCATGTATCCCCTGCGCGGCGCGGATTCCATGAGCCAGTTGCACGCGCTGAGCCATCAGTTGGGCCATGCCTTCGGCATTTGGGGACACAGCGACGACCCTGCGGATGTGATGTATCCCGCCCTCAAGTCCGAGATGAACGACTTTCCCTCCCGCTGGGGCTGGCGTTCCGCTTCCACCATGGCAAAAATCCAGCCCGTAGGGGTGGCGGAAAGCTATCAGCCCTCCCAAAGGGACATTAATACCTTGCTGAAAGTATACGAATTGCCCGCTTCCGACCTGAGTTCTTACAGTCCTTACTAAGTCGGTTTTTGATCACAAATGTAACAATTTCGGGCTTGGGAAACGCCCGTCATTCATGCGTTCCCCTTGGCCGCTTCAGCCCGTATATACCGTAGGCGCATGCGCTTGGGGGCTGCCGGGTCTTCAATTCGGGAAGCAAGGCAACAAAATACACCGCCCACGTGTTTTCTGGTATCATAAGAGGGCTTTTTGGGCAGGCTGGTTTCGCGCCTGCGATTTGAGTTTTTGGAAGAGAGTAGGAAGAGATCTTTTAGCCATGGCCGGGTCAGACAAACCTTATTACGAGGAAACCTGGTTTGAGGTGGTTTTCGTGGCCGCCTGTTTCTTCGTTATGTTCCTGCTGTTTTACGGGCTGATGCCCCCAGTGGACATCAATAACGGCGTCATCCAGAATGTGGCGATGGCCAAGCTGTTCTCGGAAGGGCGGGTGCTGGACGCGTTCGCCCGGTTTAACATGCCGCCCATTTACCCGCTGCTGCTGGCCATTATCATCAAAATAAAGCACAGCACCGAACTCCCCCGGCTGATTGAAGGCTTCCGTATCCTGAACCTGGGATTGGGCATGGTTTCTGTGGGGCTGGTGCATTATTTTGTGCGCCGCCAAATTGCCAAACCGTATGTGTTCATTATTACGGGCCTGTACGCCTTGGCCGCCCCCACGCTGGGTATGGCCTGGTCGCTCAGCCCGCAGATGATTTACATGGTGATGTCGCTGGGCTGCCTGGTCGCCATCGACATCAGCCTCAGCACCGAATCCGCCATGGGCGGGCAGCTATCCCGTGGGGAAATTATTTTATGCGGCGTGTTTCTGGGCCTTTGCATTTTAAGCTGGCAGGTGGGCTACCTCATGGTGATTGCCTTCTTCTTTGTCATGCTCAAACGGTTCGGCCTGAAGAAAAGCGCCACGGTCATCGGCGGCATTATGCTGGCCATCAGCCCGTTCATCGGGAGGGATGTGTTCTATGTGCTACGCAGCCCACAACCCTTTGTGGAGCCGTCCATTTCCATCGTGCGCTCGCTGAACGATCGTGGGCTATTCCGCACCATGGAAACCTACGCGGATAACATCCTGATTAACCTGACCCATCATGCGGTGGGGGAATTGAACCTTAGCTCGCTGGACACCCTTGCCCACACTCCCAGGAAAACCACCCCCAGTCACTACGGCATTACCCAGGAAGCCTGGCTACGCTGGTTAATTGGGCTAGTTGCCATTGTGGGGGCCTTTTACGGACTGTCACAATACACCGGCATCGGCAGCATTTACCTTTGCACTTACGTAATTGGCGCGCTGGCGTTATTTCCCAACGCCGGGCTGAACGTGGCCCCGGTGATTCCGCTGCTGCTGTTTTATCTATATTACGGCCTGCTACGCACCGGGGAATGGCTACAACGGCTGGATATGCCCCTGCTGGCAAGAGTTACCGTCCCGGTGCTGACGGCTTGGATTGTCCTCTGCACCATTACCACCCACCTGGGACACGCCCACGGGGGGTTCCGCTTTCGCAGCGCCTCGCGCGGACATGCGCCCAAGGTGATGTACATGAGTACTGCCCAGTCCACGGACAACCGCCTGGAGGAAGCCCAAAGCACCAGCGCCCACCGCCGGGCAATGGAATGGCTGAAGGTTCACACGCCTGAATCCGCGCGGGTGGGCGTCCCACGCCCGGAAGCCGCCAGCGAGCTGAGCGCGGGCAAAAGCCGCACCAAAGAAGGCAAGGCGCGCCAGGCCGCCGTAGAAAGCGAACTGGGGCAGTACGATTACCTGGTGGAAGAAGGATCTTCCAAAATTTCCAAGGCGCAAGCCAATTCCGGTCTGGGTTTAAAACTGGTTTACGAGGACGTGCCGGGCCGCATTCGCATTTGGCAGGTGGGACACGCACTTTAAGGCTCCACCGGCTCAACCGGCGAAAGGGATTATTTGCGAAGCGTTTTGCTTTCCGTTTTAATGTGGGTATGATTTCCGATCCGCAACATGCCACGCATCAACATTCGCCCCTGCCGCCCGTTGAAAACTGGGGGCCGTGCGGCCAACCTTGCGATCATCCGTGTGAGCAACCCTGCGACGAAAAAACCGCAGCGCAGTCCCTTTGGGCCAACTGGCTCAAGGCCAGCCTGTTCAACACGCTGGATGTTTGCTTTGATGACGTGTACCGCGAACCCAAGAAGATTTTAATTGTGGGCGGCTGCCGCCAGATGGATCTTGCCCAGCACATCGCCCTGCTGCTCCCTGCCGCGGACATTACGCTGGTAGACCCGGAGGAGGCCGTGACCCAAAAGGCCAAAGAGGAAATCTGCTGCCGGTTCAAGTTCGTGGCATCCCCCCTGGAAGCCTTACCCTTTGAGGCCGATGAGTTTGACCTGACCATTGCCCACAACTTTATGGCCTACCCGCAGGAGTGGACCAAAGCTCTCTCCGAAATCGGGCGGGTGACTTGCGGCAACCTGTTCCTGAGTACGCACCGGCCCCTGTTGTGGTCGATTGCCAGGCGATTCCACAGCATCTGCCGGGCCATGACCGAACTGGGCTTTGTATTGCCCAAGCGGTTGCCGGAAACTTTTGACTTACTGACCCATTTGCACCTGTACGCCAAAATCAAGACCAAACTGGCCCCGTTCCCCTGGACGGTTTACATGGCCCAAATGCGTCCCGATCGGCAAGAAAGGCTGACGCTGGCCTCTTAAATCGGAGTGGTTTCCCGAAGGGTACTACCGTGAGAATTAACTGTTTGCGCGGCTTTTCGAGCATTCAAAAAAGTCCGGGTTTACACTTCTTAAAACTCTAACATCGAAATCCAAATGTTTGTTTTTATGCAAGTACAGAGAGCAGATTGCTCAACGATCTTTTTTCTACTTACTTCTATCTACCTTCCTACTACTACTAATCTACTCAGACAAGTTTCCCGCCATCGGCGGGTTTTTTATTGCCATTTTTCAGGCACTACGCCCCTGTCGCCCAATTGCCGCCTAAAACTCAATGGTCTCAATATCGCTGCCGTTTACCAGTTGCACCGCATTGCGGCCATAGGCATGTTTGGAAAACCGCCTGCTCGCAACGCGGTTGACGCTCACCTGCTTCACCCCGCTGGCTCCGGCCACTGAAGCGCCATACGTGCGTGGCTGCGGGCTGGCCTGAGCAACCATCGGCCCGGATTGCTGTAAATAAGCCAGGTAAGTAACCGGGTTCAGGTACTGCTGGTTGTAATGGACTTCAAAATGCAGGTGCGGCCCGGTGGAACGCCCGGTGGAACCCACTAACGAAATGGGCTGCCCCCGGTAGACTGATTGCCCAGCCTGCACCAGCAGTTGGGAATTATGCCCATACACCGTGTAGAGCGAATTCCCGTGGTTCAGCACCACCACGTTGCCGTAACCGCCGTAACTCCCGCTGAACATGACCACCCCCGCCTGGGGCGCATACACCGGGGTGCCGGAGGAAGCGGCAATATCGATTCCCCCATGAAAGCGAGGCGAGCCGGTGATGGGATCGGTTCGCCAGCCAAAGGGAGACGTGACCTGCCCGCTAACCGGCGAAAACCCAAAATCAACGGCCTGGCAAGCCAGCAAGCCTTGCGCGCAGACCAAGGCCAACGCCAACAAACTTTTGCATACCACCTTGCTCAACTTGCCCAACACGCTTGGCTCCCGAAAATCGGACTTGCACTTGTAATGGTTATACCCGTTTTCATCGCCATCCAAATCCTCTAGCCGGTTGGGCTTGTTTTGCCGTCAAGCCAAACACCCGGCTTGCTTCACTTTCGGCCCGTCTGATGTATAATCGCTAGACAAAGTGTCCCCCATTGAATTGATGATCGCCCCGTTGAATACCGCGACCTCCCAGCCTTCCAGTGTGCAGCCCCAGGTTCTGTATGGAACCGGGACTTTCCAGGTGCGCTTGTGGACACTGGAGCCGGGCGAACAGATTCCGGCCTCCCCGCATGGGACAGCCGCCCGAAGCCAGAGCTTTTTGCTTAGCGGCCAAGCAGCCGCGCAATCATCTCCTCTTTTGGTTGGGCAGCGGTTGGAAAGTTCCGCAGACGCCCCAGTTACCATTACCAACAAGGGCGAGCAGGCGGCCACTTTGCTAGAGGTGTGCCAAGGCCAGGGCTTTACGGCGATTCCGCTTGCTGAAGTAACGGAAACGCGCCCTTGGGGAAGTTTTACGGTTTTAAAAGACGAGCCGCACTACAAGCTGAAACAACTGATGGCCAAACCCGGCAACCGACTCAGCCTGCAACGCCACCAACACCGGGAAGAGCATTGGCTGGTGATTCAGGGCCACCCTGAAATTACGCGGGATGAGGACAAAATCCCCTTGGGGCCGGGCGATTACATTAAAATTCCCCAGCATAGCTGGCACCGCCTGGCCAACCCGGCCCAGCCCGATACCGGCGAAACAGTGGAAATTATTGAATTGCAGCTTGGCTCCTACTTCGGCGAAGACGACATTGAGCGCCGGGAAGACGATTACGGCAGAACCTAATCCCTCGCTTTCTGTTTCTCACCGCATCGGTTTTCGCTGTCCTTTGCCAGATGGCGTTTTCGCTTGCCAGTAAAAAAGTCCGCACCAGGCTAAGCCATCGGTACGGACTTTTTGGACGTTTATAAACCCTAAATGGCTGCCGGGACGCGGGGGCCAGCGGACACCAGATGCTCCACGCCCTCGAACTTCTTGAAGTTCTCAGCAAACATCTGGGCCAGTTCTTCAGCCTTTTTGTCGTAAGCCGCCTTATCCTGCCATTGGGCGCACGGGTTCAGGATTTCGGCGGGTACACCGGGACAAGCTTTTGGCACCAACACGTTGAAGATGGGGTGCGGCTCAAATTCCTGCTGATCCAGCGTCCCGTTCAGCGCGGCAGTCACCATGGCGCGGGTATGCGGAATGCTCACCCGTTTGCCGACTCCGTAGGGGCCGCCCTGCCAGCCGGTGTTAATCAGGTACACGCTCACTTTATGCTCCTGAATGCGTTCGGTCAGCATTTTGGCGTAAACGGAAGCGGGCAGCGGCATGAACGGCGCGCCAAAACAGGTGGAGAAAGCAGCCACCGGCTCGGTGACGCCTTGCTCGGTTCCGGCCAGCTTGCTGGTATAGCCGCTGATGAAATGATACTGGGCCTGCTCCTCGCTCAGTTTGGAAACCGCTGGCAATACGCCAAAGGCGTCTGCCGTAAGGAAAATCACCGCGTTGGGATGCCCGGCCATGCCCTTGGGATCGGCATTGGGGATGTAATGAATGGGGTAAGCCACCCGACTGTTTTCGGTAAAGTGGTCATCGTCATAATCGAACTGGCGCGTAACAGGATGCAGCACAATGTTTTCGGCCAGAGCGCCGAACTTGATGGCGTCCCAGATTTCCGGCTCGTTCTTTTTGGAAAGGCGAATGGCCTTGGCGTAGCAACCACCCTCAAAGTTGAACAATCCATCGGCAGACCAGCCATGCTCGTCGTCGCCAATCAGGGTGCGCTTGGGATCGGCGGACAGCGTGGTTTTCCCGGTGCCAGAAAGACCGAAGAACACGGCGGAGCGGCCATCACTGCCCACGTTCACCGAACAATGCATGGGGAACACGTTCCGCTTGGGCATTAAGTAGTTCATCACGCTGAAAATGGACTTTTTCATTTCGCCCGCGTAACGGGTACCCACCACCAGCACCATTTTCTTCTCAAAGTTCACCAGAATGGCGGCTTCGGAATTGGTTCCCTCGGTTTCCGGGTTCAGTTGCAAGCCGGGGGCGGAAATGACGGTGAATTCAGACGCAAAGCCCTTTAGCTGGTTCGCGTCGGGACGGATGAACAACTGATGCACAAACAGGTTATGGGAGGCCAGCTCGTTAATGAAGCGCACCGACAGCGAATAACGATGATCCGCGCCCGCAAAGCCATCAAAGATATAAAGGTTTTTATCGGCAAAATACGCCTGAACCTTTTTAAACACTTTCTCAAACACGTCCGGGTTGGCCGGTTTGTTGATTTTGCCCCAGCCAATGTCATCATGGACATCCGCAGTGTCTATAATAAAGCGATCGTTGGGCGCACGGCCCGTAAATTTTCCGGTTTGAACCGACAGTGTGCCGGTCTCGGACAGGATTCCCTCTCGATTGGCAAGGGCTTGCTCAATCAGCTCGCTGACAGGCAATTGATACGCCTGGCTTCCAGTCGTGCTTAATCCTGTATAACCAATGTAGTCAGTCATTTGAGCCTCCTACGGGCAAACGCTACCGAAGGGTTTTATATTACCCGACATATACATTAAAACCAATGCGAAAACCTTGATTGCCATTCAATTTGACCTATTTTTAGTTGAGGTTTCTCAAACCTTTCGGCTTTCATGGAGATACCCAATTTTGCCCCGGCTTTAACCCTGGCGGCCAAGCACCCTGAAGCCCTCCCCAATATTAAGGAATCAGGCAAAACCCTCTGCTTGAAGTGATGGTTAAAAGCGGGGCGCTAGGCTTTGGCTCCCGATAGATCCCTGACAAGGCTTGCCGAACCTGTTGAAAACCGCCTTATTTTCCATTTCAAATTTCCGCTAAATTGGATAAATTGACATTTACAATTGCTTTACAATTACCCCCGCCAGCCCGGTTAGTGTCTCTTTGACACCCTTTTACCCCCGCGCCCGTTTGAACGAATTTGAACAAAATAGATGAACCAGCCGCTTACTTCACACAGGCCGCCTGGTTCCCGCCATTGGCGCAAATCGTATTGGAATCCCGATGCACCCCCTCCGACTGCGCGGCCAGCGCATTCCAGCCAGACTGCTTCAGCGCGGTCACGTCCGTCGACGGCTTTGTGGGATCGCTCACGGTATCCAGCATCCCGACAATATCACTCGTGGCGGCATGAATCGCACCAAGTTGACTGGCGGAAAGCGCGTTCGGATGCGCGGCCAGGTATTGTTCCAAGCTCTTGGATGCGCTTTGGAACTGTGCGTTAGCCTGGACTGTATCCCTCAATGATGCAGAATCCAAAGACAGCGATAACCTCCCTGTGGCAAGCGCTTTCGATGGCAGCATCGCCCGGTATTGCCTAAAAATAGCCACGCCTGCGGCAAGTTTATCACCCGCCGCATGGCCTGAATTGGCCATAGCAGTCACCATATCCAGCAATTGCGGATCATAGTCGGGATCCGCCTGAATTTGCCGCACCAGTTGCGTGAGGCGGTCGGCCTGCGTTTTAACCATACCCACGCCATCCACGCTGGTGGCGTTGGTGCCGCTGGTACTGGTATCGCTTACGGAGGGCAAGCCTACCCCCAGATTAACGCCGGAGACGTCGGGCTTTCCAGGTTTACCGGCAGGATTGGCCAGCACCAACTGGGCAGGCGGGCTTCCCCCCTGGCTATTCGTTCCCAGTGTGGCATCCAAATAATGGTTCATGGAATTATCGCCTGAGCTTTTGGAAGCTCCGCCCAGCAAACCATTGACGGAATTGCCCAGCAAATTCAACCCACCGATGGCAACAACGCCTAACAGGCCCAGAATCACGGCATATTCGCTCAGGGTATTACCAGGACGACAGACTGCTTTACTCATATCTTTTTTAGCACCAAATTTTATATCAATTCATATATACCATCGAACCAACGCATTAGAACTGAAGGAATTGTGAAACGATCGTTACGCCACCCAAAGCCCCACCCACCAACCGCCACTCGCATCCTGCAAGGCATCGTCGCCAACCGTCGGCATCCTTGAAAACAAAGTGCTGAACGGGTTAAAGTAAAGCCTGTTTGCAGAAACCTGGAAGGGGCGGACAACGCATGAACGTCGAAGATCCACGCTGGGAAGAATACGAACGGCAATTCAGGGAACTGGCGGAAGATGTGACGCTGCACAAAGGGCCACAGCCGGAACTGGCCTCCTCCGAACTGTTTTTATGCCTGTACGGGGACAACGCCCTGGAGCCGGAACAGGAGTTTGAGGCGCTGGAACAATTGCGGCAAGTAAAAGACAAGCTGAAAGGCGCCGAAATGCAGACTGCCTACTGGGAAGACATCGTGCTGTATCTACCTTGAGGGGGTAAACATGCCTTTTCCCGCCCAGGCGGCTCAGGGCTGGTGATTGGAAATCCTGGCTTGCAGACTGGAATAAATCGCGCGGTACAAATCCTTGCCCACCAAGCCGATTAAAATAGCTTCCGCCTCCTGCCTGCCGCTTTTTAACGCAGTGGTGGCGATTCGGGACAATTCCGCCATGTTGGGCGGCTGTTCCACCTGTTGACAGACAACCGCATAAATCTCCACCAGCTCCACCGCATCCTTTAACATGTAGCCGATTACAGAGAGCGCAATCTGGGGCATGCTGTACAACATGCCGATCGCTTTGTGCAGAATGAGTTCGCTATCGTACCAACGGCGTTTGTTTTGCCCGTACCAGTAGCGGGCAGTCAGCGCAGACATGCCCAGGGAACTGATATTGGAGGAATCCTTCTCTTTATGCTGGATTTCCTTGCGCAGCTTTTCGCAGAGGTTCACCATCAGCCGGGCGCAGAATTCCCGCACTTCCGGCTGGGGAATCCCCTGAATTTGCGTAAAGATCCGGGGGCAGGCAGGATCTTGGTCGTACCAGCGGCGTTTCATGCAGGGCGCTCGATTTTCCTTTACATCCATTTGAATCGGCTTATCTTCATTCTATTATGATACGCAGTCGCATGTTCTGGTAAGGGGCCGCCTTACCAGAAGGCGGCAATGCCAGCCGCCGGGTCGCCAACCTAAGAGCAAGGCCGGTGCTGGGTTCCACACACTGAAGAGAGACACGAAACAGAAAAGGGCGGGGTTATGCCGACTGAAGTGAAAATTGAATCCAATTTGTTGCAACAAATCAGGGACTGCTACCGGCAGCCTTTTCTGGATCTGGTTTTTCAGGCCCAGGAAACCCACCGGCGCTTCCACCCTCGAAACGAAGTGCAGCTCTGTACCCTGGCCAACATTAAATCCGGCAACTGCCCGGAAGATTGTGCCTATTGCCCCCAAAGCGCCCGCTACAACACGGGCGTGGACACTTGGGATCTGCCCACGCTGGATGAGATTCGCCAACAAGCGCAAGAAGCCAAGGCCAATGGCTCCACCCGCTTTTGCATGGGGGCCGCTTGGCGCACTCCGCCCCACCAGAAAGCCTTTAACCACGTGCTGGAAATGGTGAAAGTGGTCGTGGCCGAAGAGATGGAAGCCTGCGTGACCCTGGGCATGATTAACGCCGAGCAGGCCCAAGCCCTGAAAGAAGCCGGACTGACCGCCTACAATCACAACATAGACACCGCGCCCAGCTTTTACCCGGAAGTGATTTCCACCCGCACCATTGAAGATCGCTTTGAGACCCTGAAAAACGTGGCCGCTGCCAACATTCAGGTTTGCTGCGGCGGCATTCTGGGTATGGGGGAATCGGTGGAACATCGGCTGGAGTTCATCCAAACCCTCTGCGAGATGGATACCCCACCGGAATCGGTGCCGATTAACTGTCTGGTGGCGGTCGAAGGAACCCCTTTGGCCGATCAGCCGCCGGTAGACCCATTTGAACTGGTGCGCACCATTGCCACGGTACGGGTTTTCCTGCCCGAAACCAAGGTGCGCCTTTCCGCCGGGCGTTTGACCATGAGCGACGAGACCCAGGCGCTGTGCTTTATGGCCGGGGCCAACTCCATTTTTACGGGCGAAAAGCTTTTAACCACCAACAATCCGGGCATGAACCGGGATCAGGAGCTACTGGCCAAGCTGGGCATGACCGCTCAACAATAGCCGAACCACACTCCCCAGCAGTATTAATCCGTTCCGTTCGCCTTATTTTGCCCAGATGAGCGATTTTATTGCCGGTTTTTAGATGGCAACAAAATTTGTGCGCGGGTTTTATGTGGGTACGCAATCGTCCTTGTAGGCTGTCCCAAACCTGATTGCCCAAACCCCGTCAGATTCAATTTGTGAGGATTGGAGTCCTATCGATATGGCAAGTTTCTCACCGGCAAACTTTGCATCCAGCCAACCGCAAGCAATTCCCCGGCATACGCCGCGCCCGCAATTCGGCGAGCGGGATCAACCCCCTTCAAATAAACCAACTGGCGACCGGGCGGATATCTCAGCCACGGCGCAATCCAACCCCCCAACTGAAAATAGCCCTCCAACGCCCCTCTCGACGGAAGAACGCCAAAAACAGGCGGAAGCGCAAGTTCGCAACTTCTTTCAGGATCTTTCAGAGCGTTTCCACAAATTCCTGAAAACGATTCGCAAGGCTTTTCAGCAATTGCTGGGCACCCCTAAACCGCAAAGCAGCTTAAAAATGCAGTTCAAGGCATATCGGCAGGCGGTTCACGAGAGTAGCCAATCCCCTGAAGCCCAAAAGGCAGTCCAAAAACTAGGAGAAAGACTCCAGGCGGCGCTTGCGGAATCTCCCCTGACGGAGCAGGAACGAAAACGGGTCGGCCTATTTGCAAAAACGCTGAAAGACCCCACAGGGCAACGACGCTATATTGAACATGTCCTGAACGAATGGCCCGCCATTTCCCTGCAACAGCATCTCCAGCTTTTGAGGGACGGGGTTGGCGATAGGCTGCTGGAAGCCAACATGGATGACGATTTGCAATTTGTGCAAACCGGCGAGCAACGCAGCCCGATTGCGAAATACGAAACGTTAATAGCTCCCAAAGAAGAGAAAAAAGAAGAGGAATCCGCCGCCAAATAAGGCGCGCACTTTACCGTATCGCCTCAACACCTGTTTTCCAGCACTGCCAGTTGCCCCGCAATTGGCAGCGTTTTAGCAAGATGGCTTAGTTTTTAAACCCATACAAAATAAAAACGCTGATGCTTGCGTTACTTTCCGGCTAATATCCAGCTATATTTGTAGAGGAATATCCGTTCAATCAACCTAATTGAATAGAGTGAGATGAGGATTCAGCATGAGCCAAACACTTAGCACCAGTCGTTATGATGAATACCTGTCACATATCCATGACATATTATTAGAGACGCATGTGTTTAAGTCGTACTTAACTGAATTATTTTACTCCAATGCGAACCGCGTGGAGATTATGAATGACTCTGCCTCTACTTTCTTCGTCATGTGTGAAAATTCGTTTGTAGAGTCAATCATCATGAGGATTTCGAAGGTTACAGATCCTGAAACCACAGGTGGGGTTGACAAGCTAACAATCAAAACTCTTTTTAAACAATTTTTCTCAGTAGATCATTCTGAAGATGATTTAGTTCAACAAACGTTAGATACTTTAGAAGCTCAACTGAAAACTTTGAAAAAAAAGCCAAAATCAAGAAATTTAACGATTACAAGCCTGTTTAAACATTTCTTCTCCGAAGATGATCCTGAATATGAGCTGGTTAAGCAGAAGTTAGAAAAGTTAGCTGCTCAAATTAAAAATTTAAGACTGCGAAGAAATAAGCAGCTTGGACATATTGATTTAAAGTCCTTAGGCAAAGAATTTCCGATTAGCCTTGCAAATATTGATAACGCCTTAAGCCTGTTGGAGGAAATTTTTAACCATATTGTGCGAAAGCTTCCTGAAGGGCTGGAAAACTTTAAACCTGATGCCCAACCTTCATTTAAGCCTGAGGGCCAATATAGTGGTGATGCTGTAGCAGCGCTAATCATGCTTGAAAAAGGTAGAAGATATGATGCATTGATTGAGCAGCTTCCAGAAGACTGTCTTCATTCCTTGCTCCCCTCTTCAGGCACCTGGTTAGAAAGAGGGATTTTTCCTGGCATTGAAAGGCACTACTTTGAGGATGATGTTATTCGATTTGTGTATTCAGAAGGAACGCACGAATCTGGATAGCAATTAACTGAACACCTGGCTGAAATTCTGGCGCTTGCACTTACGAACTAAAAAGGACCCCCATGCAAAAAGCCGGAAGTCCTTGATATATCTGGTGCGAGTTCTGGGATTCGAACCCAGGACCTATCCCTTAAAAGGGGAGTGCTCTACCGCTGAGCTAAACTCGCATTGGGCGGTGACGTTTTGAATAATTTCAAATCGCTCAGACGATAGAAAGTATTCTACCGGCTCAACCGCCTGCGTCAAGCTAATATTACGCAATCACCTTTTGCGCCGGTTGCAAAGCTCTTTTACCGGCGGTAATGGGGTTCTCCAACAGGATGGTCTGACTGCGCTCCGGGCCTACGCTGACAATGGAAAGGCGGCAGCCAATCAGCTCGCTAATACGCGCGAGATAATTGCGGGCCTCTTCCGGCAACGCCTCGTAGGAACGGGCGTCCTTAATGGAACCCTGCCAGCCCGGCCAGCTCTCGTAAACCGGCTCCACGTTCTTCAGCGCATGCAGCTGGGACGGGAAACCGTTCATGGTTTCGCCGGTTTCCAGGTTGCGGTATGCGGTGCATATTTTGAGTTCCGGCATGCCGTCAAACACGTCCAGTTTGGTAATGGCCAGACCATCCAATCCGTTGACCTGTACGCTGTACTTGGCAATGACGGCATCGAACCAGCCACAGCGGCGCGCCCGACCTGTGGTGGTGCCAAATTCCTGTCCCACTTCCAGCAGTTGCTGGCCGGTGGCGTCGTTCAGTTCGGTGGGGAATGGGCCTTCTCCCACGCGGGTGGTGTAGGCTTTCATGACGCCAATCACCCGATCAATCCGGGTGGGGCCAATGCCGGAACCAGTGCAAGCCCCGCCAGCCGTGGCGTTAGAACTGGTCACAAACGGGTAAGTGCCGTAGTCCACATCCAGCAAGGTGCCTTGTGCGCCTTCAAACAAAACATTCCAGCCTTTTTCCAGGGATTCATGCACCAGGGCGATTGTATCGGCGACGAACGGGGCCAGCTTCTCGGCATGGTGGCGGCACCAGTCGTACAGCTCATCAACGGTATGGGTGGGCAAATGCGGATAGCACTTTTCAATCAGGCTGTTTTTGGCTTCCAGAATATGAGTCAATCGCTCCCGCAGCACGGTCTCGGATTCGTACAGATCGCCAATGCGCAAGCCGTAACGGCCCACTTTATCCATGTAGGTGGGGCCGATGCCGCGCCCGGTGGTGCCTATTTTTTTCTCGGCCAGGGCGGTTTCCTGGGCCTTGTCCAAGTCCGTGTGGAAAGGCAGGGTCAGGTGCGCCCGATCACTCAGCTTGAGGTTACGGGTATCGTAGCCCTTGGCTTTCAGCTCCTCAATCTCGTAAATCAGCACGTCGGGGTTAATGACGGTGCCGTTGCCAATAATGCAAAGGGTGTCACCATACAGCATACCGGAAGGCACCAGGTGGAACTTGAAGACATCGTCGCCATGCTTGACGGTATGGCCCGCGTTGCAGCCACCCTGGCAGCGCACAACCACATCGGCCTCGGCAGCGAGCAGATCGGTGATTTTAGCCTTTCCTTCATCGCCCCATTGGGCGCCTACCACCACCACATTGGCCATCGGGTACGTTCCTCCAGATTTTGGTTGCGTCTGATATTCGGGTGCAGTCTAACCAGATATGTAAAATATGTAAATTAAAGAAGGGGAAATTTTTTGTGAGGGGTGTTTTACGCCCCAGCTATAGTAAGTACGGGAGCCACCCGAAATTGATGGGGACGCAAAAGCCAGTGGCAGTATAGGACAAGCCAAAAGCCGAGTCAATGCGACTGTTTTAGTCGAATAAGCACAAGTACGCCGGGGCGTTTGCAGCCTTCCCATGAATCGAGCCGGGCAGATCCCAATTGCGACATGCAATTGAACATCGACTTGACTTAATATTGCTTGCGCTATAATGGGAATGTTCAGTCGCGATTGTTGATTGTATCTTCATCCGGCAATCCCCCGTGGAGAGGTGGCTGAGCGGTTGAAAGCGGCTTCCTGCTAAGAAGTTATGGGGCCTTAAAGCTCCATCGAGGGTTCGAATCCCTCCCTCTCCGAATTAAAAGACCTCCTTTCACCGGGAGGTCTTTTAGTTTTTCTTCGCCCCATAGCGTAAATAAAGCCACAACCCGGTTCGGTTGTGGCTTTTCAGGTTTTCATCCGACCCTGATACGTTGCTATCAGGCTCAAAATAGAACTTTTCTCAGGCAATTCGTCCCCGTTCGCCCATAAACATGGCCAGCAGGCTGGACATAATCGATACCAACAAGGAGCCGAGCAGGGCATCCAGAAATGTATCCACTACAAACCCATTCACCATCCAGGCTACCAGCTCAAACAGAAACGCGTTCAGCACAAAGGTAAACAGGCCCAGCGTCAGCAGGTTCAGCGGCAAGGTCAGCAATGACAGGATGGGACGGATAAAAAAATTGACCAGTCCCATCACCAGGGCGGCCAGCATAGCAGTCCAGAAGTTCGCGATGGAAATGCCGGGTAAAATCGCATCGACCGCCAACAGCATGACTGCCGTCATAATCCAGTAAAGAAGCGCGGTTAACAGCATAATGCCCTCCCCCGGTCAGTTGTTTCACGGTGAAGCAGCCCTCCAAAGCAGGTTCGCAATGGATACGGCTTGGTTGCTACCGCCTATTATGCCGGTTGTCCCCGACCCGCGCAATTGAACAACCGGCTAGCCTAACCCTCCCCATAACGATTACTTTGCGAGCGCCAGGAGCATGAGAAAGGCGTTCAAGAGTTCGCGCCTTTTGCCGATAGGCCATTCAGCGTACCGATATAAAGAAAACAAGAGAGTATGGATATTTACGCAAGACGACAACCCGGGTTTACTTTGCCCGAACTATTGGTGTCTCTTGCCATTTTAGGCGTCATCGCCACATTTACCATACCCAAACTCCTGCAGGCTCAACAAGACCAGCGCTATAACAGCGAGGCAAAAGAGGCCGCCAGTATTATTGCAGCCGCCTACAGCCTGTACAAAGCCAGCAACGCCCCCACAAGCTCAACCACGGTCAGCGATCTGACACCCTATCTCAATTACGCCAAAGTGGATACCTCTTCCCTGGTGGACGATGTGCCGACCTATACCAGCGTCAACTGCTCCCAGGCCAATAAAGGCTGCCTGCTGCTCCATAATGGCGGCATGTTATGGTACCGCAAGGATTTTAGCTTTGGCGGCACGGCCACCACCAACGCCCTGTATTTTGCCTTCGACCCCGACGCGCAATACAGCGGCTCCTCCAGTGGCAGCAATAAAGCTGTTGAGTTCTGGCTTTATTTTAATGGCGGCTTAAAATCCTGGGGAGGCATGGATTCCGCCACCACCAACAGCTCAGGCTTAATCGGCGGCCCCAACGCCGCGCTGGACCCGTCCTGGTTTTCTTGGTGACAGACGACCACTTGCAAATTGGGGAATGGGCCTACCGGATTTTACGGTAACTGTAACGATCCATTTCCGGCTTGCTCTCGCTGGCTTCCAGCCATGCCAGGTATTCTTCCTGGGATTGGCGCAGGCGCACAAAGTTTTCCACGGCGGCCATGTCTTCCAGACTCAAGCGTGGGGGAGCAAGGTTTACCAATTGTTTTGTCTGTTCGGTACTCATATTGCGCGTTCTCCAAATCAATATATCTTACTGATATAAAAACTTGAATGGTTTCAAAATTGCCCAGCTACCCAAATCCGACCTAAAAACAGACGAATTCCATATAGCAGGCATATAGCCCAGGCAGCACAAAACTTTACATAAGCCGCTTCCAGATCAAAAACCGCCACCCAATCGGAACCCATTCTCACATGGGGGAATCGCTAGTCGTCCAGCATCCCGTTTTTCAGGGCGATTTTCATGGCCTCCCCGGCTTCCACACGCTGCAAGGCTGCTTCAAAGCGGGCCATGGGCAGGCTATCCGTAATTAAAGGGCGAGGATCGACCTGCAAGGTGCTGAGCAGATCCAAAGCAGCCTTAAAATGGTGCGGCGTGTGATGAAAGGAACTGACCAGCCGGATTTCATCATAATGGAGCCTGCGGGTATCGAACGTAACCGTGCTGCCACCGGGGCAACCGCCAAACAAGTTAACCGCACCCCCTTTACGCACCAGCGACAGCGCCTTTTCCCAGGTTTCCGGCAGGCCAATGGCCTCAATGACTACGTCAAATCCGCGCCCGTCCGGGGTAAACTGCTGGCGAAGTCTGGTGGCGTCATTGTATTCGGACAGGTTCACCTGATTATCGGCCTGACCAAAACTGGCGGCCAGGGCCAGTTTTTGCGGATTCCGCGCAATGGCGGTTACATGCGCGCCTTTCAACTTGGCTGCGCGAACCATTAACTGCCCAATCGGCCCCAAACCCATCACCGCCACCCGATCGCCGGGCATCACACGGGCCTGGGCCAAGCCATGCAGGCACACCGCCAAAGGCTCGCAAAAGGCCGCCACTTCAAACGGCAGATGATCGGGAACCTGATAGGTGTTATAACGGGCAATCTGGGCCGGAACCCGGATGTATTCCGCATAAGCGCCGTTCAGCAAATCCAGGTTATCACACAGGTTGGTTTGCCCCTTGCCGCAATAGAAACACTGGTAACATGGGGCGGAATTGGCCGCCACCACCCGGTCTCCCACCTGAAAACGGGATTGGCCCTCCCCGTTTTCGTCCTGATAAACCTGCGCCACGGTTCCGGCAAACTCATGCCCAAAGGGGGACGGGAAATTCTTCAGTAATACGGGATGCCCGCGCCGGTAGCACTTCACGTCCGTGCCGCAGGTCAGGGCGGATTCCACCCGAACCAGGATTTCTTCCGGCCCCAGTTGCGGAATGGGCGTTTTTTCATAGCGCACATCGTTCGGCTCGTAAAACAGGGCGGCCATCATTTGACGGGAATCCTTTACGTGTTGGGCTGGCAAGGCTTCAGGGTCAGCAAACTGGCTCATGGAGAGTCTCCCATACTGATAAACACTTTGACCGCCTGCCCAGAACGATACAGTTCAAACGCCTGCCCAATTTCAGACAGCGGCATATTATGGCTGACCAGAGGCTTCACGTTAATTTTTCGGTTGAAAACGGTTTGGGCCGCTTGTTTTAAATCGCCAAGCGACGGAGAGTAACTGGTGATCAGGTTAATCTCCCTGAAGTACAGGCGGCTCGGATCTACGCCTGTACCCGCCGGGGCGCTGGTAAACACCACCAGGTTGCCGCCGTCCCGTACCAGTTCCAAGGCCAGTTCAATGGTTTTGGCGTTCACCACGCTCAAAAACACGGTATCCACCTGACCCAAGGGAAGATGCCGACGCATCACCCCATCCAGGCGTTCTCGTTCCGTTACCGGATGAAAGGCATCCATTACAAAGCCGTGGGTACGGGCCAACGCGATTCTATCCGCATCCAAATCCAGCCCGTAAACGGCAAAGCCATCATTCTGGTAAATCTGGGCCGCCATCAGGCCAATAAAGCCCAGTCCCACCACGGCGACCGAACCGTTCACAGAGACCCCACCCCGGCGCACCGCCCGCAACACACAGGCCAGCGGCTCCACGCAACTGGCTTCGGCAGGGGTAACACCGTTCGGCACTTTAAAGGCCGTATACTTCAAGTGTTCTTCGGTCAGGGCGATGTATTGGGAAAATCCGCCCGGCTCCAGGTTGGTGCGCTTGAACTGCCGACACATGGACTCGCTGTCGTTCAGGCAATAATGACATTTTCGGCAAGGCACATGGTGCGCAGACACAATCAGGTCGCCCAGTTTCCAGCCGCTGGGATGCTCATCATCCAGCGCCTCTATAACGCCCACCACCTCATGCCCCAGCACACTGCCCGGACTCGCTTTCTGGTGGACAAATTTATCCAGATCCGAGCCACAGAGGCCGCAACCCATCACTTTAACCAGCGCCCCCTTGGGCGGCAAGGACGGCACCGGCACTTGGGACAGACCTATTTCGTAATTTTCCTGAATTTGCGCAACCAACATACGGATCGAACTTCTTTAACACTTGATACAAAGAAATATGAATTGGGGAAAACGGCTTTCTCCCGTTATACTTGAGCCAAAGCAGCCCATTTACGGCCTTGGGAACTTCTCTGTTCGGCCGGTGGAAATGCTATCCTAATAAAAACCCAAACACCCCCGGATTGCCAAGCGCAAGCGCGGGCCGCCCAAAGGAGACTAGCGTCAATGGAACCGACATCAGAAACATTCCCGCAGGAACAATCCGGCGAGCGCCTGAAAGTCAGCGATGTCGTGCGAAACCCAAAAGGGGCCACCCGCTTTCAGGGCAACTACGCGTTTGAGGATCCCAAAACCGCAGGCGTTATCTCGTGCAACTGGCAAGTTCAGCCAGAAGCCGCCGGTTTAAGCATTCACGGCAAGCTGCATGGCGCTATGGAACTTGAGTGCGGCCGCTGCCTGGAGACTTACCGGGTGCCTGTCGACCTGGAAATTGACGAACGTTTTGTATTCGACCGCTTTGTGGAACGCCACGAAAAAGAGAAAGAACTGCAATCCGACGACTTTTTCGAAGTGGTGGACGAGGAAGGCGAACTGGATCTGAAGGATCTGGTTCACCAGTTCCTGATTCTCGAAGCCGAGAACCAGCTTGCCTGCGGACGGCCGGAGTGCCGTTTCGCCTAGTCCCGCCAGTCTTTGAGATCAGCCCCCTTGTATCGCCGGGATTTTTTTGTAAGAATCGTCGCTACGTATCTGTGTCCTAGATCTGATATACCTATCAGAATCGTATCTAAATAGAGGTATTTCCCCATGCCAGTTCCCAAGAAGCGTGTTGGTCACTCCGATCAGGCTCATCGTCGTGCCAACTGGAAAGCCACTCTCGCCGCCAAAACCACCTGCCCCCACTGTGGCACCATCAAGTTGCCCCACTGCCTTTGCACCGCTTGCGGCTACTACAATGGCCGCGTGGTCAGCGAGAAATTCCACGCACACCACGAACACTAGTCGTTTTATTTTAGATAAAGACTTATTACAATGGCGAACCACCCCATCCGAATCGCGGTCGATGCCATGGGAGGCGATCACGCGCCCCAGGAAATTGTTAGCGGTGCTGTGCAAGGCGCACGAGCGTATGGGGTGGAAGTGCTGTTGGTTGGCCCGCCCGATATCATTGAGGCGGAGCTACAAAAGCACGACACCCAAGGCATTCGCTACCAAATCGTCCCGGCCAGCGAAGTGATTGAAATGGGCGAGTCCCCTTCGGTGGGCTTGCGCAAGAAAAAAGACGCCTCCATCATCGTCACCGCCAAATGCGTAAAAAGAGGCGATGCCCAGGGAATGGTGGCTGCAGGCAGTACGGGAGCCGCCATGGCTTCCGCTTTGCTATACGTAGGGCGGATTGAAGGGGTAGACAGGCCCGCCATTGGGGTGCTTCTGCCATCCATTTCAAGCCCTTGCCTGTTGATTGACGCGGGCGCCAATGCGGACTGCACACCGGAAATGCTGTCCCAGTTCGCGGTCATGGGCAATATATACATGCAGAACGTGCGTAATGTTAAAAAACCGCGCGTTGGGCTGCTCAACATTGGCGAAGAGCAGAGCAAGGGTAACGCCTTTGCCCACACCGCTTTTCAGTTGCTGGAAAAAGACCCGCGATTCCACTTTATCGGCAATGTGGAAGGCAAGGAACTGTTTATGGACGGGGCCGATGTGGCCGTGACCGATGGTTTTACCGGCAATGTGGCCTTGAAATCCGCTGAAGGCGTGATGAAAATGTTCGGGGCCACCTTAAAAACAGAATTAAAGCGCAGTATGAAAACCAAGTTAGGCTATCTGCTGGCAGAACCCGCCTTAAAAGCCACCAGTAAAAAAGTGGATCCCGAGGAAGTGGGCGGCTCGCTGTTGTTTGGCATCAAGGGCGTTTGCGTCATCAGCCATGGCAGCAGCAAGGCCAGGGGCATCAAGAACGCGATTCGAGTCGCCAAGGAAGCCGTTGTGGCCGATGTACTGGGCAAAATCACCAACCAGATACGAGAAGGAATCGATATCCATGAGCATGCCTCCGAAATCTTCTGACGAGTATTCCGCCAACGAGCAGAATGGCCGATCCGCAAAAGATCAGTCAGGCTTCGCCCCAGCGGGATACGGCGTCAGCATGGCCGGAATTGGCGCCTATGTCCCGAAGCGGTGCATTACCAACGATGATATCGCCACACTGGTTGAAACTTCGGATGATTGGATTCAGACTCGCACTGGTATTCGAACCCGGCATGTGGTTTCCGGGGATGAAAGCGTTGCGGATTTGGCCATTGAGGCTGCTCACCAGGCGCTTGCCAGCGCGGGCATGCAGGGTTCCGAGATTGAGCTGATTATCGTGGCCTCCTCCACCCCAGATACCATTTATCCGGCAGTGGCCTGCCAGGTGCAAACCGCTATTGGTGCAAGCAACGCCGCCGGTTTCGATATGGCATTGGCTTGCTCCGGCTTTGTTTATGGGTTGGTGATTGCCCAACAGTTCCTGAAAACGGGCATGCACAAAACCGCGTTGGTGATTGGGGCCGATATTCATTCCCGTTACACGAACTGGCATGATCGAAACACCTGCATTTTATTTGGCGACGGCGCCGGGGCTGCGATTCTGAAAGCGGAGCTTGGCGGGGAAGACAACATCCTGGCCAATGATCTCCATTTGGACGGCAGCAAGGGCATGGAACTGACCCTGTTTACCCAGGCGGAGAACTGCCCGCTGGTGGAACCTAAAACGCCGGTCAATGATTACGTGTATATGAACGGTCGCGAAGTGTTCAAATTCGCGGTGGGCGTGGTTCCTAAATCGATTCAGCAGGTACTGGATCGTTCGGGACTATCGATTGAGGATGTCGATCATGTGGTGTTGCACCAGGCAAACATCCGCATTATGCAGGCCATGTCTGAAAAGCTGAATATTCCGGAAGATCGGCTAATCGTAAATCTGGATAAGTATGGCAACACGTCCGCAGCGTCCATTCCCATTGCTTTGAACGAAGCCGTGCTGAACGGTCGGGTCAAGCCAGGCGATTTGCTGGTTATGTGCGGCTTTGGCGCGGGCTTGGCGTGGGGAACCACCATTATACGCTGGACAGCCGTGGATCAACGCTGCCCACAGGCATTAAAAGATGAAATGCAAAAGAAGCAGGACGCCATGAAGCCTTTAGAGCTGGTTTCCCGCTAGTTGTCTCAGGAAGGGATAATCACATGAGCAAAGTGGCATTTGTATTTCCAGGGCAAGGCTCCCAATCGGTCGGCATGGGACAAGATTTTTCTGATCAGCCAGCGGCCCAAAAAGTGTATGGCACTTTTAACCGACTGGTGGCTTCCAATTTGAGCGACGTTTGCTTTAACGGTCCCGAAGAGGAGTTAAGGCGCACGTTGTACACTCAGCCCGCAATTTTGGCGACCTCCTTGGCCGCACTGGAACTTTTGCGAGAAAAAACCCAGGTGCAGCCGGTTTTGGTGGCTGGTCATAGTTTGGGAGAATACGGCGCATTGTATGCGGCTGGCGCTATCTCTCTTGAAACGGCTGCCCAGTTGGTCAAACGGAGATCCGAACTGATGGAGGCGGCTCCCAAAGGCGCCATGAGCGCTGTGTTGGGCCTGGACGGGCAAAGCGTGGAAACCGTGGTGGACGCTTATCGCAAGGAGTTTCAGACCGTGATTGCGGTTGCCAACTACAATACGGACAATCAAACCGTCATTTCCGGCTCCCCGGAAGCGGTTGAAAAAGTCTCCCTTCTCCTCAAAGAAGCAGGAGCCAAACGCGTGATGCCTTTGCCTGTGGGTGGCGCTTTTCATTCCCCGTTGATGAACCCGGCGGCTGAAGCCTTTGCTGACTATCTATCGGATTTCGGGTTTGAAAACGCCAAAATCCCTGTAGTCACAAACGTAGACGCCAAGCCGACCACGGACGCTGCGGAAATTCAGGAGAAACTGGGCAGGCAAATCGACAGTTCCGTACGGTGGACACAAACCATGACCCGCATGGTTGGCGAACATGGCATTGATACCGTGGTGGAAATCGGCCCTGGCAAGGTGCTGACCGGCATGTTCAAGAAAATGTTCCCCGATGTTCAATTGTACAACGTGCTGGATCTGGCCTCTATTGAGGAAATCGCGGCCCAACTCAACGCAAGCCTGGCCAGCGTATAGGCCAACACGGTTTTACAGGTTAAGGAAAATACGACATGAGCGAACATAAAGGTAAAGCAGCGGTTGTTACAGGCGGTTCCCGCGGGATTGGCAAGGCTATTGTGCTGACTTTGGCTGCGGCGGGCTTCAATGTGGCTTTCAGTTACGCCTCCAACCAGGCGGCGGCTGAGGAAGTTGAAAAGGCGGCCAAGACGTTCGGGGTGGAAGTCCTGGCAGTGAAAGCCGACGCAGCGGACGCCGAGCAGGCACAAGCATTGGTTGAGCAAGCCCACAAACAGTTTGGCCGGATTGACGCCCTGGTTAACAACGCAGGCATTGCAAAAGACAACCTGCTGATGCGGATGAGCAACGAAGATTGGGACAAGGTGCTGGACACCAACCTGTCCGGCGCGTTCTACACCAGCCGCGCGGTCGCCCGGATTATGCTCAAACAACGTTCCGGGGCCATTATCAACCTGTCCAGCGTGGTGGGCGTGTTTGGAAACGCGGGTCAGGCCAACTATGCGGCCAGCAAGGCGGGGCTAATCGGCTTCACGAAGTCGTTGGCAAAAGAACTGGGAAGCCGGAGCGTGACGGCCAACGTGATCGCCCCCGGTTTCATTGAAACAGACATGACGGAAAGCGTCCCGAAGGAGAAGTTGCTGGAGCATATCCCGCTTGGCCGCCTCGGAGAGCCTGAAGATATTGCCAAGACTGTCTTATTTTTGATAACATCGGGGAGTTATATAACCGGCCAGGTGATTCATGTGGATGGCGGGCTTGTTTTCTAGAACCTGTTTACCCCTGAGTCGGCCAATAACCCCGCTCAAAGAAGTTTTACTCACTCATTAAAATTACTGGAGGCTACTATTATGGGCAACGCTACTCAAACCGTTTTTGAAAGAGTCAAGAAAGTTATCGTCGAACAATTGAGCGTCGATGAGGCCGAAGTGACCCCGGAAGCCAACTTCACCCAAGATCTGGGCGCTGATTCGCTGGATACCGTTGAACTGGTTATGGCGTTTGAAGAAGAGTTCGGCACCGAAATTCCCGATGAAGAAGCTGAAAAAATCCAAACCGTGCAAGATGCGGTCAGCTACATTGAGAAGAACCAGAAATAGTCTTTAAAAAGAGAGCCTTGCGGGAGTTTTCAGAGAACCGCAAGGCTCTTTTCCAATCCCCTTACTACAGAGAAACGATAAGGTTCTGTTAGACACCATGGCAAATATCGGAAAGCGCCGTGTGGTTGTCACCGGAATGGGCGTGGTTACCCCGGTCGGCAACACACTGGATACCATGTGGAGTAACCTCCTTGCCGGAAAGTCCGGTATTGGCGACAATACCCTGATTCCCGAAGGCGAAATGACCTGCAGAATTGCGGGTATCTGCAATGAATTTGTCCCTGAGAATTACATGGACAAAAAAGAAGCCCGGCGCATGGATCGCTATACCCAGTTTGCTGTGGCCGCTGCCAAAATGGCATACGAGCAATCGGGCCTGTATGAGGGCGCGGTGGATCCTAACCGGTTCGGCGTGGTTGTCAGCAGTGCGGCTGGCGGCATTGGGACGATTGAAACCCAGCTAAAAAGCTCCCTGGAGAGAGGCTTTAACAAATGCAGCCCTTTCCTGGTGCCAATGATGATTTGCGATATCGCGTCCGGGTGGATTGCGATTGAATACAACGCCAAGGGGCCGAACCAGTCGGTGGTGACGGCTTGCGCGACCGGGGCCAACTCGATTGGCGACGCGTTTCGGATGATCCAGTACGGAGAGGCCGACGTGATGTTTGCCGGTGGTGCGGAAGCGCCGATTACGTCCTTGTCGGTGGCCGGTTTTTACACCATGAGAGCGCTTTCCCAGCGTTATGACGAGCCACAGAAAGCCAGTCGCCCGTTTGACAAGTCCCGTGACGGGTTTGTGATTTCAGAAGGCGCGGGCGTGGTCATTCTGGAAGAGCTTGAGCATGCGGTTGCGCGTGGCGCCAATATTCTAGGGGAAATCATCGGTTATGGGCGCACGGCGGACGCCAATGACATTGTGGCCCCTTGCGCCGACGGCAACGGAGCGGCAAGAGCCATGCAGCTTGCACTCAACGACGCGGGACTGGAAGCCGAGAAAGTGGACTACATTAACGTACACGGCACCAGCACACCGCTGGGCGATGTAGCGGAAACGCTGGCCATTAAGCGGGTATTCGGCGAATACGCGCAAAAGGGGCTGGTGGTTAGCTCCACCAAGAGTATGACCGGGCATATGCTGGGCGCAACGGGCTCGGTGGAAGCGGTGATTTCCCTGATGGCGATTAAAAACCAGATCTCCCCGCCGACCATTAACCTGGAAGACCCGGATGAGCAGTGTGACTTGGATTACACCGCCAACAAAGCCCGCAAGCTGGAAAAGCTGGACATCGCCATGTCCAACTCCTTCGGGTTTGGCGGACATAACGCCTCCTTAATCTTCAGAGGGTATTCCAACAATTAGGAAGCCCCTTTCACCAATATTTGCAAAGCGCCAGTTCTCCCGATCTGACTGGCGCTTTGTTTATGGATTGGGTGGGGGCTTGTCTTGAAGTGGCGAGCAAGGCTACGATAGAGAAGCATGCGGAACGGGAAAGAGGGCATATCGAATGGTGAATCAGAGTATTATGGGCGGATCGGTCGGCGATTTTTTCGATCAGGTGAGCGAGCAGTATGATCAGTCCATTGAAAAAGCGATTCCGCCTTATCGGGAAATGTTTCAGGCCATTTTGGGCTACTGTTTTTGGGATCGCGCGCAATCGCTCTCCATTCTGGAATTGGGCTGTGGCACGGGCAATCTTTCGCTGTATATTCGGGAAATTTTCCCCAAGGCGCAGCTGACGCTGGTGGATTTATCGGGGGAGATGCTGGAGCATGCCGCCCAAAAACTGGGCAGCGGGCATATTACGCTGGTCAATCAGGGATTCATGTCGTTGGACTTTGCGGACAATACGTTTGATTTAGTGGTGTCCAGCATGGCCTTGCATCACCTGCTGGATAGCGAAAAGCCGGAATTGTACACCCGTATTTACCGATGGCTGAAGCCGAACGGGTTGTTCCGCTGCGGGGATGAAACGCTGGCGGTTCCCGCCGAGGCGCATGCGCTGAATCTGTCCCAATGGGAGAGCTGGGCAAGACAATGCGGCGCCACCCAGGCGGATATCGATCTGTGGAGCGAACATGCGGAAAAATACGACCACTACGCCCCGCTGGCCAGTCACTTTCAATGGTTGGCGCAAAGCGGGTTTCAGGAGATTGAATGTTACTGGCGCAAGCTGATGTGGACTGTTTTCGGGGGGCGGAAGCCCGCTAGCTGAATGCCTGTGTAAAATGGCTTTGCCGCAAGTGAGGCATTTTAAAACGCAACCCACACAGCCAGGGTACGGAAACTATGGCGGTTTGCTTGCCATTGCGATTACTCACTCTGAAAAACAGCCCCTCTTCGGTGTTAAATGTCCGCTCCTGCTGGTTAATGCACTTGGTGCGGGTCGCCGAAGTCACGGCCAGCTTTTTCAAGGCGTTCGGCGAGCCGTAATACACCTGATCCTGCTTGGTAATCAGGTAGATTTTACCGTTCAGCAACTGGCCGCCGTGGTAGGGCGTATCATGGGCCAAATCGAGCCGCAAATCCAGCTTTAGGGCAGTAACCGGCTGAATGCCCAACCCTTGCAAACGCAGATAGGACGGCTGCTGGACAACCGGCAGAGCCTGTTTTTCCGGAAAGCGCTCCCACGATTCGGAAGCTGACTGCCAAAAGGGAGGCATCGCCACAATGCGGCCCAAGCCAACCGGATGCTGATGGATCATAGCTTTTCAATCATGATGAATGCTGACGTTCTTCCCAAATTCCAATACCGTATTAAAACGGCTAATACGGAATCGATGCTATTCCCTTTGCAGGCAAGCAGGCATTACGATCCGGCGTTGTAGGTGGTGCCGAAAAATATCCAGGTCAGGAAGAAGTCGGCAATAATAATGGTGATGGAAATCCAGATCACCGCCTTGGTGGTGGATAAGCCCACATCCCGCGCACCGCCCCGCGCATTCAGACCCACCGTGCAGCTAATCGCCGCCAGAATCAGCCCGAACACGGCGGCTTTAATCAGGCTCACCCGCACATCAGACCATTTTAAATATAGCCAGACCGATTCCAGGTACTTATGGTAATGCAATTGAGCAACCGCCTGGGCAATCAGCATACCGCCCAGAATAGCCACCACCTCCCCAATAATGGTAAGCATGGGCAAGGCGAACAGGCAAGCCAGCATGCGGGGCAGCATTAAATACCGAATCGGGTCTACCCGCATTACCCGCAAGGCGTCCACCTGGTTGGTCACCTGCATATTGGCGATTTCCGCGGCAATGGCCGTACCCGCCCGCGCGCCGACCGCCAGGCAGGTAAAAATCGGCCCGATTTCCCGCACGATGGCCAGGGCCACCAGCCCGCCCACATAAGAATCCGCGCCCGTCTGGGCGAATTTATCGGCGGTTTGCAGCGCCAGCACCGAACCCGCAATGGTGCAAATCAGAATGCTCATGCCTAGCGAGTCGAAGCCCACCAGCGCCGCCTGGACAATGGCCTTCATCCAGTCAATCTGCCCCGAAAAAGTGTATTTTAAGCACTGCCAGACATTCAAAAACAGGATGCCCGCGTCCTCTAAGAAACGAATCACCGGTTCTTCCACACCAAAAACCACTTTTTTAGGCATCAATTCCCTGGCTGGTTCCGGCATGATGGGTGGAAGCTCCTTCGTTCACTGAATCTAGCGTAGCATCCTGTTGCGAGAAAAATAAATCCCTAACGCTCCGGGGATTCCTAGAGCTGCACCAGCGTACACCAGGACTGGTACCGCGGCAGCTTGTTCTTCACCACGTCAAAGTACAGATCCTGAATTTTTCGGGTCAGCTCGCCGGGGGTTCCATCGCCCACTTCCCGGTTATCGATGCGGGTAATGGGCGACACCTGCGCGCCCGTGCCGCAGAAGAAGGCTTCATCGGCGTGGTACAGCTCGGTACGGTCGATAGTGCGCTCTACGGTATCCACGCCCAGCTCGTTGAGGGCCAGGGTAATAATCGTATCGCGGGTAATGCCTTCCAGAATGTCCTCGGTCTTGCTGGGGGTCACCAGTTGGCCGTCTTTCACCAAGAAGAGGTTCATGGCGCTGCCTTCCGACACGGTGCCTTCGGACGTGAGGAAAATAGCGTCATCGAAGCCCATTTTACGGGCATCGGTCACGGCAAGCGCGGTATTCATGTAAGCGCCACCGGCTTTTGCGCGAGCGGGAATACAGTTATCCTGCACCCTGCGCCAGTTAGACACGCATACGCTCAGCCCTTTGCTAAGATCCAAGTATTCGCCCAGGGGTTTCGTCCACAGGCAAAAGTCGGAGGGGATGTTTTCCAGGGTGGGGGTAATGGTTTCACCGCTTTTAAACAGGGTGGGGCGAATGTACATATCGGTGGAGGGGTTGTTGCGCTTAATCAGCTCCACGGTAATGTCGCAAAGGTCATCCAGGCTGAGATCGGCGGGGGTCATGTAGAACAGCTTGCTATTGAACAGCAGGCGCTGATAATGCTCTTTCATGCGAAAAATAGAGAGCTGTTTGGTTTCCGGCAGCCAGTAGCCACGAATCCCTTCAAACAGGGAGGTTCCGTACAGGAACGCGGGGTTTCGAATGCTGAGCTTGGCTTCGGTAAAGGGGACGTATTGGCCTTCAAAATAGGCATATTCGAGTTGCTGGGAATCCGGCGCGGTATTTTTAGGGGAAATGCCGGGATTTATTTCATCGGTGAGTTTCATAACCAATCCTGTCTGTGCTAACCTAATCATTATATGAAAAAAACGGTAATGCTTTTGATTCTGGATGGCTGGGGCATTCGCGAAGAGACCCCGGGCAACGCCATTAAGCTGGCCCATCCCACCTTTTATGATTCGCTGCTGGCGAACTATCCCAACACCGCGCTGGATGCTTCCGGCGAAGCGGTAGGTCTGCCAGACGGACAAATGGGCAACTCCGAAGTGGGCCACCTGAACATGGGGGCCGGACGGGTGGTGTACCAGGAGATTACCCGCATCAACAAGTCCATTCGGGAAGGCGATTTTTTCGAGAACCCGGTCTTCCTGTCCGCCATTAACCATGCCAAAGAGACCGGCGGCACCCTGCACCTGATGGGGCTGGTCAGCGATGGCGGCGTACATAGCTCGCTGGATCATTTAATGGCCTTGCTGGACTTGGTCAATCAACAGGAATTACAGAAAGTTCGCGTCCATGCCTTTCTGGATGGCCGGGACGTGTCGCCGCAAAGCGCCGAGCAATACCTGCGCCAAGTAGAAGAAAAGTTGCTGGCGCTCGATCTGCCGCAAATCGCTACCATTCATGGCCGTTATTACGCCATGGATCGCGACAACCGCTGGGAGCGCACCCAAAAAGCTTACGACAACCTGACGCTGGCCAGCGGCCGCAAACACCCGTTCAGTGTGGATGCCCTGCTGTGGAGCTACAAGCAGGAAATCTACGACGAGTTTGTGGAACCTGCCGTCTGCGATTTCACCTTTGAAGGCATGCAGGACGGGGACGCCATCCTGTTTTTCAACTTCCGGCCGGATCGCGCGCGACAGATTACCCGCGCCTTCACCCAGTCGGATTTTAGCGGCTTCCACCGGGAAAAACTGCCGGTTAACCTGTATTTTGGCTGCATGACGCTATATGATGAAACCTTCAGCCTGCCGGTGGCTTACCCGAAGCAGAAGATGGATCACATTCTTTCTGAAGTGCTGAGCGCCAAGGGCTTAACCCAGTTCCGCACCGCCGAAACCGAGAAATACGCACATGTCACGTTCTTTTTCAATGGTGGGTTCGAAGCGCCATATCCTGGTGAAGATCGCCACATGGTGCCGTCGCCCAAAGTGGCCACTTACGATCTTCAGCCGGAAATGAACGTTGGCCAACTGACCGATGTGATTTGCGAAGCCCTGAACAGCGGCAAGTATGATTTTCTGGTGGCCAACTTCGCCAACCCTGACATGGTGGGCCACACTGGCATATTAGCCGCCGCCGAGGAAGCGGTGAGCGCGATTGATCACGCGATTCAACGCGTGGTGGAAGCGGTGCTGCACATTGATGGCGTACTGCTGCTAACCGCTGACCATGGCAATTGCGAAACCATGATTGATGAAAACGGCGGCCCACACACCGCGCACACCACCAACCTGGTGCCACTGATTTTGATTTCCAACCGCCCTGAGCTGAAGCTGGACAAGAGCCGCCGCTACAGCCTGAGCGATATTTCCCCCACCATTCTGGATATTCTGGGTGTGGCCAAACCGCCGGAAATGACGGCCCCGTCCATTCTAGCCGTTTCTCAGCCGGTGCCGCAAACCCGTTAATTCAGGCCCAAGCAAAACACGCGCAACGTCCGTGCTGTTGTCATGTGCCGTTTTGGTTTTCGCTTGCGTTTTCTCGCCATCCGATAGCCCTCGCCCCATAGTTAATGGTTCAAGTGCAGGAAAAAATCTGACCGCGCTTAGAGGCCCATAAAATCTGGGCCGGAACCGTTTTCGGCGGGGCGAACCTTCAGGTTCACTTCCGGACAGATGATTTCGCAAGTGCGGCATTGTACGCAGTTTTCCAGCGACATGCCATGCTTTTGCAAGCCGCCCGCCGCTTCATCAATGCGATGCACTTCGGCGGTGCAGTCTGATACGCAAGGCGTGGTCTTGTTCAACGCCTCATAGGTGCTGATGCATTTTACGCACACATCGGCGTTGAACTCGTCGATGTGCATGTTACCTTCGTGGTACTTGGGATCGGCGTAAAACACGGCATCGGGCCGGGAAAAAATGGTATTGTCGTCGTATTTGGGCGGATAAATCTCAACGGGCGCGTAATTGGGAATGATGTGCTGGTAATCCGGCTTGTACTTCAGCGAACCGATATCCCGTGTGCCTTCAATAAAGCCTTTCAGCTTCAGGGCGTCGCCCATTGCCGTAATGGGATTGTTTTTCAGGCCCACCATGCCCATACCCAAGTAAGGACTTCCCCCATCAATGCCCTTCAGCACTTCCGGCAAATAGTTTCGCAGCAGGCGGGGGTTTTCTTCCCAGGCATGACGGAAATAACGGCCCGTTTTCAACTCCTGGCCCACAAAGCCCGCCATCACTTTAGTTTGATAAGACGCCATGGCCGATTCGGTGAAATCACCGCCGTCTTTCAGGATGCCGTGCAGCACTTCCGCCGCAATGTAGCCGGTTTCCATGGATTTATCCACCCCGGACAGGCAACTCACATCCAGTACGCCCAGCGCATCGCCCAGCAACAGGGCGCCATCCACCTGGAATTTCTTGGGCAGGCTGTAATAGCCGCCTTCCGGCAACAGGGCCGCACCGTATTTCAGCAGTTTGCCACCCCGGATCATCTCCTGCACCCACGGATGCTTCTTCAAGTCCTGTAACTTTTGCTGGGGGTTCAGGTTGGGGTTGGGCGTATCCAGCGACATAATCAGGCCGATAATCAACTTGTGGTTCTTCATGCCGTAGATAAAGCCGCCGCCGAAGGTGCCGTCCACCAGCGGATAACCCATGGTGTGCCACACCTGGCCGGAATAATCCTTCCCCGGCTTGAGTTCCCACACTTCCTTCACGCCCACAGACCATTTCTGGGGGTTATCGCGCAGATTGCACTTGGCAATCAGGTCGCGGGAGACAAAGCCCTTATCGCCAAAGCAAACCACCCGGCCATAGATGTTCTCCTCGTCCGGGTTGCCCTGGGCCTGCTCCACCACTTGAACACCCACCACGCGATCGTTCTCGTACACAATCTGGTGGGCGGCAAAGGCCGGGAAAAAATCCGCATGGATGTTTTCCGCCGCGCTCACTTTCTCTTCCAGCTTCTCATACAACCATTTCACCACTTCGCTGAGGGTGAGGATGAAATAGCCTTCTTTTTTCACGCCATTCGGCATAAAGGGACGCGGCACATGCCACACGTTTTGATTGCCCAGCACCGAGAAGACGCTTTCCCGGCACACGCCTTCCAGCGGGAAATCGGAGTTCTCAATATCGGGGAAAACTTTTTTGAGGACGCGCGGGTTCGACACGGCTCCGCTAACGATATGCGCGCCAAACTCCTTGCCTTTTTCCAGAATGGCAAAGGTAAACGCTATGCCGCTTTGCACGGCCAAATCCACCAAGTGATGCGCCAGAATTAAGTTGGAGGGACTGCCCCCAATCAGCAAAACATCATATTCAACGCGATCCGACATGCCGAGAACCCCCTATGACCGCTGGCAAAACCCTAGTAGACTTCTACGTGCCAACGCTTCTCAGCTTTCAATGTACCAAAAAATTCGTTCCAATCAATGCCTTGCCTGCTGGCGATTTCCTCGAAGCCTTCCAGAATTCCGGCTTCCATGCCCCGCAGACCGCAAATGTACAGATAGGTCTCCGGCTTTTTCAACATCTCAAACAGGGTTTCGCCATGCTCAATCAGGCGATGCTGCACGTACATGCGGCCGCCTTCCGCGTTTTTCTCTTCTCGGCTGAAAGCCGTGACCACATGGCAGGTATCGTTCTCTTTGTATTCTTCCAGCTCGGATTCATACAGGTAATCTTTGCGGGTTTGCGCGCCAAAGAACAGCCAGGTTTGTCCCTTCTCATGTTTGAGCTGGTTGTAACGCTTGCTGAGAAAGGCGCGGAACGGCGCAATACCCGTGCCGGTAGCCACCATAATCAGGTTGGCGTTGGGCGTTTCCGGCATAATGAAAGCCTTGCCCACCGGGCCGGTTAACTTGGAAATATCGCCCACTTTTAAATCGCACAAAAACGTGGAGCAAACCCCATGATGTTCCGTACCGTCCTCATCCACGGTAATGGCGCGTTTTACGCAAACGCTCAGGGTTTTCCCGTTGCCATCGTCGCCAATGCCGGGGGAGGCGATGGAATACAGGCGCAATTTGTGAGGCTTGCCGTTGGCATCCTCTCCGGGGGGCAACACGCCGATGCTTTGACCTTCCACGTATTTCAGGTCGCTGCCGGAAATATCGTAGACGATATGGCGCACATCGTTGGGAGAATCCGGCGCGGTCAGGCGTTCATGCTTAATAACCTTCGCTTCCAGCGGCGCATTGGGCTTGTAAATGTTGGAGGGAATTTCAGTCGACGGCTGCGTGGTGGAAGGAATGGTCATCGGTATAAGCCTCATTCGTTTAATGTGGATCGCCGACATTGAAAGTCGACGCATTCAGGGGCAAGGTAACGACTTGGGCGGGGAGGTGCCGGGTTTCTTTCGGGGGGACTGCTCCCACGCTGAAAATACTGTAACATAATATGGGGCAACAAGGACTACTGCAACGGGATGAGAGCGGAGACCCAGACGCTTTCCCCTCCAGCAAAACAACAACATTCACCCCGGTCGCCCCTGCAAGAAACCCAAACGTCCGCCAGCCCACCACGAGATTTACAGTGATGCATACCAGGCCAAGCAACACTATCGCGCAATTTAGCAGGCTTTTGCTTTGTGTTGGCCTTGGCTTAACGCTGGGTTTCACCTTCAGCGGCTGTAACCTGACCCAACCCACCGCCACGGAATCCGTGAAGGAACCGCCCCTGATTCCCGACCCGGTTGACCCGGCGGAAAGCGGCGATGCGAATCCCGACTTGAACGCCAAACCCGTGGGCCTGTACGAGGACATGGCGGAACTGGGCGACTCCGCCCGGCACAATTCCCGGTTGCGGGAAGCGGTCAGCCAGGCGATCGCCCTGGGCGTGTTAAAGCCCACCAGTCCGCAGGAACGCTTCGATCCGCAAAAGCCGATTGGCTTCGGTGAGTTCAGGGACTGGGCCATCGCCTACCAGAACGCCACCGCGCAAGTACCCAACGTAAGCATGCCTGCGGAAGCGGGAAGCCTGATGGGCGGCATTACCGATATACCAGCCTCCAAGCTGAAGATTCCGCCGTCTTCCATGAGCTGGGACGGGCATGCGGTTACGGAAAGCCATATCCTCACCCGGCAGGAGCTTTGCGCCCTGTATGTTTTCCTGAGCGGCCAGGATGACGCCGCACGAAAAATGGGCCAGGATGACATTGAAGCCGCCAACCCGGCCCATGACCCGATGAGTCCGGACGAGGCCATTTCCCAGTTTAAGGACTATACGGAAATTGGCCCATGGGCAAGGCGCTATGTGGCGGTTGCTTATCAGGACGGGCTTTTAGGACGGCTTTTCAAGCTAACCCCCAACCAGTTGACCGGCGCGGAAGGCTTATCCCCCAACCGGCAAGCCAGCCGGGAGGATGTGATTCTGCTGCTGGACGGGCTGTACGGAAAAACCGCCTCGGCCCAGAGCAACCAGCTAATCAAGGCCAGCGACTCAACTCCCGCGCCAAAAGCACAGCCCAAAGAAAGCCCGGCCCCCATCGGCAAACTGCAATCCGTACGGGACAGCGGCCCCGATGGAACCCGCGACGCCATTCGGGTGAGCGGGCCGGAGTAAACTTGTCACGCATCTTTGCGACTGTTAAGATGGCGTTAATTGTCACGAATAAAGCCAGGAGTGGACTCCCAACATGAGCGAAACAGCCCCCGCAGCAAACCCCGAAGCAGCCAAGCCGGAAACGGCCGCCGCGCCCGCCGAAAAGCCCGCCCCTCCGCCGGAGCCTCCCTTTACGGTGGATGAGTTGCTGAACTGCACCGCCCGCTACACCCACAAAGCCTGGTATCTGTTTTATAACAACCGAAAAGATATGACATTCATTCGGGAAACCCCGGTGCGCGCAACCTTGGAAGCCCGCACCACCGTTGGGGCCGAAGAATTGCACAAACTGCTGAGCGATGCGGGCGTCACCTCCATCAGCCGCGCCGAAAAAGTACTGTCCTTCACCGCCACGTTCGAGCAGATCCAGAAAGTGATCAAGCATCCCGAATCCTTTATGCTGGATGCGGTAAAAATTTAAAACAGTTTTTAATTATTCTTTTCAAAGCCCCGGCCTTTCCCAAGACCGGGGCTTTTTGCGGATTGTGTGCCGCGCACACTTTCCAATCATCCCAAAATCATTTTCCGGAAAGGGGAAAAGTATCCTTCCCCTCTGCCGGGTCATCCCTTAAAATGAACCTCAGGAATAAAAATGAGTTGGGTTTAAAGTCAAAAATCCGTATTGTTTGTGTTTTTTGGTTCAATTTTTTAGTGGAAAGTTAGGAGAGAGTGCTTTGAAAAATAAATTCGCCGCGCTTGCCTTGGCAGGCGTATTACTGGGTCAGGTTGGCATCGCCTCGTTCGCCGATGGCGAAGCCGCACCAGCAGCCAGCAGCACCGGCAACACCGTGTGGCAGGTCATCAGCTTCCCGCTGCGCATTGTGACCGGCGCGGGCGGCATGGCCGTGGGCGCGGTGGGCGGCAGTGTGCGCGGCATCGTCAACACCGAAGAGCAGTTCGCCCAAAATACCTTCGGCAAAGCCGATGAAAACCCGGTCTTGCTGCCAGTGGGCATTCTGGGAACCGTGGTCGCCGTGCCGGTGGGCATTGTGACCGGAGCCCCGGAAGGCGCAGTGAAAGGCGGAAAATACGGCTACCACGTCTGGGATAACTTCTAGGCGTTTAATCCCCCTATCGTTTCAACCTTTCTATAAATTTCAACCATACCATCCCAAAAGAAATCCCGTTTTGCCACGGCAGGGCGGGATTTTTCTTTGCCCGTCCACACCATAACCACTCCTCCAGACGAATGAACTTGACCGAAACCCATTCAATTTTAGGACATTGGCTGCCGAAACCACCGACAAGCATTCTTGCAATCTTCGCGAAAATTCGCACAATCCCAACAGAATGCCAAACCCAAGCAGAAGGAAGGCAGCCAATGGTACTCAGAGGATACGCCTACGCCAACGATGGACTGACCATTTCCATGAAGGCCATGCACACCCAAATGGCCATGCTGAGCGTGCATACCGACAACATCGCCAACTACGCCGTGCCGGGCTACCAGAAAAAAGAGGCGGTGGTCACTTCGTTCGCGGAATTTTTGGGGCCAAACGCGGTGGATGCCGCCACCAACACCGAAATTGGCCGCCTTCGCCGCTCCGGTGAGCCGCTGGATTTGGCGCTGAATTCCAAGGGCTATTTTCAAAGATTGAGCGCCACCGGGGCCATTGACCTGAGCCGCGACGGGCGTTTTGAGCTGGACAAGGACGGCTACCTGCGCAGCCTGGACGGCAAGCAGATTCTATCCGCCAGCGGCACCAGCATCCGCTTTCCGTATATTCCGACCGATATGGACAAGTCCGTCAAGATTTCCCCCAACGGCGACATTCACCTTTATAACGGCGGCACCGGCAAAGCCACGCTGGTAGGTCGCGTAGGCGTCGCCAACGAACAAGGCGCCATTGCCACCGACGCGGATATTAAACAAGGCTACGTGGAAGATTCCAACGTGATGCTGCAACAGGAATACATGGCCATTATGCCCCTGCGCCGCGAGTTTGAGGCCAACCGCCAAATGTTCATCCTGCAGAACGACGGGCTATCCCGAATGATCCAGGAACTCGGCAGAGCGCAATAACCTCCATTTACCCCCTTAACAGGAGCGACCCCAATGCTCGACGTGATTATGCAACTGGCGGCCAGAAACGCCAACAGACAGTACGAATCGCTGGAAAACGTTTCGCTGAACGTGGCCAACTACAACACCACCGGCTACAAGGCCAAGCGGTTCGAACAATACCTGACCATCGACAACCGCCTGGAGGGCATCAGCCGTGTGGACGCCGGAAAAGGCGACCTGATGACCACCAAGCGGGAACTGGATATGGGCGTGGAAGGCTTTGGCTACATCCCGGTCAGCCAGCCGGACGGCACCATCGCCTACACCCGCGACGGCAGCTTCACCCTGAACAGCCAGGGCTATATCGTCACCATGCACGGCGACATGGTGGGCGAGGGCATTAAAGTGCCAGCCAACTACGAGAAGTTCCAGATTAAGGCCGACGGCAGCGTACTGGTACAAACCGAAAAAAACGCCAACTTTGAGCCGCTGGGCAAAATTAACTTGGTGCGTTTCCCGGTGGCGGAAAAACTGAAAAGCATCGGCTACAACAAGCTGGTTCCCACGGCGGAATCAGGCGAGCCGGTTGCGGATACCGAAAGCAAGGCCCGCCAAGGCTTTCTGGAACGTTCCAACGTCAGCGTGCATGAGCAGGTTGAACAGATCCTGCGCCTGAACGCCTCGCTGATTTCCAACATGCGAATTATTAAATTCGCCGACGACCTGTACCAGAAGGCCGTCAACCTCAGACAGTAATTAAGGAGCGGTTTCAATGGAAATCCTGCCCAATAATTCCATCGATCAGACCCTGCATTACATGGCCGCCATTGCGGAACGCCAGCGGCTGACCAGTGCCAACATCGCCAATGCGCACACCCCCGGCTACACAGCCCGCTCGGTCAATTTTTCGGACTTGCTGAAAACCGACAACCCGTTTGAAACCCAGCTCTCGCAAAAAATGGGCAGCAAGCTTAGCGAAATCAGCACGGACACCGGCACCCCGGTCGATCTGCAAAAGGAGCTGATTGACATGCAAAAAAACCTGCTGTTCTACAGCATGACCACCCGCCGGGCTTCCACCATTTTCAGCAGCCTGAAAGCCGCCAGCCAGGTAGGTCGCTAATTTAGCAGTCGCATTATTAACCCACATCCAATTTCAAACCAAACAGAAACGGAGAACCTCATGGCCCAACCTTCCCAACAACCCGAACCCAGCCAACAGCAACCCGCCTTCGGCGTGATCAGCAATATGGACACCACGCCCAAGCACCCGTGGAAACGCTACATTGCCAGAATGATCGATAATTTCCTGCTCATGCTGGTCAACCTGCCGGTGTTTGTAGTGGTCGCGCTGGTTGCGGGCCTGCTCTCCGATCCCGGCAAAATGGAAGGCATGACGGGCAATTACCTAATGACTGTAGCAATGGGCGGCTTGGCCGCCTTGGAAATGGTTGCCCTGGAAACCTGCCTGCTGGCCACCTGGGGAACCACGCCCGGCAAGCGGATCTTTGGCCTGCATGTGAGACACGCAAACGGCGAAAAGCTGAGTTACCGGGAAGCATTCAAGCGCAGCGGCATCATTCAGGGCATGTTCTTGATTCCCGCGCTCATCCCGTTCGGCGTCATCCTGAACATTGTGTTGCTGATTTTCCAGAGAAGGCAACTGCTGAAAACCGGCTACACCACCTGGGACAAGATAATACAAGGCCAGGTTGGCCCCGTGTAGTAACGCCCGCACCAACGGAGACTGATCGCCATGACGCTTTCCAGTTCATTCGAGATTTCCGCCGAGGGTTTAACCGCTCAGGCATCCCGCATCAAGATTCACGCCAATAACATCGCCAACGTGAACACGCCGTACTACGTCCGCAAAATTCCAGTGCTGGCGGAAAACTATCAGATGTCCTTCGAGGATATCATCGGCAACATGCGCAAGGGCATCATCAACGCCGGAATTTCCTATGGCCCCGGCGGAGCGGTGATGGCAGGAACCGTGGCTGACCCGACCCCCGGCAAGCGCATTTACGAACCCGGCCATCCGCAAGCCGACAAAGACGGCTACGTAACCCTTTCCAACGTGAACCCCATGACCGATATGGCCGACGCCATGAGCAGTTCCCGCCTGTATGAAGCCAACCTGGCCGTGGTGGGCATTGTGAAAAACATGGCCAACAAGGCGCTGGAAATCGGTCGCGGTAACTAAGTCCGTGAATTAGGAATACACCCCTATGAGCATTACCGAAATCACAGGCCCATCCATTATGGCCGGAAGCGGCATTGACGCCGTAGAAAGCCGCATGAAACAGATTGAAGGACTCATCGGCAACATCCAGACCCGGCGAGCGGCGGCCTTAAGCGCCAAGCCCAGCCTGCCCGTCGATCCGCTGGGCGATGCCGACGCCCCCAAACCGTTCCAGTTCTACTTAAAACAGGCCGCAGCGCCCAGCGCGCTGAATCAGTCCGCAGAACAAAAAAACCTTTCCGTAAACGAACGCTTTCAATCCGTGCAACCCCTGGTGGAAGGGTTGAGCCAGCGTTACGGCGTGGATAAAAGCCTGATCAACGCAGTTATCCAGCAGGAATCCGGCTTTAACCCGCTGGCCGTTTCCAAGGCGGGTGCCACCGGGCTGATGCAACTGATGCCCGGCACCGCAAAACACCTGGGCGTCAGCAACCCGACCGATCCCGCGCAAAACCTGGAAGGCGGCGTTCGCTACCTGAAAGGGCTGATCGATCAGTTCAGCGGCAACATCCCGCTGGCGCTGGCCGCCTATAACGCTGGGGCAGGTGCGGTAAACCGCCACAAGGGCATTCCGCCCTACAAGGAAACCCAGAATTACGTACGCAACATCTTGTCCATGTACCTGAAATCCAAGCAAGGCGAATCAATTCCCGGTTAAGCGCCAGACATTCACCCGCTTTATCCCTGATTCATTCTGATGACCATCTAATCCATTTTTTCCTCTTACTTTTTACGGAGTCTCTGCCATGAACATCGGCTACATCCCCAAACTTTCCATGGATGGCGTGAAAAACCCTTTCCAGGCAGGCATGTCCGGCATGGTGCAAAAGCTGCAACCGATGGACGCGCCCGAAAAGACCAACTTCCAAAGCACGTTAGCCAACACGCTCAACCAGTTGAACGACACGGTTTCCGCCCCGGACAACATGATGCACGATGCCCTGACCACCGGCAACGTGGACGTACATGACCTGATGATCGCCAACGCCAAGGCCGAACTGCTGATTAGCATTACCACCCAGGTGGCCACCAAGGTGGTGCAGGCATACGATAAAATCCTGCAAATCCAGATTTAAGAGCCGCCAATCGCAGCGCTTTCTTATCTTTCAAATTGTTCCAAATTCCGCCTGATGTTGTTCACAATGCCGGGCGGAATTTTTCATGGCAAATTTTTGCGGACTTTTTATGCGCGTTTACCGCACGTGTGCAATGAATCATTTTGGTTTCTCACGTCTTAAACAAACAGGTTGATGGATGCCACCCCATTCACCAGCCGGTTATCTGTTCACAATGTCACGACAGATATCTCGATTGCCTGGCTTCATGGCGTACTCCAGCCCGGCAGGATCTTTCCGCAAGGGCGGTACATGAAAGGTAAGGAAATGCGCCTGACCCTATACGATATGTCATGGCTAATCGTCCTGTACTACATGCTGAACCACGCGGTACAGCGTTAAACAAAAGAGGCGGCGTCCCAACAACGCCACCTCTTTTGCAGTTTTAAGCAAGCTTGTTTAAACCTGAAACAGGTTTTCCAGTCGCTCCTGAATTTCGGCGTCATCCAGTTCGGGGTTCTCGGCGTTCAGGGCCAACGCTTCGGTGTAGACTTTGGCAGCCCCAGCGGTTTGCCCCAGGGCTTCCAGGGTGCGGGCCACGTTAAAGCGGGCCAGCGTGTAATTGGGCTTCAAGGCCACGGCCTGCTCAAACATTTCCAGCGCCTTTTTCAACTGGCACTTTTCATCCAGGTAAATAACGCCCAGGTTGTTGTAGGCAATGGGATTGTCCAGGTTCAGCGCAATCGCCCGGTTATAGGCTTCCACGGCCTCATCGTTCTTATCCAGTTGCCAGAGCAGATAGCCCAGGTAGTTGTGACACTCCGCGTTATCCGGCTCCACGCTGAGGATGTAGTTATACGTTTCGATGGCTTGCTCGAAGTTGCCTTGCTCCGTGTAAATATCGCCCAACATGGAAAGGCACTCCAGATCGCCGGGATTCAACTGGCAAGCCAGCCGGAAGATACGGGCCGCCGTATCCATATCCTGCTTTACCTGGTAATAAATGGTGCCCAGGGTTTGCGCCACGGTGGCCGTCCACACCGGGTCTTTGCCATGCTTTATGGCAAACTGGTATTCCTGAATGGCCCCATCGTAATCTTCCAGCTTGAAAAGAATATAGGCAATATTGCTGTGCAGGTAAGGGTTTTCCGGCGATTGGCCCAGCAGTTCCTTAAAGTAGTACAGCGCGCGCATGTATTCGGAACCATCGCTGTAAATTTGCCCCAGCGTGTACAGCGTATCGAAATCGGCGACCTGCGCTTCCACCACTTTTTCCAGGTGTTTGGCGGCGTTGGCGGAATCTTTGCATTCGTTGTAGACATGCCCCAGTTTTTTATCGATCAGCGGGTTGTCCCGATCCAGCTCGCGGGCTCGGTTGTAATAATAGAGCGCCCCATCCAGGTTATCCCGCTCGGTGTTGAGATCGCCCAGCAGGTGAAAGAAAATCGCCTCTTCCGGCAACCGTCTGGCCGACCACTCATACAGCAGGCCCGCCATGCGCTTGAGTCCCAAGGCTTTCAGCACCCGGCCCCCGCCAATTAAACTGAACACCTTAAAATCGGTAAAAAAGGCGCTTTGCAACACAGAAAAAGAAGAACGATCCATGGGCAACAAGCAGCAACCCAGCGCAAATTGCTGAAGCCCTTGTGCGGCCAGACCAATACGTTTTAAAGCAGGCAGTTCATAAGAGAGCCTGGCCTGCTGGAGCATGGCTCGTCCCAGCGCCATGCGCGGCTTACCGGAACCGTGTTTGGCAACTTTTTGGATTGCCTGGCGAAATTGCGCCACGGCTTCATCCAGGCGACCGGCCCGCCGCAGGAAATAGCCTTTGAACAGGTGCGCATCGCTGTAATCCGGGTTTAAGCGCAGGCCGGTCTCGCAGAATTCAATGGCAGTGTCCAGCGCAATGGCGCCTTTGTCCCACAGGGCGGAAGCCAGTTTTACGTGCGCTTCCGGCAGCGACGGGTTGAGATCAAGCGCCTCTTTATAGTGGGTAATGGCCAGATCCAAATCCTGCTTTTGCAGGCGAGACAGATAATTATGGTAGTACTTGTTTCCCAGCGTCAGGAAATGCTCGGCGGAAATTTGCCGCGAAGTGCTTAATTCCGGCAAACTGGAGAGAGGATAGAGGTGATAAGGGGATCTGGATTCTGAAAAGCGTTGGTTCATATAACTCACTCTGCGCCTTCTACTTGCCAACAACCTCCCCATTGCAAGCAACGGGGCCATTGGTGCGACTTATAACCCATTGGGCGCATTACAAACCCGCCCAATGTACGAAAGGCAATCCTTTAGCCCGTGGCCCTATCCATAGAGCGCCCGTAATATATACATTCGGCAGCAAGTTACAAAACTTTACTGTTTGTTTTCAAATTTTCTGAATATTCAAAATTTCCGAATCGGTAGGCAGCTACGCATTTGAAGCGCCCCAACGTACTTTAAAGAATACCCACTTTTATCCCCGTGTCAGGGCGCTCACGCAACCCCCAAAGCCCTGGCTATTCGGACAATTTTTTCTGGAACAGCCAGGTGGCCAGCGCAAAGCTCAGCACGGCGCATCCCCACATCACGGCCATGTAGTGCCAATCGATAAACCCCTTCAGCAATAAGTCCCGACCGCCCTCAAACGCCGCCGTGGTGGGCAGCCAGTTCACCAGGGGCTGTAACCAGCCCGGCAAGGCTGAAATAGGGAAAAACAGCCCCCCCAGATACAGCAGCGGCGTAATAAAAATGGCCTGGGACTGGGCAATGTTATCCGGCTTGGGGAAAGAGGTGCCTACCATGCTGCCCACGCAGGTAAAGAAAATACAGCCCGGAAACACCAGCGCGAAATACTGCGGCAACGCCCCCCAATGGATTTTCACGGGAGAAAAAACCATCAAAATCAAGGCCACAATGACGCCTTTCATGAGGGCCACCAGAAAACCGCCGATGATTTCACCCATAATAATGTCGGTGGTATGAATCGGCTTAATGCGGTACTCATCCAGCATTTTCTGGTGCCAGCGATCCAGCCACAAACCCCATGCCCCGGTGCGGTAGGCTTCCAGCAGAATGGTCATGCTGATAAGCCCCGGCGTGAGGAACGCCATATAAGACACCCCGTCCACATTCGAGATATAGCCTTTCAGCCCCAGGCCAAAGGCCAGGAAAAACGTGAACGGCAGGGCAATGGTGTTCACGGTCTCGTTCACCCAGCCCTGGGCTTCCTGCAACAACACTTTTTTGGCAATCGGCACAATACCCCGACGGAAATACACCAGCTTCATGCGCGCGCCTCGCCTTTTTGGGGAGCCTCAAAACCAGACTGGGCCACGCTTAAGTAAACCGTTTCCAAGTCCGCCTCGGCCAGGCCAATGGATTTAAGCTGGGCCGGTTCCACCCGCCGCACAATCTCGGCCAACGCTTCCGGCCGGTTGAGCCGAAAACGGATCAAGTCCTGATCAACCACATGCGCTCCATGCACTAGGTCGGCGATGGATGCCAGCACGGACGTTACCGTGGGCGTGGTGAGATACAGTTCATAAGTATCCGGCGGGGAAATGCGCCGTTTCAATTCATCCGCCGTGCCGCCCATCATCACTTCGCCATGATTGAGGATCATGATGTAATCGCTCAGCCGGTCGGCCTCTTCCATATAATGAGTGGTCAAAATCACGGTGGTTTTGCGTTTCAGTTCCTGAATGGTTTCCCATATCTCCCGCCGGGCCGCCGGATCGAGGCCGGTGGTGGGTTCATCCAGAAACAACAGCTTGGGCTGGTGGATTAAGGCCCGAATGAGCGCCACCCGCCGCTGCATGCCGCCCGAAAAATCATCCAGATAATCTTCTCTTCTATCGTAGAGATCAACGCGCTCCAGTAGTTCCTGAATGCGGCGCTGGTACACGGGTTTTTCCAGGCCGTGCATTTGCGCATGCAGGGCCAGATTCTGCCAGACGGTGAGGTATTTGTCGAAGTGGTTTTCCTGGGCCACAATGCCTATGAGTTGGCGAATATGGATGTTCTGTCGCCCGATTTCAAAGCCTTCTATCCAGGCAGTTCCGGCGGTCGGGCGCATTACGGTGGTGAGGATGCGCAGTAACGTGGTTTTTCCCGCGCCATTTGGCCCCAAGATGGTGTACACCTGCTCTCTCGGCACTTCAAAACTAACGCCTTTCAGCGCTTGCACCGAGCCGGACGAAGAACGAAACCGTTTGGCCAGCCCCTTAACCACAATGGCGGAACGCGGCGCTGATTGCGCCTCGCTTTGCGGAAGAAGGCTTTCCCCGTCCATTGCAGGCGCGCTCATGGCGGCGGGTGTTTCATGGTCGTTCCGGTCTGGCTTCCGCAAATCCAACATCCTCTGCCTCTCTTGTATTAGCGTATCGGCTCCCCGGAGAACTGGCAAGCCTATTTCCCAAACCGCCTCGAACCGGGCAAGAGGCACGGAAACGGAAAATATTAAGTTTTATTTACACTTAAACCCCATGCCAAATGGCAATCACACAAAAAAATCTAAAAACAATTTTCTTAAAGCCGCACAAGAATCCGGCAGCAAACGTTAATGCCTATACAAGCACAGAAACCAGTTTTTAGATTGGAAGATTGGGAAAACAAAGCATCCAAAGGCAAACCAAACGCTTTACAGCCTGGCAGGTCATCCTGTCCGCGAAGAGATAGCAGATAGCCACTGCGTTTGCACCATACAAGAAAAAAAGAAACAGAAGAAGAGGAAGGAAACCAGCGCACATAGCATTGCTTGTTGATTGGGATTGAAAGCGCCCGGCCCGCGCATGCTTGCGGCCAGCGTAAACCAATGTAGAGAGATCCAGTATTTGCATTAAGCATCCATTTTTTGCTTAAGGGGGAGACCACACGTGCCTGGCCGTTTTTGGCCGGGCTTTTTTATTGCGGAATCCTGCCATTCTCCACATTTCAGCATGCCACGGGACGCTCCCGCAGGCTGAAGCACAATGGTATACAATATTTGTAAAGGGTTCTATTTTTTTCTAAAGAGTTTCCGCCGATTGCCGATACCCCTTGCAGAGCGTTCACACCACCCCTTGTATTGAGCGCCACAGAGAGTGCGCACACAAGCCAAACCGCCAGGAGACAGTTCCCTTGGATAACCAGCCAGCGAAATCCGCCGTAAACGCCCATGCCACAAACAGCGATCCCGCTCGTGACCCGATTGAGGCGATTTATGCCCTGAACATCGGGGACTTCGTGGCCGAAAGCTTTATTTCTGATGAGTTGCTGGATAAAATCAGCCACCGGCTCGCCGATGATCCCGGCAAATTGCGCGCCCAACTGGAAGAATTAATCCATATCTATTCCATCGATAAAACCCTGGGCGTACTGGGATTGGACGCCCAATCCGGCTTCCTGATTTACGATTCCATCGCCTCCACGCTGGCCCGCATGTTCCAGGTAGACGCCTGCCACCTGTTCCAAATCGCAACCAAGGACACCGGCGAGCAAACCCTTAGCCTGACCGGTACCTCGCTGGATCTGGACAGCAGCCAGCGGTGGGAAATTGGCATTGCGGCCAAGGCCAACGACTTTTTAAGCGACGTGTACCGTGGTTTTGAACGAGGCTTTGAAACTATGGCCCACAGCCAGGTTTCCAAAATTCCCAACTGGAACCCCATTGCCCGCATTGGGCAGCAGGCCACCCGCAGCATTATGGCCACCCCGCTACGCGAAGGCCACAAGAGCATGGGCGTACTGGTATTTGAAAGCTACACTGAAACCGAATTCCCCCCGGAACTCGTGGAATTGGCCAAGGTAAGCGCCCGCGTGTTCGTCACCGGCATGCGCCTTCAGCAACTGGTGGCCGAAGCCCAGGAGAAGGTGAGCCAGACTCGACCCGATCTCAACGGCTTGCTGAACATGCGCGCACAAATTACCGAAAGCATCGCCGATTTGGGCAGCCACCAACAGGACTTTGTGGAAGCACTTTCCATGGCGGTGGATGCCCGACACAACTTTACACGCGGCCATTCCAAAATGGTGGGCGAACTGGCCCGCTGCATTGCCGAAGAACTGGAACTGAACGAGAAAACCAGCGACCTGATTTACATTGCGGGCCTGCTGGGTTCCCTGGGCAAAGTGCATGTGCCGCGAGAAATCATCAGCAAAAAGGACAGTCTCAGCCCTTCCGAGTGGGACAGGTTACGGGATCACCCCAATGTGGGCGTGAGTCTGCTGGTTAAAATCAATTTCCTTTCCGAAGTGGTGCCGTATGTGCATTCCCAGAACGAACGCTGGGACGGTACCGGTAGCCCTGAGGGACTCAAGGGGCGCAGCATCCCGCTGGGCGGAAGGATTCTGGCGGTGGCCAACGCCTATTACGCCATGACCCAGGAGCGCCCGTATCGGGGAGAGCCGATGAGCCATGAGCAAGCTTTAAAAACCCTTCAGGACGAGGCCGATTCCAAGTGGGATCCGCTGATTATTGGCGCGCTGGCTAAAATTCCGCCAGATTCCTTCCGGTAAGTCGCTTCCAGCTCTGCCAGCAAGGCGCCAAAACCGGGGAAAAACCTTTCTTCAAACGGCAACAAGGGCTGGCCAAACGTGTTTTCCGTGGTTTCAAACAAGGCTTGGTTAAAGGCTGCCCCCGTCACGCCATACGGTTCCAGAAAGGCCGCCCCGTGTTGCAGCAAACCGCTTGCTCGCCGCAATTGGGCGCTACCAGTCAATTTTTTTCCGTCTTCTCCCACCAAATCAGAAGCGGTATGGGTTTCAAAGCAAACCGGGGAACGCAGATAGTCCTTATCCTGGGCAGCATTGGTAAAAGTGGCGGATAAGGCCAGGGTTTGCAGCGTATCGCGCACGATACCCGCGTATATGCCGTAAGATTCCTTCAGGTTGAGCCTTAGCACCGCCGACTGGTTGGTAATAAAGGAGTAAGAAATATCTTCCCCATGCAGAATGGCTCGACCGCCGGTGGGGCGACGCACCACGGCTTCCACCGGGCTGGCGGCGCGGGTGGATTTTCCGTAGAAATCCAGCAGAAACCGGATATCCCGCACCTGCTGATTCACGCCGAGAGAAAGCGTCGGCGTTTCCCAGCGGTAAGTACGCACCAGCAACACCGGCTCCGGTAAACGGCGAACGCACTCCAGCAAGGCTTCATCCATCGCCATGTTCCGCGCGCCGCTTTGGTAGCCGGATTCCAATTGATACAACCGCATAATCGCACCCTCCCCTGCCTATCAGCGCCGTAAACCCTTCAGGCGTTTATCCAATGCCCGGATATCATCATATCGCAAAGACATTCCGGGCCGCTAAGCGAAAACAGGCTCCTTAATTAAGAGCCTGTTTTTTAATTGTTTAAAATTTTAAGTTCTTGGCAAAGCGCTGCATGCGGGACTAACCCGCTCACCGAGGGGCTTATTTAAAACCCATTACCGCCTTGCGATGCCCTTCACTCAACAATGTTTCCAGTTTGCCCACCTGCAGCGCGTTCGCTTTACGGCAGACAATCTCAAACGTGGTTTGGGGAGAGTCTCCCCACTTTAAAACCCAACCCTCCGCTGAAATCTCTGTGAGATGAGCGATATTTTTCTGGAGTTGACTTACCTTGACTTCAGTTTCAGTCATAGAACAAACCTTTAGTTGCTTCTATCCAGTTATCTCACCGTTTAGATACTCTCCAGTGTAGCCTATGGCACTATAAAACGCTCTCCTTCAAATAATGAATGTTACACACCGTTACAAACTATAGACAAGCAAACTCAGCCCAGCGCGTTAAAAAACCCCTTACTTTTCCTACAAATTTGTTTCAACTTTGACTTCACTCTTCAAGTTTTTGTTAGAATAGGTGCAATCTTCAATCTTTTATCTGTTTACAGGTTTGATTCATGCGCATCAGCAACGGGCAAAGCAAACAAAATAAACCATCCGGGTCGATCAAAATCAAAGGACAGATGGCTGCTATGGGTTTCGCGGCCAGTTTAGAGTTGAACGAGAAGTCATAGAGAGGGGAAAGACAAGATATGGCAACCAGCACCACCGATATGAGAGAAAAAACGCCGCAGGACAAGTCGCCTGGCAGCGCCCAGCTTAACAGCAGCCAGAAGCTGGTGGCGTTTCTGGAAGAGGCGAACCTGCACAAAAAAGACTTCGCCGAGATGATCGGCGTCACGCTGTCGTATGTGTACAGCCTGATTGACGAGAACATCGCTTTTTCCACCCGAACCACCACGCTGGAGCGCATTGCAGTGGTGATGGAAACCGAACCGGAAGCCTTTCCGGAATACAAGCGCCCCGAAGAACCCCGCCTGGTAGACCAGGGCATCGAATTCCTGAAATCCATCCAGCGCGAGCAAGGGCTGAGCAACGTACAGTTCCTGAAACGCTTCCCCCGCAGCCAGCGCCTTGAAATTGTGGATATGTGGCGCGGCGCGCTACCTATGCCACTGGATTGGGCCAAGCTGTATTCCATTGCCAGCGTACTGGAGCTGAGCAAGGAAGACATTTACCCCTATTGGCAGGCTCGCCTTCAGCAATACCTGACCGCGGGCGGCATTGACCCCATGTCCAACATCGGCCTGCTGAACGCTACGTTCCAGGGCATTAAGGCCTACCTGCGGGTATAGGCGCTTTTTCAATAAAAACGCTTTCAAGGGCCGGGCTTCAAGCAAGTCCGGCCCTTCAGCATTAACAGGCCCGTTTTTGTTATAATCGCAGCCAGAACCGCTCATCCAAAAAAGATGAACCCGTACAGTTACCGAGAGAGGTGTGACAGGGCATGACAGCAATGACTCGCGAGAAGTCCTACCGTTTGTTGAAACTGCGGACGCGGTTCATTCGAACGGCCCTGAGCGTCGCCCTCATCTCCGGCTTAGTGGCTGGCAGTCTACCTGATCTGGTTTTTGCGGAGAATATCACCCCAACAATTGTGGAATACAAGCTGCCCACGGGCCAAACGCTTTATATTAAAGAAGATCACAGCCAGCCCATCGTCACCATCGATACCTGGGTCAAAACCGGCTCGGTGAATGAAACCGCCAAAATTAACGGTGTTTCGCACTTTCTGGAGCATCTGCTGTTTAAAGGCACCGACCAGTACAAGGCCGGACAGATCGATCGCCTTCTGGAATCGCGCGGTTCCGAGTTCAACGCCGCCACCAGCGACGACTTTACCCATTTCTACATTACCACTGCCACCCCCTACTTTGAGGAAGCCCTGAAACTGCATGCCGACATGATGGAAAACGCGGCCGTGCCGGACACCGAGCTTCCGCAAGAGCGCAAGGTGGTGCAGGAAGAGATTAACCGGGCCAACGACAACCCGGATCGCCAAATGTACATTGAGCTGGCCAAGTTAATGTACGGAAACCACGGCTACGCGCTGGACACCCTTGGCCCCAAGGAGAACATCGCCAACATTCCGCGCGCTTCCATATTGGAGTATTACCACTACTGGTACCAGCCCCAGAACTTTAATACCGTGATAGTGGGCGACGTCAACCCGGGGCAGGTGAAAAAACTGGTGGAAAGCCTGTTCCCGGCCCCGCCATACCAAGCGCCCAAGAACTATAAGGCTCCCAAAACAGGCCCGGTGAACGCGCCCGCTGCCGCACAGGCCAAGGTACTGGAAAATCCCAATATCTCCCAGGCGTATATATCGCTGGGAATGCTAGGCCCAGCCCAACAAAACCCGGAAGACGTTTACGCGCTGGATATCGCCATGCTGGCCCTGGGTTCCGGCAAAAGCTCCCGGCTATACCGGACGTTAAAAGAAGAAAAGCCACTTGCCACCAGCGTTTCCGCAGGGAACTATACCCAGAAGTATTCCGGCCTGATTGTGGTGGAGGCCGAAGCCAAGCCCGACAACCGGGAAACGGTGAAACAGGAAATCATTCGCCAGCTTGCCGAGCTGAAAACGCACGGCATTACCCAGGCCGAACTGGAAAAAGCCAAAACCCAATACCTGAAAGACTTTATTTTTGAGAACGAGACCACAGACGGCACGGCATCCAGCATTGGGTACAACGTGACCATCGGCAGCCTTCAGGATTACCTGAACCACGTGAACAACGTGGAGAAAGTGACGCTGGACAAGGTTCAAGCGGCGCTCAACAAGTATATTCACCTGGATAAGGCCGTGATGGTGGAACTATTGCCCACCGACCTGCATGCCAACCTGAAGGCGGAAAGCGACGCCAACCTGACAATGCTGACAGTACCTGCTGTACCCGCCCAGCCAGTCGTCGCCCAAACCGAAACGAGCGCCACCATTGCGCCCACCGCTGACAAAAAGCAGGAAAACCCCAAAGTCGCCCCGCAAAAAACCATTTTGCCCAACGGCATTACCTTGCTGGCGGAACCACTCAGGGACTCCTCTACGGTGGCCGTTAAAATCTTCGTCAAAGGCGGGCAAGGGGTGGAAACCATTCCCGGCACCGCGTCCCTGGTCAGCTCGGTGATGATGCAAGGCACCCAGAGCCGCACCGCCCAGATGATCAGCAAAGAGCTGGAAAGCAAGGGCATGAGCCTGTCGGTTTCGGCGGATGAGGATTACATTGAAGTGACCGGCAGCGCCATTCAGGAAGATCTGGGCGAGCTGTTCGTGATTTTAAAGGATGTGCTGAACAATCCGACGTTTGATGACGCGGAAATCGCCAAAAAGAAGGAGCAGATTCGCCAGGCCATTGAAGCCAGCCGGGACAACCCGTCTTCCGTGGCGTTCGAGAACCTGTCCCTGGCGCTTTACCCCAACCACCCGTACGGAAACGACGGCAAACGGGTGGAAGCCAACCTGGACAAAATTTCCCGCCAGGATCTGCTGGATTATTACAACCTGTACTTTGAGCCACAGAACATGGTGGTGTCCGTGGTCGGCAACTTTGACCCGGATACGCTCTCCAATTACCTGAACAGTCTGTATCCCGAATGCCAGAGTTGCCACAAGAGCGCGGTGAGCATTCCGGAAGTGCAGCCTTTGGCCAAAAGCCAGACCATTACAGAGGAAAAACCGCAGCTTTCCGCCACATGGATGGCGCAAGGCTGGCTGGTGCCGCCCATTTCGGAGCAAAAGGACTATGCCGCGCTGAAGGTGATTAACTCTCTGTTGGGAACGGGCATGAGTTCCCGGTTATTCGTGGACTTGCGGGAAAAGCAGGGCTTGGCTTACGTGGTGGGCAGCATGTACCCAACCCGTGAACAGGAAAGCCGCTTCGTAGTCTACATTGGCACCGATCCAATCAATACCGACAAGGTACAGGAAGGCTTTACCCACGAGATCAAACGGTTACAAGATGAATTAGTGCCGGAAGCAGAGCTGGCCGAAGCCAAAAGCAAGCTGATTGGAAGCTTTGCGCTGGCGCACGATACCAACATCAACAAGGCGTTTTACCTGGGCCTATACGAAACCGTAGGAGCCGGTTATGGGTTTGACGCGAATTACCCGGCCATTATTGAAAAAATAACCCCCGCCGACATTCAGCAAGCCGCCCAGCGCGTATTTGCAAAGCCTTATGTGCTATCCGTAGTTAAACCCGCCCCTAAGCCAAAAATGGGCGAAAGCCGCTAATCCAGCTATCCGCGCACATCAAATCGGGAGTGAATCTCTCACTGCTCCTGATGGATTCTGTTGCCTGATTCTGACTTAACCCTTGCCTAGCCTTTCTCTTAAACCCCTGCCTTGCCAAAATACCCTAGAGTGAAAATAACCCGGCGGACTTTTCGTCTACCTGGGCTCCTACAGTTCGTCTGATTTCTGTTGAAACAGAAACTTTAACCGAACGTTTTAAACGTGGATTCTATGTTTTTGCCGATGACCTTCCGAACAGCGTCAATCTCAGTCTGCACTGCATCCCGTTGGGTATCAACCCTTCGGAGTTGTAGTTCTAGAGCCTTGTCAATTGCCTGAATCGCTGCAACCCTTGCCTGTATTTGCTGGGTTTCCGGTGATTCCGGCTCCAGGTTGGAACTGATGGTAAACAACGCACCAGTAATGTTTGCCAACTGCAACCTAGCCTGGTTAATGAATTGGCCCTGCAGCTCCAAGTCGCTCTTTCGGGCGGTGAGCATCATATATCTTGCTTGACTTGCTGCAAACCCCATTTATTCTCTCCTCCTGTCCATACAGCTGTCACACTGTATCAGGCGATCGTTCTGCTAAACTATGTGTTAAGGTTATGTTCCTTCTCTTCTCTTTTTTTCAAAACCCAACGAGAAACATTTCCTATAATAATAAAAACAATAAAATAAAGTTGATTGATCTCGTTTCCCACACTTGAGTTGTCTTTAATAAAAAAACATTCGAAAATAGTCGAAAAAAAATATGCTTTATATACGGCGAAGGCGCTATATATCTACTTTTTTACTTGAAACCTCAAAATCATTAAATTACAAAAATTTACAACCAATCATCCAAAAGGGATATACATCGTGTCTCCTAACAGTGGAATCCATATTATAGGCGCGGGCCTGGCTGGTTCCGAAGCCGCGCTACAGCTGGCGAAACGGGGTCATTCGGTTCGCCTGTACGACATGAAACCCCAGCAAATGTCTCCGGCCCACCACAGCGGCAACTTTGCAGAAATTGTCTGTAGCAACAGCCTGGGCTCGCAGAACTCAGAGGCCGATGTAACGGCTAGCGGCCTACTAAAGGCCGAAATGGCCCAAATGGACTGCGAGTTGCTGAAGATTGCCCAAAGCGTTGCTTTACCCGCAGGCAAGGCATTAGCAGTCGATCGCGAACGTTTTTCGGAACGGGTGACGCAACAGGTCAAAAACCATCCCAACATTGAATGCATCGGGCAGAACATTGAGTCCATTCCAGAGGAAGGGCTGGTATTAATCGCCACCGGGCCGCTCACCTCGCCCGGCTTGGTGGAATCCATCGCCCGGCTGCTGGAACGGGAGCAACTCTACTTTTTTGACGCCGCCGCGCCGATTATTACCAAGGATTCGATCAACTTTGATATCGCTTTCATGCAGGATCGCTATGCCCTGGAGAAAACCACAGAGGACGGACAAGCGGCACAGGAAGGCAGCTACATCAACTGCCCACTGGAAAAAAGCCATTATGAAGCCTTGCTCGACATTCTGCTGAACGGTGAAAAGACAGAGCTGAAATCGTTCGAGAAGGAATCCGCCTGCTATTTTGAAAGCTGTCTGCCAGTCGAGGTTTTAGCTTCCCGTGGCCCCCAAACCCTGCGCTTTGGCCCCATGAAGCCCGTGGGGCTAGAAGATCCGCGCACCGGCAAGCGCGCTTACGCCGTGGTGCAGCTTCGTCAAGACAACGCCGAAGGCACCCTCTACAACATGGTGGGCTTCCAGACCAACCTGAAATGGGGCGTCCAAAAAGAGATGATTCGCCTGATTCCGGGCCTGGAAAACGCGGAAGTGGTTCGCTACGGGGTAATGCACCGCAACACCTTCATCCATAGCCCCGAAGTGTTGAACCCGACGCTGCAACTCAAAAAGCATCCCCGCATATTATTTGCGGGCCAGCTCACCGGCACGGAAGGCTATACCGAATCCATCGCCACCGGAATGATGGCGGCCATCAATATGAGTCGGCTGGCGCAAGGGCAGGAAACCCTAACCCTTCCCCGGGAAACCATGCTCGGCTCGTTGCTGGCGTATATCACCCGCCCAGAAGCGATTCGGCAATCCTTCCAGCCCATTAACAGCAACTGGGGTATATTGCCGGAATTGCCAGAAGGTTCTTTCAAACGCAAGGACAAGAAAGCCCGCAACCTGCTTTACGCCCAGCGTTCGCAAGAAGCGTTGAACGCCTGGATTCAGCACCATCAAGCACTCCGCAACCTTCAACCCATCGGCTAGCCCGCATTACAGGCTGAGTCATGAATTATAAAATGTCCCCAAAATAAAGCCCCTGTTTTACACAGAGGCTTTATTACTTTGAGAGCTGATAAGAAAAACCGAATTCAGCTTCTAGCGATGCTGAACCACTTGGGAAATCTCGGCTTTCTTTTCCACCGGGTACGTGGCTAAACCAGCTTGACCGCGCAACTCATGCACCGCGCTGGCCGATAGGTTCAGCAAGCCGCTGGAGAATATACCTGCAAACACGGTCGCCGCGAGGCAAATGGCCAAGGTCAGGCCAACCGGGGTAAACAACCGGGCAGAAGGTTCGTTTTCCGGCAATGCCTCAACCGCCTCGGACGGCTCGGCAATCAGCATCAGGCGCATCACGTTCAAGTAGTAGTACAGGGACACCGTGCTGGTCAACAAGGCGACCACCACCAGCCACAAGTACTGGCCGCCCGCATTGGCAACCGCCTGGAACAGGAAGAACTTGCCAAAAAAGCCTGCGGTAATGGGAATACCGGCAAGGGACAACAACATGACGCTGAATACGGCAGCCACAACAGGCTTTTTACGCACCAAACCAGCATAAGTTGCAATTTCATCGCTGCCGGTGAGGTTTTCAATGTGCGTCACCACCGCAAAGGCACCCAGGTTCATGAAGAGATAGGTAATCAGGTAGTACACCACACTGGCCAGTCCGCCGGACTGTTGCTGGTTCATCACCACAAAGCCGAGCAGCAGGTAGCCCACGTGCGCCACCGTGCTGTAAGCCAACAGTCGCTTGATATTACGCTGGGCCAAGGCCACCACGTTGCCAACCACCATGGAAACCACGGACAGCACAGATAACAGGCCCATCCAGCCTAAATCGAAGGCGGGCAGCGCACCGTAAAGCAGGGTAAACAGGCGAATTGCCAAGGAAAAACCAGCGATTTTGGACACGACGGATAAAAAGGCCACCACCGGGGTCGGCGCGCCTTCGTAGGTATCCGGCGCCCACATGTGGAACGGGGCCGCAGAAAGCTTAAAGCAGATGCCACCCAGAATCATGATGGTCATCAAGGCCCAGATGACAGGGCTGATGGAAGCATATGCAGGCAAGTGGGCCACAATTTGGGAATAGGCGGTATACCCGGTCAGGCCGTACAGAATAGACAGGCCAAACAGCAGGATGGCAGTCGCCATGCCCCCATATAACAGATATTTTAAGCCCGCCTCGTTGCTAAGCAGGTTGCCGCGCAAATAGCCCACCAGGATATAAGAGGAAATACTCAGCGTTTCCAGGGAGACAAAGACCATAATCAGGTCGGTCGCGCCGCTCAGCATCATCCCGCCCAACAGGGCGCTAAGCAGAATCACGTAGAACTCGCCCGGCACTTCAGCGCGCTTATCAATAAAGGTACGGCTAAACAGCAAGACCAGTAATGAGCCAACAACCAGCAAGGTACGAATCATCAGGCTGAACAAATCAGCCTTGAACATACTACCAAACACATCCAGTGTCAGAAAATTAGGATTCTGCACATAACGCATAAACCAGAAAACGCATAAGGTCACTAACGTCATGCCGACCCCCAAAGTGGCATAGCCCCAGGTTTCCTGACGATCTTTGAGCGTTTTACCAAAAGCCAAGTGACAGACGCAAATTAACAGAAAGCCCGTAATAACGAATTCAGGAAGTAGCAACAGGACATGGTTATTTTGCATAAAAGTGTCAATACTACTGGCGATTAAACTATTATTCATGCCTATTTAGCTCCTGTGCTGAATGCGGTTAAGACCGGCGCATGCGTCGTTTTATGCTTGGCAGCGGCGGTAGACGGGCCTTCATAGCCTTCATACTGTTTGGCAATGGCCGTCACGGTCGGTTCAAAATGCTTGGTAATCAGGTTGGGCTTAAAACCAAACGCCATCACCAGCAAAGTCAGAACCAGCAACACGCAGACTTCGCTCATCGAGGCATCCGGCAAGTTCGTCCAACGCTCCTGAATCGGGCCAAAGAACACCCGCTTCAGCATCCACAGCAGGTAGGCCGCGCCAATTACCACGCCCAGACCGGACACAAAGGTAATCGCCTGAATCGACCAGGGCAGCGTCGCGCCGAAGAGGTTGATTTGATGGAAGGCATGCGAGGTGAACGCGCCGTAAAACACCATGGTCTCACTGGCGAAGCTTACCAACAGCGGTAAGCCCAGGCTGGCCATGGACATAAACAGGAAGAAGTAGAAAATGATGGGCGTTTGCGCGCCAAAACCGCCGTAATCGGCAATCGCTCTGGTATGGGTACGATTATAAAGCGTCCCCACGCACATAAAGAGCGCAGCGCTGACCAAACCGTGCGCAAACATCACGAAAACAGCGCCGTTGAACCCGAAGGCGTTCAAGGCCGAGAGGCCCAACAACACAAAGCCCATGTGGCTTACGCTACTGTACGCAATGAGCTTTTTAAGGTCAGTCTGCACCAGAGCCACACCCGCCGTGTAGACAATATTGATGACGGCCAGCAAGCCGATATACGGCGCCAAAACCTTGGCCGCATCCGGCAGGAACTCAAAGCCAAAGCGCAGCATCCCGTAAGAACCCATTTTGAGCAGGATTCCGGCCAGCAACATACTGATGGGAGTAGGCGCCTCCACGTGAGCGTCCGGCAACCAAGTATGCACCGGCACCACCGGCAGCTTTACCGCAAAGGTAATAAACAGGGCGGCAAAAATGAGCACCTGGGAAGCGATCGGAAGATTCTGCCCAATGGCGGCCTTAATGGTCTCAAAGTGGAACAGAGTCGCATGATCCAGCCCCGGCAGGGAACGCGCATGGAAGTAAAGCGCCAAAGTGCCAGCCACCAGGAAAACCGAACCAAACAAAGTGTACAGCACAAACTTGATGGAGGCGTAATCCCGACGAGGGCCGCCCCAAATGGCGATCAGCAAGTACATCGGAATCAGTTCCAGTTCCCAGAAGAGGAAGAACAGGAACATGTCCCGCGCCAGGAACACGCCCAACACGGCGGCAGTCAGGGTAAACAACATGCTGTAGTAGAGTCTCAGCCGCTTGTGGATGGAGGTATAGCTGGCAATCGTCGCCATCAGGAGCAGGAAGGTGGTCAGGAAGACCAGTGTTTTGCTCAAACCGTCCATCGCCAGGGAATACGTAATTCCCAGGTTGGGAATCCAGGCCATTTTTTCCGCAAAGTCGGGAGCAGCGGGCGTAATCACGCCATTCCAGGCCAACGCGGAATACAGGAACAGAATCGCGGAGCCGAAAATACCGAACTTATGCAGGCATTTGCTCTCTTCCCCGCTGGAAGGGACGAAGATGGTAAGGGCTGCCAAAACCAAGGGAATGGCGACCAGGATGGATAGATAGTGACTTTGTATAAATTCCACGACCATTGGCTCCTTTACAGCGTCCTACATCAACCAGTAGAACAACAAGAGGGTTAACGTAACGACCGAGAAGAACATGATGGCAATGTATGTCTGTACCTTGCCGGATTGCAGTTCCCGAAGGGCGAAACCGGAACCCATGACCGCGCGGCCAGTCCCGTTTACCACCCCGTCGATGCCGCCCCGGTCAAACTCGGCAGAGCCACGGGCGAAAGCAAGGTAAACTCGGTCAACAAAAGCTTTGTAGATATCATCGAAATACCACTTGTTAGAGAACAGGTTGAACGCGGAAGAGGCGATCGGCATGCTCTTGATGATATCGGGGATAAAGGGCGCAACCACATAAAACAGGTACGCCACAATCAAACCACCACACCCGATCATCAAAGAGGTTGAACCAATCGGGCTTAACAGCGCTCCCCAGATGTCATGCTCACGCTCCAGCGGGTGCAAGTAATAGATGTACTCACCAAAGGCAGGGATATTGATACCTTTCAAGCCAGCCAAGGCAGCGCCAATCACCGCAGAAGGAATAGCGAGAACAACCAATGGCCAATACATCCACGGATCTTCATGGTGAACATGGGCCTGACCACGGTATTTGCCATGGAATGTCATGAAGTAGGTACGGAACATATAGAAAGAGGTCAAACCAGCGGTAACCGCCAAATTCCAGTAAACGAACTGAAAATTAGGGTTATGCTTGGCAGCGTCCAGAATCATATCTTTCGACCAGAAGCCACTGAAGAGCAGACCCGCAATCGCCAAGCAACCAACAAGGTAAGTAATGTGAGTAATAGGCAATTTATCCTTCAAGCCACCCATTTTACGCATGTCTTGCTCGTCTTCGCAGGCGTGAATCACGCTGCCGGAGCAGAGGAACAACATGGCCTTGAAGAAAGCGTGCGTAAACAGGTGGAACAAACCGGCTGTGAAAGCGCCAATTCCCATTGCCGCAACCATGAAGCCCAACTGGGACATGGTGGAATAGGCCAGCGCCTTCTTGATGTCGTACTGCGTCAACGCAATCGTCGCCGCCACCACAGCGGTCAAGGTACCAATCGCGGCCACCACAATCATCGCGGATTCGGAATGGGTGAAAATCGGGTATACACGGCCAATCAGGTAAACACCGGCAGCAACCATGGTCGCTGCGTGAATCAGGGCGCTAATGGGCGTTGGGCCTTCCATTGCATCCGGTAGCCAGGTGTGCAAAGGCAACTGGGCGCTTTTGGCCATTGGCCCCATAAACAGCAGCAGGGCAATGGCGGTAAAGAACCAAGGCTGAACCGCGTTCGCATGATCCATAATGGCGCCAGCCAGATCGGGCAACGCGCGGAAGGAGAGCATCGCCATATCGTCATGCTGCCCCAGATAAGTGCTCCAGAGCGGGAAACTGAAATAGAGAAGCCCCAGGATACCGAACAGGAAGCCGAAATCACCCACCCGGTTCATCAGGAACGCCTTGACGCAAGCCGCGGCAGCAGAGGGCTTGGTAAACCAGAAGCCGATCAGCAGGTAGCTGCTTACACCCACCAGTTCCCAGAAGATATAGATTTGGAACAGGTTGGTGCTTAACACCAGACCCAGCATCGAGAAGTTAAACAGGGCCAAATAACCGAAAAACTTGGCAAAGCCAGGATCATGACGCATGTAGCCACGGGTGTAAACCTGGATGAGCAAACTGATGAAAGTAACCACGAACAGCATCATTACGGACATAGAGTCCACCAGATATCCAATGGACAGGTTAAAGCCGCCTGCGCTCAACCAGTTATAGTTGTACTCAACAGCTTTTAACGTTTCATGGGGCTGATTAATCAGCCAATTTACAGCATAAAGGGCATGAATCAGTCCCAAACCAGTCGCGCCAATCGTCAGCCAAGAGGCAAAATTTTTGAAAAAGTCATTATTCTTGCCGAACAAAGCCCGGCTTAGCACAATAAAAATGAAAGCCGCTAAGGGATAGATGGCTACTATCCAGATATTGTTGATATCACTAAACCAAGGCATTCGTCATCAGCTCCAAAGTCTTACCATTTCAACAGAGTGTAGTCTTCCATGTCCGCGGTGGCCCGGGCCCGATAGAGCGCAATGACGATGGCGAGGCCAACGCTTGCTTCCGCGGCGGAGACGGTCAGTACAAAAATCGCGAAAATCTGCCCCAGCAAGCCATTGCCCGTGTGCAGGTAGTTATTGAAAGCCACCAGGTTAATGGTGACGGCGCTCAGCATCAGCTCAACCGCCAACAGGACGCGAACCACGTTACGGCTGGTCAGAACGCCGGTCAGACCAATCACAAAAAGAATGGCCGCCAAAACAACATAGTGGGTGAGTCCGACATGGGTAATAAAGTCAGGCATGGGATCGACTCCAAAACTTAACGGGATGAGGAGCCAGCTTTTTCCGGCTCGGTTTCATCGGTGACATTTTGCTCCTGAAGAGCGTCTTTACGCTCCTGATGCTCCAGCAGGCGCTTTTGGCGAAGCCCTTCAATGGCATCAGCAGGTGGGGCGCTGCTGAGATCCACGGCCAAGCGGACATCGCCCAGCAACTCGCTTTCAGACTCCACGAAGCGTTTCTTGGCAATCACGATCGCACCGATCATGGCAGCCAACAGAAGGATAGAGGCCAGCTCAAACGGCAGCGCATACTGGCTGAACAGCAATTCGCCCAGCAACAGGGTGCTGCCTTCCGTCTTGAGACGCATCGCCAGATCGGAGGAAATGGCCGGCGTGGAAGCAACCGGCAGGGAGGCAGAGCCTCTGAGTACCAGCGCCAGAACGTAAGCGATGATAATGCCGTACGCCAAACGCGACATGCGGTTCACTTTCCGCAGATCCATAGGCTTATCGCCGGTGAACATAATGGCGAACAGCATAATAATGGTCAGACCGACCGCGTAGATGATGATTTGGGCAATCGCCAAAAAATCGGCGTTATTCAGCACATAAAAGCCCGCAATGGACATAAATACGGCAATCAGGCACAAGGCCGCGTTGATGACACTGCGGTTAAACACAGCGCCCAAGGCCGCTCCAACGCCTACAATGGCGAAAACCCAGAATATCGCGCTATCTAGCATATGTAATCAGTTCCTTCTACCCTAGCCTGCCCGGTGCGGGCGGGCCGCTGATTCTCGTTCTGTATCGTTACACTTACTTTGTCTTGCCTGTGAAGCTGTGCCAACTTCGTTGACGTTTATTCTAGTTGAAACAGATTCTCCAATAAAAGAAGGCTTCAACCGCCGGGGGATCACTCCACCAAAGGCTCCATACCATGAACCAGACGCCAATGATCGGAATCCTGCCCGGCAAGCGTAAGGTCTTTCTTGTCCAGCACCAACGCTTCACGGGAATAGTCGGACAACTCGAAATCCGGCAGCATCTTGATACAGTCCACCGGGCAAACCTCGGTGCAATTACCGCAGAAGATGCAACGGCCCAGGTCTATGGTGAACATGTCGATCACCGGCTTTTTGTTGGCGTCCCGGTGCATTTCAATCTGAATCAGGTCGTTACAGGGGCAGACTCGGGCGCAAGCCTGGCAGCCCACGCACAAATCGGTGCCATCTGATTTGGTCAGCAGACACAGCCGCCCGTGGAAACGGTCGCTGAGATCCGGCATCACCTCCGGGTATTCCAGCGTAACCGGCGGACGCATGTAGTGGCTGATCACCGTCATCATGCCTTTGCCGATTTCGGTCAGGCCCTGAATAACCCGGTTTTGCTTCAAGTCGTCGTATTTGGGGGATGTATTGCTCATCGGCGCGCTAACCTCGCTTCAAGTTTTTCAGTCAAGAGTCGGCTCATCATAAAGAAGAAGATGCCGAACACCACGGCGGCTACCACCAACCAGCCAATCCAGTTCATCACGGAACCGGCCTGGAGTACAGGCAGGCTCTGCGCGCCGCCGCCCAACTGCGGAACCAGAACCACCCAGTACTTTTCAACCGCAATGGCGAAAATATTGATCAGGGACAGGGGAATCAGGAACTTCCAACTGAAGCCCATCAACTGATCCGGCTTCAGACGGGGCAAGGTGGCCCGTACCCACATCGCCAGGAAGATAAAGAAGTAGGTCTTCGCCATGAACCAAAACAGCATTTCCACCTGCAAAGCCAGCAGGCTCCAGTTAAACTGACCGGCGGGCAAGGCCATATGTTCAATCTGATCTACCGACTGATGTGTAAACCATTCCACAAAGAAGGTCCCAATCGGAGAGAAATAGCCGCCCAGGAAGAAAGCCGCCGTAAAGGCGCTCATTGCAAACAGGGAAGCGTATTCCGCCAGGAAGAACAAGGCGAACTTCATACCGGAGTATTCGGTGTTGTAACCGCTGACCAGCTCGCTTTCCGCTTCCGGCAAGTCGAACGGAATCCGGTTCACTTCCGCCAGCGCGGAGACAAAGAAGATCAAGAGGCTGATCGGCGTTAACAGGATGCCGTACCAGTTCCAAATCGGCCCTTGCTGGCCTTTCACAATCAGATCAATGTTCATGGAGCCTGCAAACAGCGTAACCGTCAGCACAGACATCACCAGCGGGATCTCATAACTGATGGCTTGCGCCGCGCTCCGCATACCACCCAATAGGGAGTACTTGTTGTTGGACGCCCAACCCGCCAGCACCAGACCCACCACCGAAATGGAGGAGATTGCGAAGACAAACAGCGCCCCGGCAGGCAACGCAACGGCCAGAAGCTGATCGGTAAAGGGGATCAAGCCGAAAAACACGAAAGAAGGCAGGAAAAACAAGGCAGGTGCAACCGTGAAGAGGAATTTGTTGGTGCCTTTCGGCATAATGTCCTCTTTAAACAGCAGCTTTACGCCATCGGCCAGGGTTTGCAGCAAGCCCCACGGGCCAACCCGGTTGGGGCCTTTCCGCTGGGTGAACCAAGCCAGTACCTTGCGCTCCATCAAAACCATAAAGATAACCGACACCTGGGCCACAATCGCAATCAGCGTAAACGCCACGACTGCCCATAAGACGGTTAACAACGGCCCAAAATCGTTCCAGTTGATATTGCCGCCCAACAAGCCGGTTACCCAGCCCAGCAAGGCAGAAAGCCATTGGGGATAATAATCCTGAGGGTTCATTTAGCGGTCTACCTCCGGCAAAATCACATCCAGGCTACCAAAGATAGCCATCAGGTCGGGATACAAATTACCAATCATCAGCTCCGGCAGGACGGACAAGTTGGAGAAAGAGGCTCCGCGCCACTTCACGCGATACGCTTTCGGCGTTCCGTCACTCAACATGTAGCATCCCAGCATACCGCGAGGGGACTCGCAAACGCTGTAAGCTTCACCAGCCGGTGGCTTGTAGGTCATCAGGTTAATTTTCTGGCCCTGATACTGCCAATCCGGGTCAATATCGGGAATGGCCTTGGGATCTTCGCCTTTTTCCTTGGCTGCTTTACGCGCCGCCTCGATTTCGGCCTGCTTGTTGAGAATATTCTGGGTGTCCCCGCCTGGAATCTTGTCGAGGCACTGCTCGATAATCCGGCAGGATTCGCGCATTTCAGCCATTCGAACCAGGTAACGATCGTACACATCGGCATGTTTGCCCAGCGGAACTTCGAAATCAATCTCGTCGTAGCCACTATAAGGATTGGTCTTCCGCAAATCCTGGCCAACTCCGGCAGCACGGAGACTAGGGCCAGTCACGCCATATTTCATGCAAGTTTCGTAATCCATCCGCCCAATACCCACCGTACGATCCAGAATAATCGGGTTTTTCGTCACGATGGATTCGTACTCATCCAGCTTTTGGGGCATGGTGCGGATGAAACGACGGCATTTCTCAATCCAGCCCGGCGGCAGATCGGCGTTAACCCCGCCGAAGCGGTAGTAGTTGTACATCATCCGCGCGCCGGTCACATCCTCAAACAGCTTGAAGATTTCTTCCCGCTCGCGGAACGCATAAAACAACGGACTCGTCGCGCCCAAGTCCAGCAAGAAGGTGCCGAACCACAGCAAGTGGGAGGTAATCCGGTTCAATTCCATCGTGATCATACGAATGTACTGAACCCGCTTTGGCACTTTCAGATTGGCAATCTTCTCAATAGAAGACACGTAAACGTAGTGATCATAAAAGGATGAGAGGTACTCAACCCTGTCCAGCGTTGGCTGATACTGGAAATAGGAACGAGACTCTGCCATTTTCTCCTTGCTACGGTGCAAGTAGCCAATGACCGGCTCCATATCCTTGACCACTTCGCCGTTCAGCGTGGTCACCAAACGCAATACACCGTGGGTGCTGGGGTGCTGAGGCCCAATGTTGACTACCAAGTCCTCGGTCTTGAGACCTTGCTCGGTATGAACTCCTGGGATATCAATCGTTGTCATCAATAGCCGTCCTTACCGTTCATTCCAGACCAGGCGCGGGTCATTCACCTTGTAATCCTTACGCAGTGGATGTCCTAGCCAGTCGTTCGGCATTAAAATACGAGTGAGATTGGGGTGACCGTCATATTGAATCCCCAGCAAATCGTAGGATTCACGCTCATGCCAGTCGGCGGCATGCCAGACTGGCATTAAGCTTGGGGAATGCTCATTTTCGGCAGTCACTTTAATAGCCATGTACTTGAAAGTCTTGGTAGAGTACAAATGATAGACGGATTCCAGCCGATCCTTCCAGTCAATGCCCGTACAGGACAGCAACAGGTCAAACTGGGCCTTATCCCGCAGGAATTTACCGGCCTTCAACAAATCGGCAGGCGCAACGTCAATCATTTCGTTACCCAGCGCATCCGGCCCCAGATGCTTAACCGAAATACCGGCACCTTCCAATGCTTTGCCAAATTCACCGGCCGGTATCGGGGGAGGAGCTTCCGCTTCCGCCGCTGGCTTTGCAGGGGCAGCGGGCTTGGCTACAGGAGCTTCCTTCTTTTCAGGAGTATTAGCTACCGGCTCTTTGCCGTTCTCTTTCTGCTCGTCGCTCATGGCGGTACTTAATGTTTCCTCTGACTAACGCTATTTTACCTTCGGCCTGCAGCTCATCCACCGGATAGGCAAGCTTTTGCACACCCCATTCGATGTTCGGCTGCCCGGCCTTGGGCAACAACACTTCACCCGGCCCGATCTCAACCCTGGGAACGTGCAGTGCGGCACGTTTCTTGCGATCAACGATGGACTCGGTACGAATTTGCTTCTGAAGCTGAATCAACGCATCCAGCAAGGCTTCCGGGCGCGGTGGGCAACCGGGGACATACACGTTCACCGGAATCAAGCGATCCACGCCGCGAACCACGGAATAGGAATCGTTTTCATACATGCCGCCGGTCACGGTGCAGGCGCCCATTGCAATCACGTACTTGGGCTCCGGCATTTGCTCGTACAGCTTAACCAACGCCGGGGCCATTTTGTGGGTAATGGTGCCAGCGGTGATAATCAAATCCGACTGGCGAGGGGTCGCCCGGAACACTTCGGAGCCGAAGCGGGAAATATCGAAGTTGGACGCACTGGAAGACATCATCTCGATGCCGCAGCAAGATGTGGCAAAGGTCATGGGCCATACCGAGTTGGAACGCGCCCAGTTGTAGACCGCATCAATGGTAGTCACCAGGATGCCGGAACTCTCCAGCATGTCCTGAATGCCTTCAACTACTTTTTCTGTCAGGGACATAATTCAGACAAGCCTCCGTCTGCTATTGCCACTTGAGGGCGTCGCGCCGCCAAGCGTATACAAGACCCAGAACCAGGATCCCGATAAAGATAAACATTTCAACCAGCGGGAACAACCCGAACCCTTGCTGCTGGTATAGCATCACCAGCCGGTCAAAGGATACCGCCCAGGGGAACAGGAAAACAGTTTCAATATCGAAGAGGATAAAGAGCAGGGCGTACATGTAGAACTTGACGTCAAACTGGACGTGCGCTTCACCAAAAGGTGTCATACCGGATTCATACACCGTATACTTGAGCGCCGAAGGGTGCTTAATCTGAACCACTTGCGCCAGCGCCATCAGCAAAAACGGCGTAATGCCCGCAAACAGGAGCATCAGGAACAACATCGTATAACCGGTTAATAACATGGCCTTTTCTCGTTCTCTTCTTTCAGTTCCATTCTGTTAACGCGCTGTACGGAAGGGGGGATACGGGCGACTGCTGTTCTCTTATTTTTGTCTCTGCTTATTTTCTGCGCAATCTGCGTAATAAGGTTTTGCGCCCGTGAGGCTGATTTAAAATCAGGGAACCAGTATCATTAAAAAATAAACCGTTTTTCAGGTCAAATATTGTCAATTATGATTCCTGCCACCCTGATGATATCACTAATCTTCCCGAATGTAATACTGAACCGCCTCGCCCCGCATAGCCGATGCATCCGTGGCTTCTCCCTGGCGGCGGCTTTATGGCTATCCGCAAGCCCCATGGTTTTCGCCGACCCGATTCTAGACAAAGCGAACCATTTTTTAAAGACGGGGCGCGCCGATGCGGCTTCCGCCATTTATGCGCAATATCTTCGCCTGCACCCCACCTCGCTGCCTGCGGAGCTGGCGCTGGCCGAAATCGCCATGCGGCAGTTCAATTATCCCAAGGCGCGAGGGATTTTGGAGCAAGCGTTGGCCCAACATCCGGATTCCGGCGTGACAGCGGCCAGCATGGGAAGACTGTTCCAGGTTTCCGCGAATTCCCCCGCCGGTAAAGTAGCCGACAACAGCCACAATTACCTGGCTTTGGCCCAGGAACACTTTACCCAGGCAATCGCCCTGGCCCCGGAAAACCCGCTCGTTTTGACCTATGTGGCCGAATGGGAACTGCAACAGAATGATATGGTTTCCGCCGAGCGGGACTTGAACAAGGCGCTCAAGATGAACCCCACGTTCGTCCCTGCCTTTCAAGGGTTAACCCGGTTTTACATGAAGGCGCGGGACATCCCGCGCGGGAAAGACACCATTTTGCATGCGCTGGAGCTTGACCCACTGGATCAGGCCAGCTATTTTCTGACCGCACAGCTGCTGGCCACCGTCAACCGACCCGCCGAAGCGGTGAAATACGCCGAAAAATCGGAACAGTTGGACTTCGGCAAATCGCCGGAACGCGATTATTTCCTGGCCAGCCAGTACGAAAAGCTGGGCGAAACCCAAAAGGCGGTTCAGTATTACGAGAACCTGACCATTTACACCCCGCGCGAAGCGCAAGTCTGGCTGAAGCTGGGGGAGTTGTATGACACCTTGGGCCGCACTTCGGAGAGCATCGCCTCGTACCAGAAAGCCCTGGCGCTGAAGCCTGACATTCTGGACAGCCTGTTTTCGCAAGCCCGCGCCAATACCCGCGCGGAAAAAATCGAGCTGGCCCTCTCCCAATGGCGTCGTCTGCTGGCGTTAAAACCAACCGATGCAACCACCGTCCAGGAAGCCGCTGGCTCCATTGCAGGACTGCACTACTTGGAACGGTTTTTGCACCCGGACAAACCAAGATCATCCACCCAGAAGGATTTACAGCTACTGGAAAGCCTGATGGCTACCGGAGAGCAGGAACCAGCCTTGCTGCTGGATAACGCCAAAATGGGCTTAGCCCTGCAAGGCACGGCCACGGAGAGCATTCATACCATTCTGGCAGGGCTATCCGGCAACCAGGATCCCGCCATTGCAGGTGAAGCACTATTTTTACTGGGCGATTATCCAAAAGCCAACGAGCGGCTGGAAGAAGTGGACGGCCTTTCGGCGGAGGAATATACCCGGCTGGCGGATCGACTGCTGCTGGATCAGGAGTTGGTGTTTTCCAAGGTGTTTTACCAGCGGGCCTACCAACTTAGCCCGGACCCATCGCTGGAAGCGGCCATGAAACGGATTCAGGCCAAGCAGAACCTGGCCAGTCAGAGGGTTTCCGAAGGCAACACCCTGTTTAACGACAAGAAATACCAGGAAGCCTTGGAAAAATACCGGGAAGCCGCCAGTATTTACAGGCAATGGGACAGCGCATACCTCCGCATCGCCGATGCCTGCGAGCGGCTTAAGCAATGGAAAGAAGCCAAAAAGGCATACGATACGGCCATTGGTCTCACCCCCGGCCTGATGGATTCTGAAGGGTTCGCCAAAAACTACCGCAAGGTCTGTAAAAAGGCAGGCTCCAAGTAATTTAATGCCCGCCCGGCACAGGAGGCTTACTCGGCTCCTTTGCGGTCGCCGTTTCCGCAGCTTTTTTGGTTGGCGCATGGGGCTTTATCGGTTTCGATTCCACCGATTTTACCAATACCGGCTTAATGTCCACCGGCTTTACCGGGGCTGCGGCCTTGGTTTTAGGAATCAACACCTTTTCGGTGCCGTCTTTTTCCTTGATGATGATTTTCACCGGGCCATCGTTGTACTTGGGATCGCGGGCATGAGAAGGCAACACTGGCAGAATCTCCTGCGGCTTATCGGGAGAATCGGACTTGGTGGAAAGGGGTTCTTCTTTCATGTACTGCACACGGGGACTCACCAGATTGCCCACCTTTTCGCTGTAAAGAATCAGGTCTACCCGGCGGTTTTTACTGCGCCCTTCCGGGGTGTCGTTGCTGGCCAGGGGCTGCGTAGAGCCATAACCCACCGCCACCAGAGAAACCGGGTTGAACTGGTGCCGATCGATAAAATAGCGCACTACGCTGCTGGCCCGCGCGCCGGACAGCTCCCAGTTGGAAGGGAACATAATGGTGGAAATGGGCTGGCTGTCGGTATGGCCTTCCACATGAATGCGGTTGTTGTCAAACTGCTTCAGGCGATCGGCCACCGTGTCCAGAAATTTCCAGCCGGATGCCTTTAAAGTCGCGCTGCCCGGCCCGAACAATAATCTGCTATCGAAGCTGATCCGAATCCCGCGCTCCTGAACGGAAGCTTCCACCGGGCGGATCGGGGCGGAAGCATCTTCCTGAAGTCCGCTTTGCGCCGGGCCTTGGCCTTTTTCCGGCCCGCTGCCCTTGCCGCCGCTTTTGGGCAGGGCGGCGTTATCCGCCTGAATTTCCCGGTTAATGTCTTTCAGGCTCTTGGTCAGTTCATCCGCCAGCTTTTTGACGGACTTTACCTCGCCCGGCATGTAGGTCATGCTCTCGTATTTGCCAATCACGCCCGAACCTGCGCCTTTTTCGCTGCTGATGGGATCGGGGTTATGATTGGGCGGGCTTTTACCCTGCAAAACGCTTTTAATCCCGCTGATAAGGCTTTGCTCCTCAAAGCCGTCCCGAATGGCGGCACCAACGTCCTTCAATTTGGAAATATCCGTTTGGGCCAAGGCGTACAAGGCCGTAAAGGTGGCGAACAGGAGCGTCATAAAGTCGGCATAGGAAACCAGCCAACGCTCCAGGTTCTCATGCTCGGGGTGTTTATGCTTACGCGCCATCGGGCTTAGCCCTCGGCATGTTTATCGTTGTGGCCCCCCGGCCCGTGGTCATGGTGGAACACCTTCAGCTTTTCCGCGATAAAATTCGGGCTTTCCCCCGCCTGAATGGAGAGGATGCCCTCAATCATCATGGCGCGGGTGTTAATGGTGGTGCGCCGATTGCCCTTTAGTTTGCCGCCAAAGGGAATAAACATAAGGTTGGCCCCGGCCACCCCGTATACCGTGGCTACGAAGGCGACCGCAATCCCGCCGCCCAGCTTGCTGGGGTCGTTCAGGTTCTGCATTACGTGAATCAGGCCCAACACCGCGCCAATAATCCCTACGGTGGGCGTATACGCGCCAAAGCCTTCCCATACCTTACCGGCGTTGGTCACTTCCTCTTCAAAGTGGGATAGTTCGGTTTCCAGCAAGTCCCGTAGCAACTGGGGATCGGTGCCATCGGTCATCAGTTCCAATCCTTTTTTCAGGAAAGGGTCTTCAATCTGGGTAATTTCGCTCTGCAATGCCAGCAAGCCCTCTTTTCTGGCTTTTAGCGCCAGATTGACCAGCATTTCGGAAACCTGGCCCGGTTTTTCTTTAACGCCCAGAAAAATGGTGGTTAAGCCTTTCACGGCGTTAATCAGGTCGCCTTGTGGCGACTGAAGCATAATCGCGCCAACCGCTCCCCCAAACACAATAATAAACGCGGTGGGCTGAACAATAGCGGAAATCGGCAGGCCTTCCAAAATAGCGCCGCCAAATACGGCCGCCATGCCCAAGATAAACCCAATAATCGATGTAATATCCACGACTTGTAACTAACCACCACTCACTCTGTGACTCTTCCCCATTATAGTATTTGCGCCTGCGTTAAAATTTGCGGCGTTCAAAATCTCCTACGGGCAGCGTAGATTTGGGTGGAAAACCCCTATAAACGGCCCAGCTAATAGAACCAGCGTTGCAGCAACTTATCCACCAATGGCGGGTACTTTTTTTTGCGGCCGGAGCGTTTTTCCAGGCAGCGGTCACATTTGCCGCACGGGGGAACCTCCACCGTGCTGGCGCTTTGGTAATAGGCCGTCAGGCTTTGCAGGCGGCAGTCCTCGGACAGCACCCAGCGCCGGTAATGCCTAAGCAACCGTATTTTTTCGTGTAATTCATCGTCATCCAGGTTTTTATTGGCCTGCAACCGACGGATGGCCGCCTCGAAATCCTCTTTGGTATACAGGATGAGCCCCTTCATCAGGTGCTGCTCCCCGTAGCCCAGTTGCAGGGTCTGCTGGGACTGGCGAAAGACCTGCATAAACAACTCGTCCACACTGGCGGGCGGAGACCAGAACACCAGCCGGGGGTTCGCTTCCACCGGGGGAAGCCAGTAGCGCATGTCGGAACCGGCGTTCACCACGATGACGTTCAGGCGGGTATTGGCCACGTCCAGCACATGCGCCTGTTCTCGCGCCGTTTTTTTAAAGTGGGTAATCCACACCGACTCAAACCCGTAATCCAGCAGAGAAGCCCCCAGTTTCTCCGCCTGGGCGGGATAAGCCGCCTGAATCAGCACCGCGCCTGGGGTCGCCAGGCTGCCCACCTTGCCGGGGCCGGGGCTGCCAGCCAAAGTATCCGCCAGCAGGGTAAACTTCTGATGCTCGGTCATCAGGCGGCGCACCTGCAATTCCACCGGCTCAATCAGCGGGGGGCATTGAATGGCGTAGTATTCCTCCAGACCAAGCCGTTCGCTGAGTTCCCTGAAACGGCTGGACGGCAATGGCGGCGCCATGAGCGCCAAGGGAGGCAAACGTCTCAACTGGGACAAGCCCTCCTGCTGAAAACGCTGGTACAGGGCATGGCCCGGCGTCATGGGCAAAAACCGATCCGCTTCCTCAATCACCATAAAATGCACCTGGGCATGCACCAGTATTTCAAGGAAAGTCAGGCTGGTAAAACGTTCCGGCGTGGTATATAAAAGCCGAACCCGGTTATGGTTGACCTCTTGTGCAACGGAACGCTCCTCATGCGGCATTTGGGTACCGTCCAGAAAGGCCACATCCGGAAACTTGAAGCCAGCCGCCTTAAAATAATCCAGGTTTCGCCGAATGTGCCGCGCGCTGGGACATACCGACACCACCAACCCGCCGCCCAGCATGGAAGCAAAGGCGTAAATAGACACCGCCGGACAGCCCAGCGGAAAACCGGCGATGACATTGCGCCGGTTGGCCACCGCCTCCAGGAAGCGTTTCGGGTATGTGTCCCGCACCGGCGCGTGTTTAAAGAAGTTAACCATACTAACCAATATAACGTATTCACCCAGGCTAAGGAGAACCTCGAAGCGCCTGATCTTCCGTGGTATCATCCCAACCATAAAAACTTGGGGACGATCAGAATCCATTTTTGGCTTTAGCCTGCCAGCAGGCGCAAAGCGAGATTAACTACCCAAAAGGCAAGGCTACAAGAGAGACCAATGTCCACAAAAGGCAAACCCGAAAAATATACCGAACTGACCGAACGCCAGTTGACCTGGGAGCATTATATCTACCAGTGGATTTCCATCCAGTTGATTTGGATTTACGTAAGTCTGCGTTACACCTTGAAAATTCATGGCCGGGAAAACACGCCCAAGGAATGGATGCCTTGCGTGGTGGCCTGCAACCACCTATCCTCGCTGGATCCCCCGTTGGTCTCGGTCGCCCTAAATTACAGGCCCATCTCTTATATGGCCAAAAAAGAGCTGTTTGAGAAACCCCTGATGCGGATTTACAACCAGTTAATGTCATCTTTTGCCGTTAACCGGGAAAAACTGGAGATTTCCACCATTAAAACCGCCATGAGAGTGCTAAAACACGGCAAGTGGGCGGTCGGCATCTTCCCTGAAGGCACCCGCAACACGGATGGCTCGATTAGCACCCCCAAAAAAGGCGTGGCTTACTTTGCCAAAATGGCAAAAGTGCCGGTTTTACCTTTGGGCATGGTTCATTCCGTCGATAAAAACGGAAAAAAGCGCATTGATATTCGCATTGGAACATTCATTCCCCCGCAAGACGATATAGACGCCTTATCGGACGCCATTCAGGACGCCATTCAAGCATTAATAGAAGAGACCAAGAGCAAGCTTCCCGCCACCCACACGCCCTTGTAGGCAAATCAGGAATTCACCGCTTCCTGCGTCCATGCTTGCATGTCCTGTGCCATGCGAAGTATGCTCTTTTGCTTCGCAATTGCCCCTACACAGGCTTCACAACTCATGTCCGTCCTAACAACAATTCGGGTGGGCCGGTTTTTATAAGCACACGTTCCATCAGACAGGGCGAACTGAATCCCAAGAGCAGGAAACCCCAGGAGCAAGGAAACCAGGATGAGCACACCGGGCTTTTCACCCTCAGCCCCAATCTATCCGTTGCAGCCAGGCCCGGCCTTTAAACCCGCGCCGCGCTACAGCCTTGCGCCGAACTATCCCTACCCTGCACCACCACCGCCGTATCGGGCAACTTCCCCCATCTTGGGCCTGCCGCTCCAGCCGATTAACAACAAGCCAGCCGTCGGCTATCCCACCCTCGGCTTCGATCAGTTCCAGCGGCTGCAACTGACGCCTGCCCTGCGCCTGAACCTTTTCAACAAACTGGCGCTGGTACTGCTGCACCCCATTCAGTACTACCAATTCAGCCAAATATCCCCCATTCCAGCGCAGGGGGAAGGGCTGTTTGAAACCATGCACCGCTACAATAAAATTTCCGGGGCGCTGGATCCCTTGGCCCGCAAGCAATTCCAAAGCCTGCTCAAACAAGGCATCCTGCAAAACACCAAGACGGACGACGGTCATTCCACGCTGTTTCACCTGTACGGCATGCTCAGCACCCGGCGCGCCAGCGGCTTCGACAACAAAACCCTGGTAAAAGAAACCGTCGAGATTTTAAACAAACCGTTTGCCATTACCCAACGGTTCGCCCCGCTAACCGACGGCGTGGCCCGGCAAATACTGCTGGCCCGAAACTACCCCGGCTTGGTTGGTTCCGGCGTAATACCTCCCGCCAAACCGCTCACCCTGAACGATTTAAACGTGGACAGCAGCGCAACCTGCGTTGCCTCCAGCGTGATGTACTACATGGCGGATAAAGAACCCGCCGAGTTGGCCCGACACCTGAATGAGCTGACCAGCCCGCTGAACGCCTTTTTCGAGAAGGTCAAGCTGTCGGAAATTTCCCCGGACAACCCCGCCGAAGCCACCAATATCCTGCGGGAAAACAAGATTCCGTTCTACGTGTCCGGCCCCGGGGAACTGACCGTAAAGGTGGAAAACCCGCCCGCCGGTTATTTACGCGCCTTGGACAGCCAGCGCTTCCAGACCGAATCCCAATACCGAAACGGCATTGAGGCCGCTTACCAATCGGCGTTGACGTATCTGGCCACCCACTCTTACGACCCCGCGAACGACATGCGCGATTCCGAAACGCCGGGAGAAGGCAGCAAGGGCTTAACCGAAGCGGAAAAAACCCTGATGGAGACCATTGTGAAGGAAAACGGCGGTGTGCAATCCGTAACGTATCAGGCGGTCTCTAACAAAGCCAGCCCCAAGCCGGGCGAAGAGGGCAATTCCTACCTGTTTGGGTATTATCGCTCCTTTGAGCAGATCACCGCCGACCTGCTGCAATCGTTGCGCATGAGAGAGCCGGTAATTATTGGCACCACCGACACCGACCAGAGCGGGGCCATTGTGACCGGCCATGAAATTACGGTGACCGGCGCTTATGTGGACGCCACCACCAACCAGCTCAACTTTATTGTGGCCGATAGCGACGACAATGTTCCCCGCTTGGTGGCCAAACCGGCCAAGGATTTGATTCCCACCATTCACCACGTGGGGCTGCCACTTTCCCTGGCCCGCAAAATCAACCAGGAAATCAGCGCCAACGGCGGGGGCTACATGGTTCCGGATCGCCAGGACGCGGCCAACTTTAAGCTATTACACCGGGAGACAGGCCCCATGCCCGTTGATACGGATGAAATGGCCATGCAAGAGCCGCCGCCAGCATACCAGCCACTGCCCGCCACAAATGAGATCGGCATCCCCGCCGCACCGCCACCAGTATACAGCCCGTTCGCGCCTGGCATTTCACCGGCAATGTCGCCTGCCAACGGGCCATTTACCTATCCCATTAAAGGCGATGCCAAACCACCCTTGCCTTTTGCCCTACCCGCAGCCAACACCCAAGCGCCGGGCAATTTACAACAGATGTATACAACCAACCGGCCAATCAACCGGGTGCAGCCATTCCAGCCGCAACCGTTTATGCAACCTTTACCCGTTGCCGCAGCGGCAGGATAAACCGTCCCGCTTGGTTAATGATTAATAACCGACACCGGGTTGAATCCCCCTGCGCACAAAGGGGTTTCTGTCCATATCCCGATCGCGGTTGATGGTGCCGTCATCCAGCAGTTGCTTCTGGCCGTTTTCGCCCTTGGCAAACGCGCTACCCAGGTTACTCAACTGGTTCATCAACTGCGGGGAAACGCCCGGCATACTGGGCAACACCGAAGGGCCACCCATTTCCGCCTGCTTCATCAGCACCAGCATATTTTCGGTGGTGCGTCTGCCCGTGGCGTCCACCAGGTCCACTGGAGCCAAGTCCTCGTCGGTGGTACCAGCCACGGCTTCCACGTACACCACTTTCCCTTCCAGCTCAGGATCTTTTGGCATTTGGGCCTTTAATTCCAGTACGCCGTTTTCCGGCACCACGCCGGTCACTTCCTGGGCTTCCGCGCCCACCCGCAGCGGGGTTCCGTTGGGCAGCACATAACCTTCACTCGTGGAGGAAAGCAATACCTTCACCTTGCTTCCGGCGGGGGCTTTCACCACAAACTTGGCCTCTTCCCCAATAATCAGCCTGGAAGGCAGGTACACGTCGTTCTTTTTCAATAGCAGGCTATTCAGCCGACTCTGGTATTTCTGGGCATGGGCGGGAACCGGCAAGGCCAGCGTCCCGGTTAACAGGGTAGCGGCCAACATGGCGGCCACGCCACGGCTGTGCTTGCAAAACATGAGGTGGGACATGGGCGGGATCTTCCTTCTTTCTTGCGCAGGCTTCACCCTGTATTGTACAGAAATGCTTCACTTGCGCCAAGGCTTATGCTTGAATAGTGAGACGATTATTCTAACGAATGGGAAGCCCCTCCATGGAAAGCCTTGTTCCCGCAATCCGCATTATTTTACAGGTTTTGCAAATCCTGGCGGCCATTTTTCTGATCGCCCTGGTACTCATCCACTCCCCCAAGGGTGATGGCATCGGTGGCATCGGCAACGCCGCGCAGATTTTCTCCAGCCAAAAAGGCGCCGAAGCGGCCCTGAACAAAATTACCGCCTATGTGGCCGGTGCGTTCTACGTGGTTTCCTTCGTGCTGGGTTACTATTTCGGTTATTAAGCCCTGAATTTTTCTTGATTTCACCAAAAGAGAGCGCCTTTTTGACGCTCTCTTTTATGTTTTAAGGCTTGTAAGCCCCGCTTACTTTACTGGGCGGCGGTACCTACCATGTCCACGTCCACAAATACGGTTTCGGCCAGCTTCACAAACACGGCTTCGGGCCGTTTAATCTGATACTGGGCCAGCGGCACCGGAAACTTGCCCCGCACCCGGATTTTAGCGGGCAACTTCCCGTGGGCGGGTTTATAGTCCACGATCAGCGGAATGGTCTTTTTCTCAGTCACGCCATGCACCGTAAAATCCCCGGTGGAAACCAACGTGACCGTTTGCGGCTTGCTTAAGTCCACATTGCGAGCCAGGCGAATACCAGTAGCCTTGTAGACAGCCTTGGGATACTTGCCGGTTTCCAGAAAATTATCGCGCATATGCTCGTTCCGCAGGTCAATGCCAGTATCGATGCTATTTAAATCCACCGCAAAGTTAATGCTGAACGGGTGTTTCGCATCGAATTTAAAGCTGTCGTCGAAGGCAATGTTCCCGTTCACCTGGTTGGTCATCCCGTGAATGACTTCCACCGGCGCATCGGAAGTAAACGTTACCTTATCGGCGCCGCCGCCGTTCACTTTAAAGTGCAGGGGTTTGGCCCAAACCGGGGCGGCCGTCAGGAGCAATCCGGCCACCAAAGCGGCAGTGAAACGAGAGGGGTTGATTTTCATCCGGTGAGGTCTCCAGTATTGGTACTTCAAGCGTTCTTCAAGTGTTCAGGCTCAAGAGCGATGGGAAATCAATAAAGACTGGGGAAAGTAAAGGCTAGAAAATTGCGATTAATTTGAGGGCAAACCGGGTTACAAACGGACGGAACCCAGCAGCATACCGTTTTGCAGGCACATTTGAAATAAACCGCCCGCCTGTTGAATCATGACATCCGTGGGAATATCCCGCAGTGCGGGCAAGTCCTGCTGAAGCCGGGCAATGGCCGCTTCATAAGACACACCCGACTCGCTGGAAAGCTGGATCAAGCGGGTCGTCAGCCCATTCAGGCAAAAGAAGCGGGCTTCCATCGTTTTTGGATCTCGATAAATCAAAATATCCACCGGCTTTTTCATGATATCGCCGCTTTCCAGCAATTCCCGGCCATCCGCTTCCTGGTTAAACAGTTCCAGAATTTCCGGCACATGGTAGCTAAACTGGCGCAATTGGGTCGCCGGGTTCCAGGCCGGGGCATACTCGGCCCATTCTGCCGGGGCAGGCACCGCGCCGGGCAGATGAATCGCCTGTGATGCGTCCGGCAGGTTCAGCACCACCATTTCCAGCCATTCGTACAAGGCCAAATCCGGCAGAAACGGGTATTTGGAGATTAACTCGCCCTGCTCCGCCAAAAACTCAGGAAACGCGCACACCGCGCCCATCAGCTTGTACGATTGATTGGGATAGGCCCGCCGATATTGCTCCACCAGGGCAACCCAATCAGACTCCTTATCCCCTTCCTCGCATAATAGCCGGTAGGTATACGGGTAAATGTTCTGGAGCGTATCCAGCACGGTATTAAACAGTAATTCCTCGTACAGCGCAATTCGCTTGCCCTCAATGCCTTGCAGGGCAGGCAGACGACACAGTTCCGGCGTATCCGGCAGCAACAGCGCCTGACTGAACTGGGTTTGCCAATCAAGAAGCGACATAACCCACCTCCGATTGAGCCATCATCGTTTTAGTCACGTCCGGCTGTCCGGTTTCCCGCCAGATTTGCCGAATCTGCTGTATTTCGGGAATCAATTCCTCGAACTCCGGCAGGTAGGTATCCCGCTCCAGCATCACCCCGCAAGGGTTACACCGTTGCAGCACCCAACGCAGCAAATCCCACACCGGGTCTATCACCGGCGCGCCATGGGTGTCCACCAGCCCTTCGGGAAACTCGTGATGTCCGGCGATATGAATTTGCACCACCCGCCACAATGGGATGTTGGATAGAAACTGAATCGGGTCAAACCCATGGTTCACACTATTCACGTATACGTTGTTCACATCCAGCAACAGGGCGGCGTCCGCCTCCTCTAAAATGGCGGAAATGAACGCGGCGTCGTTCATCTCGTCATCCGGCGAATTCAAGTACTGGGAAATATTCTCAATCAGCACCGGGCGCTGGAAACGGTCCTGCAATGCCTGAATCCGCCCGCTGAGATGCTTTACCGCCTCGCGGGTGCGGGGCAAGGGCAGTAAATCGTTAAAATAATCGCCGCCAATGCTGCTAAAGCACAAATGGTCGCTGAACCAGGCGGGTTGCGTCCAGGCGAACATCTCGTCCAGTTCCTGCAGATACTCCTGGTTAAACGGATCCAAACTGCCAATGGACAGGCTGACCCCGTGGCTTACCAGAGGGAACTTCGCCTTAGCCCGCTCCAGCATCTGCCGGGACTGCCCGCCCCGGCCCATAAAGTTTTCGGGGGTGAATTCCAGCCAGTCAATTAAATCAGTAGCGGCCAGCGTTTCTTCCAGAAGAGGACGACGCAAACCCAGCCCAACGCCCAGAACCGGACAACCCTGAAATCCTGTGGATTGGGTTTGATGTATGCTCACCGTCGCTCTCCTGAAAAAACGCTGATATGTTCGTTAACTATTTTTTCTTTTCGGCAGGGGCTTTTGCTTTTTCACCAGCGCATTTGTGGGCGGCGCACTTGTGAGCATCGGTTTTGCCTGCTTTGGTTTTATCGGCTGCGCATTTATGAGCGGCACACTTGTGAGCAGCGGTTTTGCCTGCTTTGGCTTTATCGGCGGCGCATTTGTGAGCGGCGCACTTATGCTCGCCTTTTTTGTCGGCGGCGCATTTATGAGCGTCGGTTTTGCCATGCTTATCGGCGGAGCAATGCTTGTCGGCCGATTTTTTATCAGCGCCGCACTTGCCAGCCGCACATTTGTGGGAATCCGCCTTGCCAGCTTCCTTTTTCTCAGACGGTTTGGCGGAACCGCAAGAACCGGCGCCGCACTTGCTATCGGTGGCGCCGGCAGCAATCTGCAAGCCATGGCCGGAGACTTCGGTCATCTGGAACAATTCGGCATGCGCCACCAACTGACTGGCCATGCCCAGCGTCAATGCCACGGCAGACAGTTTCTTTTTACAGTCCATGGGATCTCCTTTGTGAAAACAAACGACTTTAACACGGGATTCAATTGCCATTGCCCGTCTCATCCATAGTATGCATGGACGAATCAAAGCGCAATTGTTCCTTTGACCGTTTTTGTTTTTGAAAAAAGCCATCCCAAAAACTGTAATTACGAGGATTTCACCGCTTGGTAGCAGCGTTCACAAATTTGGGAATGACCCGGCATTTGGCCCACGGTCGGCTCGGCCTTCCAACAGCGCGCGCACTTGGCATGCACAGCCGGAGCCGCGTAAACCGTGGCCCCGCCACCGGCTGCCTGGGTATGCCATTGGTTCGCATCCGGGCTGGGCGCGGCATCCACCAGCGTCACCGTGGAAACGTTGAACAACACTTCCTGCTCGGCCACGGCTAATCGGCTCAATACCGTGCGGGTCACTTCTTCGATAGGCTGAATAAACACCCGGGCTTCCAGCGATTTGCCGATATGCCCTTCGGAACGAGGCACTTCCAACGCCTGGTTTACAGCTTCCTTCACCGCCAGCAGGGTCTCAAACTGGGCCGCCAACTCATAGTTCAGGGCTTTTTGGCAAACCTGCGGCCACGGCAACATGGTGGCGCTGATCGGCGCTTTGCCGTCCACCAAAGTCCGTTGCGATTCCGGCAGGCTTAGCCAGATGTCTTCCGCCAGATGGGGCGTGACCGGCACCAATACCGGCAGCACCGTCGCCAGAATCTCGTACAGTACGGTCTGCACCGCGCGGCGACGGGGCGCATCGGCGGCATCACAGTACAAAATGTCCTTGGTTACATCGAAGTACAACTGGGACAAGTCCGCCATGGCCAGATACTGAATTTCGTGGCAGTAGCGGTAAAATTCCCATTTCTCGAAGGCATCCGTAATGTTGCCTAAAATATGGTGCAAGCGGTGCAGGGTGTACTGATCCAGCATCGAGAGTTGCTCGTAAGGCATTTTGTCTTTGGCCGGGTCAAAATCGAACAGGTTGCCCAGAATAAAGCGCACCGTGTTACGCACTTTTTTATAGGTTTCCGCCATTTGGTGCAGGGTGTTTTTACCGATGCGCACATCGTTGGTGTAATCCACGCTAGCAACCCACAGACGCAGCACGTCCGCGCCATATTCCTTAATCACGGAGTTGGGATCCACCACGTTGCCCAGCGATTTGCTCATTTTGCGCCCGGACTCATCCAGAACGAAGCCATGAGTCAAAACGCTCTTATAGGGCGCTTTTCCATACAGCATCACACTGGTGAGCAACGAAGACTGGAACCAGCCCCGGTGCTGATCGGAACCTTCCAGGTACATTTCCACCGGCAGTTCGCCCAGTTCGTCCTTGCGCGCGTCCACAACGGCGGTATGGGTAATGCCGCTGTCGAACCACACGTCCATAATGTCCATTTCTTTTTCCAGCAGCCGCTGGCCGATGCCATATTTAGCCTTCAATTCGGCAGGCAAGCCTTCCAGCAATTCTTCAGCGGACTTATCCCACCAGATATCGGAACTGTGCTGCTTGAAGAGCTGGTACAAATGCTCGATAATTTCCGGCCTAATCAGGACTTCGCGGGTATCCTGGTAGTAGAAGATGGGAATGGGGACGCCCCACACCCGCTGGCGACTCAAACACCAGTCGCCTCGGCCTTCCACCATATTATAAATCCGGTTGCGACCCCGCTCCGGCAGCCATTCCACGGTATCCACCGCCGCCAGCGATTCCGGGCGGAATTTCTCGATGTCGATGAACCATTGCTCCGTGGCCCGGTAAATCACCGGGTTATGGCAGCGCCAGCAATGCGGGTAGCTGTGGCTGTACTTGCTATCGTGCAACAACGCGTCTTTAGCCTTTAGAATATCCAGCACCATGGGGTTCCCCATATGGTACGGCACCCCCTTCAGCTCAGGCACACTGGCTTCATCCGTAAAGCGGCCGCTGTTATCCAGCGGGGACAAAATCGGCAGCGGGTGGTTCTTGTATTCCGGCTTGCGATTATATTCCTGAACGATTAAATAGTCTTCCATCCCGTGACCCGGCGCGGTATGCACCACCCCGGTACCGGCATCCAGCGTCACGTGGCCTCCCAGCAGCACCGGGCTGCCCCGCTCAATAAACGGGTGACGGGTCACAATGGCTTCCAGCTCCTTGCCCTCAAACTCGGCAATGGCCTCAAAGTCATCGGTAGAGCCGATGGCGTCGTATTCCATCCACTCATCTTCGTTCAGCACCAGCTTGGCAAAGGCGGGAACCAGTTCCTTGGCAATCACCAGCTTGCCCCACTTGCTTTTCAGCAAATGGTACTCAAGGTCGGGATTGACGGACAGGGCCAAGTTGGCGGGCAGCGTCCAGGGGGTCGTCGTCCAGATGACGAAGGACGCATCCTGCAACATGTCCTTGAACTCGTCGGGCAAGGTATTAGCGGTCAAATCGGAAATCGGGAACTTCACGTAAATGCTATGGCTCACATGATCGCCGTATTCCACCTCGGCGTCTGCCAGAGCGGTTTCGCAACTGGTACACCAGTATACCGGCTTCAGCCCCTTGTACACGTAGCCTTTTTCATACATTTGGCCGAACACCTTGATTTGGGTGGCTTCAAACTCGGCATCGATGGTGATATACGGCTTGGCCCAGTTCCCCCAAACGCCCAGGCGCTTGAAGTTGGCCTCCTGGCCCTTGAGGTTGGACAGGGCAAATTCCCGGCAGCGTTTGCGAAGCTCCACTTCGGTAATGGCGTGGCGGCCGCCTTTAATGTTTTTGACCACCGCGTTCTCAATCGGCAAGCCATGGCCATCGTAGCCCGGCACGTAAGGGGTATAAAACCCTTGCTGGGATTTGTAGCGTGTGACCACATCCTTCAAAATCTTGTTCAGCGCGGTGCCAATGTGGATTTTATCGGAGCTGAGGTAAGGCGGCCCGTCGTGCAGCACAAATTTATGGGCTTTGTTACGGGAATCCAGCAACGATTGATAAACCCGGTTCTCTTCCCAATGGGTCTCAATTTCCACTTCGCGGGTGGCGGCCCCGGCTTTCATTTTAAAAGCGGTCTGGGGGAGGTTCAAAGTCTCTTTGTAGTTAACGGGGTTGGCTTCCTGTACGGACGGCTCCTGCATCCTGCGACCTTTCATCGGCTATTGTCATTCCCGCTTGGGCTTGCGATTAACGCCGAGGCCCATGCGGTCAAAATCAGATTGAGTAAACGGAGAAAAAAGCTGTTTCCCGCTGCCTGAGGCCAGCTCAAAAAGCATTGAGAAACTTCGATTCTACCACACTCACTTCCCGGCTCCCAGCCAAGCTGCATGCCTTCCTCATCAGCGCCGCCACGGCAACAGGCGCGCTACCCTTGAATACGTCTTGCGCTTCGAGTCAGGCCACCGGCTCGCGAACCAGCTCGCTCAAGGCGGGATCCAGCAAGCGCTTGCCCACCGCCTCAAACACGATGTTCAGCACCACGGACTCCTCCATGGGAATAACCCGCTGCACGACGCCCAACCCATAAGCAGGGTGCCGCACCCGATCCCCTGCCTGAAAGCCCGCTTCATTCCCGCTCATTGGCTCAACTGGCTTCTGATACACCGGGATATCTTCCGGCGGCGGTGCGACCGGAGCGGGCGGAGACTCCGGCAACGGTTCAACCGCCTGTAACGCAGACTCCCCGTCGGGCGTCCGCTCCATAAATTCCTGCGGAAAGATGGAATCCAGCGCCTCCCGAATTTCAGCATCCGAATGGGCCTTGGCCAGCCCTTCCTGGGGCATTACAGGCGCCTCAGCGGAATACGTTTCCTCAGAAGAATACGATGTTGCCGCTTCCAGTCCCGCATCCGCATCGGTATATAACTCCGGCTCAAAGTCAAACAACGGCTCCTCGACGGCGGACAAATCCATGTCCTCAAATTCGCTCAGACTGCGGGACACCGTATCCGGCAAGCTCTCTCCTTCGCCGAGATAAGAGGAATAATAGCCTTCTTCCCCGCTGACGGCCTGCTCAGACTGATCCAGGTGCAGCTCAAAACTGAATTCATCCCGCGCGAACTCTTCCGGCGTCGGGAACGGAGGGGGCGTCGCCTCAAACGTTTCATCTGCCGCCTCCATTAGCTCCATCGGCCCGGAAGTCATTCGTCCCGCCTCATTATCCGCCGTTAATTCCGGCACGGCTTCATTCACTGGCTCCTGCCCCGGCGCTTCCGGTTCGGCGTGGGTTTCCGCTGGTTCCAAACCATTCTGGATCTCTTCAAGCGCGGGCGGCAATAAATCGACCTCTCCCCCTGTTACAAGCCCCTTCTGTAACTGCAGCGCGCCTTCCTCCGCATCGGGATAATCCAACGAGTCCTTGGGATAGTCAGGGGGGTAGGCAGGATACGCCGATGCCGCTTCCGGCAAAGGATTCTCTGGCGCTACAGGGGACGAAGAGAGCAATTCGCTGAGTTGCTCGGCGCTTAAAAACGAAATCGTCGGCTCCGGCAACGGGGCGGATAAATCCACAATATGCGGCGGCTCCACTGCCAATTCCGCCTCTCCCAGGTTTTGGCCCAACGCAGGCTCCGCTACATCGTCCATCGGCTCAAAAGCGGGTTCACCTTCGCCATTTTCTTCTTCCTCGTCCTCCAGCACCGGCTGGGAGACTTCAAACCACCAGGCTTGTTCCGGCGGCTTTCGGCGCAAAGGCGGCATTTCTACAGCAGGTTCGGCCAAATCACCCACCAATTGCTCGGCGGCTTCCAGCGCCTTTTCGGTCACGGGGGTCGCAGGCGCTTCCGAGGGCAAGGCGGGCGGCTCTTTCGGTATCAGCCACATTTCCTCCGGCGCGGAGACCGGCAAGTTCACTTGCAGCGGCGGTTCAGCATCCTCATGCGCGCCCAGCGCAAAACTAATTGGCAGGCCCAACGTAAGGACGCCCTGCATTTCCACTTGTTGACGGGATTCCACCCGCACCCGGTTATTGGCCATTTCCCGCAACATATCCGAAGAATAAGGCGAGGCCAGCACCAACAGGCTCATTTCCGCTTCATCCGCCCGCTGCACCCAGGCAGGCAAATCGCCCAGGTAGTTTTCAGGGTAAATCAACACGGGCAGTATCGGTTTTGGCAAGTTAGGGGCAGCCTGAAACAGTTCCAGGCAAAGTTGCTCGTAAAACAGGCTTTTCCAGGGCGCTTTCAGCTCGGATAAATCCACCACGGCCAATTCACGGCCCGCCGCCAACGTATCCAGGCTCAATATTTGTTCCGGCGCGTCCGCAAACACGTGGGCCTGGGCCACAGCGTGATAGTTTTGCGCAATCAGGTTTCGCAGCGGCACATTGACCGCCGTTTCAATATTCAGCAAATGGCTGAAGCCCGTAAAGTCCTGCAACGACGGCAGATGTTCGGCCACCACCCGCAACGCTTCATCCCGAAGGCTGATGGAAAACAGCTCGCCAAAAGCGCCTAAAAACCGCCTGCTGCCCACTGCCTGCACGGAAAGCCGTACGTCTCGCCCCGCCTGCCGGTAGTCCAGCTCGTCCTCTTCGGTAAACAAACCCAGCGGATCGATTATCAGCACCTGGCAGTAAGGACGAACGCCCTCCAGAAACAATTGCAACGCCTCGTACTTCAGTACAAAATCATCGCCTTCCACCAGGGTGAGCGCGCCCAGGTTAAACAATTCGGCGGTAAAAGCCTTGCCCAGTTGCATCGGCTGGCGAAACGGCGCTTGCAATTGCTGCACTTCCAGGGCCATTTGGGCGGCATTCAGCAAAGTCACCTGCTGTGGCTCCAGCGTGGGGCAGCCGTGCAACAGGCGAATGCAAACCCCATAGCCTTCCGGCATTCCGGCGGAAGCAGGCGGCAGGGCGCAAACTTCCTGAATCTGGCCGTAAACCGGGGATACCCCCTCAAAGCGCAACAACTGTCCGGGCAACACGGTAAGGCCAGGCGCAAGCCTTGCCTCTAACTCTCTTTGAGTCAGTTTGTAAGGGTAAACCGTAATGGCCAAAAGCGCCGAGGCCTCTCCTTGACCGTTCCACCCGCTTGCGCCTAACAGTCGCGCAAGCGCTATTTCTTATTTTACCTCTCTTTCGTTTAAAATGGACGCTAACAGGAAGCACCCCATGAAAAAAACACCCGGCCCATCCGGCCCTTCTCAGCCGCACAACCTGCTTAGCCTGCTGGCGGAACAAAACCGGCAGACGCCTTTGCCCGAAATGATGCGCCCCAAAACCCTGGATGACTTCCTGGGGCAGGAGGAAATCCTGGGGCCAGGCACCCCGCTGCGCAACCTGATTGAAACCCGCCAGCTCATTTCGCTCATTTTCTGGGGTTTGCCGGGCGTGGGCAAAACCACACTGGCCCGCATCATTGCCCAGAACTCCGGCGCGAACTTTATTGAGCTGAGCGCGGTGAATTCCGGCATTAAGGAACTGCGCGACGCCGTGGCCCAGGCGGAAGAAAGCCTGAAGCTCTCCGGCTCGCCCACCGTGGTGTTTATCGATGAGATCCACCGCTACAGCAAAACCCAGCAGGACGCCATTCTGCCCTTTGTGGAAAACGGCACCATCATCCTGATGGGAGCCACCACCGAAAACCCCTCGTTCCAGGTGATTCCCGCGTTGTTGTCGCGGGTGCTGATTGTACGCCTGAAAACCCTGGGCCGGGAGCAGATGAAGACCATGATCAAGCGAGGCATCGTATTTCTGGGCAAAACCCGGCAGAAAGTGACCATCTCTCTGGACGCCATTGGCTTTATTGCCGATTACGCCAACGGGGACGGGCGCAGCGCCCTGAACCTGCTGGAAACCGCCTTTAAATGTGCCCCGCTCGCCAAAGATGACAAAGGCGAAGAGGCGAGGCTGATTGAAGTCTCCCTGCTAGAGCGACTGGCGCAGCAAAACCGGCTCAATTACGACCGTCAGGGCGATGAGCATTACGATCATGCCTCGGCTTACCAAAAGAGTATGCGGGGCGGGGATGCGGACGCGGCGATTTACTGGCTGGGCAAAATGATTGCAGGCGGTGAAGACCCGCGCTTTATTGCCCGCAGGCTGATGATTACCGCCAGCGAGGACGTGGGGCTGGCCGATCCGAAAGCTTTCCAGTTGGCGGTGGCCGCTGCTGAAGCCGTGGAGCGGCTGGGCTTACCGGAGGGACGGATTCCGCTAGCGCTGGCCACCATTTACACGGCGCAAGCCGCCAAAAACAACGCCGCCATTTGCGCCATAGATGAAGCGTTGAACGACATTCAGCACAAAGGCCATAATTATTCCGTACCGCCCCATCTGCGGGATTCCCACTATTCCGGGGCGAAAGACTACGGACATGGCGTAGGATACGTGTACACACACGATCAGCCGGAGCGCCAGCAGGAGTTTTTGCCGCCGGAGCTAGCACATAAGCGTTACGTGGAAGATAGCCCCGGCAAAGTGGTGGGCAAGAACTTGCATCAACAGACCGAAAGCAGGACAGAACATGATTGAGATCGAACCGGACACTTTCCAAAACCAACGTCCCAAACTGGCGCACCCGCTGGTGCTGGCCTCCAGTTCCCCGCGCAGGAGGGAGCTGCTTGGCTCTTTGGCGCTGGATTTTGAGGTGATTAAGCCCGATGTGGACGAGGAGGGCTTTGAATTAAGCCACCTGGTTCCGGCGGACGTGGTGAAGTTCCTGTCCCGCGCAAAAGCGCAGGAAGTATTCAAGTACCGCACGGATGCGCTGGTGATCGGCTCCGACACTATTGTGGTGCTGGACGGCGAAGTGTTTGGCAAGCCCAAAAACGAAACAGACGCCTTCCGCATGCTTTCCGCGTTGCAAGGCGCCATGCACGAGGTATATTCGGGCATCACGGTCTTCCATCCCCAAGATCGCGCCGAATATCCGCCCTTTGCCAGCGATGCGCTTTGCACCAAAGTACACATGCGCCCGCTTACGCCAGACGAAATCCATGCCTACATCGCCACCGGGGAACCCATGGACAAAGCCGGGGCTTATGCCATACAGGGCTACGGCAGCACCCTCATCGAGCGGATTGACGGTTGCTACTTCAACGTGGTGGGCATGTCGCTCTACCTGCTGGAACGGCTGTTTGAACAGCTAGGCGAAAAACTAATGCTGTAATAACAGCCCTAAATGCCCCATAACCCTTTTTTACCCTGTCGGGCCTGGGATTCCGCCTTTTCAAACTCGGTTTCGTGCAGACGGTTTTTGCCCAGGAACAGAATCGTCGCCAACCCTTCGGCCACTTCCTGCTGGTTGAGCGAGACCCGGTCATCGGCCTTGGCATACACAAAGGCCAGCGTTCGCCCGTACTTGTCGTTTTGACGCAGATCAAACTCCAGGTAAACCGTCTGGCGGCTGGCACGGCTGGTTAACCACTGGCTTGCCTGCTTGGCGAACGGCTCATCGGTGGGATTTTCGGTGCCATAGGTGGGGTTTTTACGGGAATAACGCATTTCCGGGGAATCGATTCCCAGCAGGCGAATCTCCTCGGTCGGCTTCTGGATGGAGCCATCCCCGTTGAGGTCGCAGCCCAGTGTATCGCCGTCGTACACCGTCAGCACCCGGCAGGCTACCCGCTGAGAGCTGGCCATGGAAACGTTGGAAGCTACTGAGGGTTCCACCTGAAGCGGCAGCGGCTTTTCCGGCACGGATTTGCCTGCGGTGCAGGAAAATCCCAGCCAGCCAAAGCCAGCCAGTATCAAAAAAATACCAATGAGTTTTTCGTCAATTCGCATACACAAGCCAACGATAGTAGCTAATTAATAAACGAAAAAGCCCCGGCCGCTCTTACGTCCCAGGTATCCGGCATCCACATACTGCTTCAGAAGGGGGCATGGGCGGAAGCGAGGGTCGTTGAAGCCTTCGTGCAGAACGTTCATAATGGCCAGGCAGGTGTCCAGCCCTATAAAATCCGCCAGGGTCAGCGGCCCCATGGGGTGATTCATACCCAGTTTCATCACCGTATCAATGTCTTGCGCCGAACCAATCCCTTCAAACAGGGCGAAAATGGCCTCGTTAATCAACGGCATCAATACCCGGTTGGAAATAAAGCCCGGAAAATCGCGGCTCATCACGCCGGTTTTATCCAGGCGGGCGGTTAAATCGGCCACCACGGCGTAAGTTTCATCGCTGGTTTGCGCCCCGCGAATGATTTCCACCAGTTTCATCAGCGGCACCGGGTTCATAAAGTGCATCCCAATCACCTGTTCCGGCCGTTTTGTGACTGCCGCCAAGCGGGTAATGGAAATACTGGAGGTATTAGAAGCCAGAATGGCAGAGGGTTTCACCAGTTCATCCAGTCGTTTGAAGAGGTCTTTCTTGATTTCCTCGTTTTCAATAATGGCTTCCACCACCAAATCAGCGTTTTTCAAGGCGTCCAGCGAATTCTCAAAGCGAATGCGGCTGAGGATGCCCGCCTTTTTGTCGGCGGTAATCACTTCCTTGGACACGAATTTCTGCAAGCTTTGCTCAATGCCCGTCGCGCCACGCTCCAGCGCTTTTTCGCTGACATCCTGCACGATTACTTCCAGCTCGCCCCGATGCGCCAATACTTGCGCAATGCCGTGACCCATTTGCCCGGCGCCGATAACGCCCACGGTTTTAACACCGGCGGATTTGCCGTTAAAACTTGCCAGTTTTGCGGATGAATCCAATACTTCCACCATGACAGCCCTCTTTCTAAATCAGCTCACTAAACCAGCTCAATCACCATAGCGGTCGCTTCCCCGCCACCAATGCACAAAGAGGCCAGACCACGCTTCTTGCCCAAGTCCTGCAAGGCATGGATCAGCGTCACCAAAAGCCTTGCCCCACTGGCCCCTATGGGATGCCCCAAGGCCACCGCGCCGCCGCGTACGTTGAATTTCTCAACCGGGATGCTCAAGTCCTGCTGCGCCACCATGGCCACTGCCGCAAACGCCTCGTTCACCTCAAACAGGTCAATATCGCCCACGGAAAGCTTGAGCTTGTTCAGCACCTTTTGAATAGCGCCCACGGGAGCAGTGGTGAACCAGACCGGGTCCTGGCTATGGGTGGCCGAACCCAGAATTTTAGCCACCGGCTTGAGGTTATGTTTTTTCACCGCATCCTCGGAAGCCAACAGCAAGGCCGCCGCCCCATCGTTAATGCTGGAGGCGTTTCCGGCTGTAATGCTGCCGTTTTTATCGAACGCCGGGCGCAGGCCGCCCAGTTTATCCGGGTCACCCTTGAACGGTTCCTCATCACGATCAACGATTTTCGGGTCGCCCTTGCGCTGCGGGATGGCCACCGGCTCGATCTCACGGGAGAACAGTCCGCTTTCCACCGCATTGCGAGCCTTTCGGTAGCTATCAGCGGCATAAGTATCCTGCGCTTCGCGGGTCAGCAGGTACTTGACGGCGCATTGTTCGGCGCAGTTGCCCATGTGCAAATCGTTGTAAGGATCCCAAAGGCCATCGTAAATCATGCCGTCCAGCATCTGCTGGTTGCCCATTTTAACGCCGGTTCGCATGCCCTTTACATAATGCGGGGCTTGGGACATGGATTCCATCCCGCCCGCAATCACCAGCTCGTATTCCCCGGCCAGGATTTCCGCCGCGCCCAGCATCACGGCTTTCATGCCGGAGCCGCACACCTTGTTGATGGTCAGCGCCCCGGTGGAATCGGGGATACCCGCTTTCCGCAGCGCCTGACGCGCAGGGGCCTGACCAACGCCAGCGGGTAACACGCAGCCCATTATCACTTCATCAATGGATTCCGGGGCGACGCCGCTGCGCTTTAATACGCCCTGAATCGCCACGCTGCCCAATTCCGGCGCGCTCAGCGGGGATAATTCTCCTAAAAAGCTGCCAACCGGGGTTCTGGCCCCATCCACAATAAAAATGTCTTTCACGTTCGGCCCCATTCTATCCATTTCAGGAAGTGTTTTCTTTTCACCTGGTTACAGCTTCTCTTGTAACCAAAAATAGTGGAGATTAAAAGCCTTATTGCCTCGGTTTTGGTGCAGCCGTCGACTGGGCAGCATTGCAGGCATTCGCCGGATATCGCCACCTGCCGCCTGAATCCGGCGACTTTGGATTTGATAAACCCATTTTACAGACGCGCCGCCATTCTTCAAGCTGAAGCAAGCGCACCCAGTATTTTTAGAGACACTTGCCCTACTTTAACCCGACTTTACTTTTTCGGCTCCGGTTGCAGCGCCTCAAAGTTGGGACAAGCGAAGGCGTAAGCCGTCATTTCAACCTGATGAAACAGGCAAGTTCCTTTTCCGGTCACCGCTTCTTCCCGAAAATGGACGCAATGCACGCAACGGTTCTTGCGACGATCGTATTTCCCCTGCCGTTCGGTCTGGCGGCGATCCTGCTCCTTGCGGCGCTCTCCTTCCAGATGCGCGAAAGAACCCAAAGGCGGGCTGGCTTGCGTTAAATCCGGTTGTTCATCATTTGGCATGGTCAAGCGGCATGGTCAGGAATCCACTGGCTGAGATTTTCTTATTATATCAATGGGTTGGCGCGCCATTGCCAACCATTCCCAGGCGAGCCATGGCCTGCATGTAAAAGCGCTCGAACGTTCCAGCCAGAATTTGCCGCCGGGCTTCTTTGGCCAGTTCCACCAGGCTGTAAATATTGTGAATGCTGATTAAAGTAGCCGCCGTGGTTTCCCCCATGCGGTAAATATGCCGTAAATAGGCCCGTGAATGGTTCCGGCAGGTATAGCAGCCGCAATCTTCCACCAACGGGGCAAAGTCTTCTTTATATTCGGCGTTGCGAATAATTTTTTTGCCATACGGCGTAAAGAACGAACCATGCCGGGCAACGCGGGTAGGCATCACGCAATCGAACATATCAATGCCATGCTTAATGCCTTCCAGCAAGTCTTCCGGCGTACCCACCCCCATTAAGTAGCGGGGCTTATCCGGCGGCAGCAACGGCGCGGTGAAAGACACCACTTGGTTCATCTGCATTTTGGTTTCCCCCACGCTGACCCCGCCAATGGCAAAGCCGTGCGCCGGGAACTGGGAGACAAATTCCACGCTTTGGGTACGCAAGTCCTCGTAAACGGAGCCTTGCACAATGGGAAACAACGCCTGATCCAGCGGGCGGGAATGATGCTCAAAGCAGATTTCCAGCCAGCGATTGGTGATTTCCAGCGATTCCTTGGCATATTTATACTCAGCGGCACCGGGCGGGCATTCGTCGAAGGCCATAATAATATCGGCCCCCAGCGCATTCTGAATGCGCATGGACTCTTTCGGCCCCATAAAGTGCTTGGAGCCATCCACCACGTCCTTAAAATGGACGCCTTCCGGGGTAATATCGCGATGCTTGGCCAGACTGAACACCTGAAACCCACCGGAATCCGTAAGGATTGGCTTTTGCCAGTTCATCCAGCCATGCAGGCCGCCCGCTCTTTCCACCAACTCATGACCGGGCCGCAAATACAGGTGATACGAGTTGGACAGGACGATTTCCGCCCCGGTTTCCGCCACCTGCGGCCAAGTGAGGGTGCGCACCGCCGAATGGGTTCCCACCGGCATGAAAACCGGGGTGTGTACGGTGCCATGCGGCGTTTGGAGGGTTCCGGCGCGGGCCTGTTTTTCGCGAGCATTGAGCTGGTAAGAGAATGCGGTCATGGGGTTATGGTAGCAGAAACATTACTTGTCTTATTTATTATAAAAACAATCAATTTAACACTATGCCACAAATTAGCTAAAAAGCGCCCAAAATCACGTTTATATAATCAGAGCGATTATTTACAGCAATCACAGGTTGGGGGTGGGCATCCATATGAGTCAATTCGACAAACAGACTTCCGAAAAGGTAACGCTGCCATGCGATCGGCGCTACCGAACCAGCAAATATTTTCTGGAAGACCAGCTTCGCTGCTCAGAAGCCGCTGCTGACTTTCGCAGCATCCGCGAACTGGTGGCCAGTACGCCAAGTTTCAGCGTCAGGCAAAGCTTCCAGTTTCAAACCCAGGCCGTGCCGGTGCGAACCGACATGTAACCGGGCGTCCGATTACCGGAACTGAATCGGCAACTTGCTGGTGAGCGCTTCTTTCAGCTTACCCAGGCGCTGATCAATATCTGCATCGGTCATGGTCGATTCATCCGACTGGAAGGTGAGCCGGTAGGCCAAGCTACGCTTATCGGCACCCAGTTGCTCGGAACGGTACTCGTCAAACAGTTCGATTTGCCGCAGCAACGGCTCCTTGGCCGCATTCAACACCTGCACCACATCCAGGTGACTGGTAGCATTGGGCGCTAAAAAGGCCATATCCCGCTTGATGGCCGGGAACTGGGAAATTTGCGCCGCCGTCGTTTGCAAATTCAACTGCTTCAGCGTTTTGTAGAGCAATTCCACGTTCAGCTCAAACACGTACACCGGACTGCGAAATTTCAGCGACTTCTGCACTTCCGGATGCAGTTCGCCCAGCAGGCCCAGCTCTTTACGGTTCTCGCCAATTTTCACCACGGCGGATTTACCGGGATGCAAATAGGTCGTCGCCTCGGCAGGCTCAAAAGTAATGGATTGCTCCAGGCCCAGCCCCGCAAAAAGGTTCTCCAGAATGCCTTTCAGCACGTAGAAATCCGCCGCATCCTTGCGATGCCAGCCGCCGGATACTACCGAGCCGGTAATCAGGCCACCCATGTATAGCTTTTCCGATACGCCCGAATTTTTGTGGTTGGCCTTGCCCAGCTTAAAGTAGGCGCGCCCCAATTCGTAAATCCAGATGTCCTCAATGCCTTGCGCCTGATTGAACTTGGCAACCTCAATGATATTGGGCAATAAGGATTGCCGCATCAGCGTATGGTCGGCGGAGTGGGAGTTCAATACCGTCACCAGTTGTGCTTCATTCACAGCAAAGCCGGTTTTCTCCAGCAGGCTTTGCCCAATCAGAGAAGTCGTCACCACTTCCTGCAACCCCTGGCTGCGCAGCGCTTCACCCAGGCGGTTAATCATACGCGCCCGCAGGGAAGCCACGCTGGTGCCCGTCTTTTGCGGCAGGGTGTACGGCACTTTATCGTACCCGTAAATGCGGATCACTTCCTCAATCAGGTCAATCTCGCGCAATACGTCCTCTTGGCGGAAGGAAGGCACATCCACCACCACGCAGGTGGAATCCTTGGTCGGCTGCAAGCGGAAGCCCAGCTTTTTCAGGATTTTCGCCACTTCTTCCGGCGAAACGGAAACGCCCAGAACCTTTTCAATGCGATCGTAATGCAGGGTAATCTTGGGATGCTCCGCCATGGGGGCCGGGGATTCCTGAAGATGCAGGAACTCGGCGCCCGCGTATTTGCGAAGCAGGTCAGCGGCTCGCAACAAGGCATTATGGCAGCTTTCAATATCCACGCCCCGCTCGAACCGGGCCGAAGCTTCCGACCTCAGGCCAACGGACTTGGCGCTTTTGCGAATCGCCGCAGGGGGAAAATAGGCCGATTCCAAAAACAAATCGCGTGAATGGTCATCAATTTCGGTGCTGGCCCCACCCATCACACCGGCCAGCGCCACTGGCAAGCCGTTCATGGTCACTACCACGGAATCCGAAGTCAGGGTGCGTTCCACATCATCCAGCGTGGTCAGCTTTTCGCCTTCGGTGGCACGGCGCACATCAATCTTGCCGGAGGAACCCAGCTTGTCCTGATCGAAGGCATGCAAGGGCTGGCCCATTTCCAGCATCACATAATTGGTAATATCCACCACATTGCTGATGGAACGCACCCCGGCGGCCTGCAAGCGGCGACTCATCCAGTCCGGCGAAGGGCCAATCTTCAGCTTGCGCATCATCACGCCGCCGTAATACCGGCACACATGTGAATCGTGCAGGGAAATGTGCATTTCCGACTTGTCCACCGCCTCCGGAAAATGCGGCCATTCGGGATGGTGCAGCGAGCGATCGAACAAGGCCGCCACCTCGCGGGCCACGCCCATCATGGACATTAAATCACCCCGGTTGGCGGTGGGCGCAATTTCCAGCACCACATCGCCCTGAAGGTTCAAAACGGCTTTCAAGTCCTGCCCCAGGTGGGAAACTTCCACCAGCCCATCCAGCGGCCAAATGCCATCCTCTTTTTTCTCAAAGTCGGCTTCCAGGCCCAGTTCATCAATGGAGCAAACCATCCCGACGGATTCCACGCCGCGAATTTTGGCCCGACCCAGCGTAAACAAGCTGCCATCCTTGCGGTTCAACACCGTTGCGCCTTCCGTGGCAAAGGCGATGAAAATGCCTTCCCGCACGTTGGGCGCGCCGCAAACCACCTGGGTTCGGGTGTCGCCCAGGCTCACCGTCACCAGGCGCAACTTATCGGCATTGGGGTGCGGATCGACCGCATGCACCTTACCGACCACCACGCCGCTAAACTTGGGGCCGATGTACTCGATGCCCTCCACCTCCAGCCCGGAGTTGGTCAACGCCTCGGCAATCGCTTCCGGCGCCAAGCCCGAAATATCCACATATTCTTTCAGCCATTCCAGTGAAACGCGCATGATTAAAGCCCTTTAAACTGTTTCAAAAACCGCAGGTCGTTGTTGAAGAACAAGCGGATATCGTTAATCGAATATTTCAGCATCGCCAGACGCTCAATGCCCATGCCAAAGGCGAAACCGTTGTATTTGGCGGGATCGATGCCCACGTTTTGCAGCACGTTGGGATCTACCATACCGGCCCCCAGAATTTCCAGCCAGCCCACATGCCCGCAGACCTGGCAACCCTTGCCTTCGCAGAAGATACATTGCACATCCACTTCCGCGCTGGGTTCGGTGAACGGGAAAAAGCTGGTACGGAACCGGGTGGGACGCTCCCCACCGAAAAACTGCTTCGTGAACTCGTGCAATACGCCTTTCAAATCGGAAAAGCGCACATGCTCATCCACCAACAACCCTTCCAACTGGTGAAACAGCACGAACTTTCGGCTATTCACCTCTTCATTCCGGTAAACCCGTCCCGGCGAAACCACGCGCACCGGCAAAGGATGATTTTCCATATAACGGATTTGGGCGTTGGAGGTTTGGGAGCGCAGCAGCACGTTTCCGGCCACGTTGGTGTAGTAGGTGTCCTGCATATCCCGCGCGGGATGATGCTCGGGGAAGTTCAACGCTTCAAAATTGTAGTATTCCGTTTCAATTTCCGGGCAGAAGTCATCGTCAATCACCGCAAAACCCATCCCGGCAAAGATGGCGCAAATATCGGCCACCACCCGGCTCAACGGATGCTGCCCGCCCATGGGCCGATATGTGCCGGGCATGGTCACATCCATGGTTTCCGCCTTCAGCTTTTCGGCAATTTCCGCCTGAAGATACACGCTCAACCGGGCTTCCAATGCCTGCCCCAAGGCTTCCTGAATCTCGTTGGCCAAGGCTCCCATCGCCGGGCGGTCTTCGGGAGCCACATCTTTCAGCCCTCGCATCAAGCCGGTGATACGACCCTTCCTGCCCAGGTATTCCACCCGGACTGCTTCCAGGGCATCTTTGGTGTCGGCGGCTTTCAGGGCCGCTTCCGCCTGCTGGCGGAGGGATTCGAGTTCATGCTTGAGATTGCTGTCTGCTTTGGTTTCCACAGGGTCAAACCTTGTATTAATGGGTCGTTATGCAATATAAAATTCTGTTTTTCAGCCTAGGCCAGGATATTACGGGCGATCACCATACGTTGAATCTGGCTGGTGCCTTCAAAGAGGGTCATCACGCGGGCATCGCGGAAGTAGCGTTCCACCGGAAAGTCCTTGGTGTAACCGTAACCGCCGAAAATCTGAACCGCTTCACTGGCGCACTGATTGCACATTTCAGAAGCGTAGAGCTTCGCCATGGAGGCTTCCAGCGCGAAATCCTTCCCGGCTTGCTTGAGCCGAGCCGCATTGTACACCAGATTCCGGGCCGCTTCAATCTTCAGCGCCATGTCCGCCAGCTTAAACTGGATGGCCTGAAAGTCCGCAATGGGCTTGTTGAACTGGCGACGCTGCCTGGCGTAATCAATCGCAGCGGCCAGGCAGGCTTCCGCCAGACCGAGCGAAATGGCCCCAATGCTGATTCGGCCAATGTTCAGACTGTTCATGAACAGCTTAAAGCCTTGCCCTTCATCGGACAGGCGCTGGCTTTCGGGAACCACGCAATTATCGAAGTACAGCTCGCCCCAGTCGCCGCCCAGCAGACCCATCTTGTCATCGCCTTCGGCAATGGCCATGCCGGGGGTGTCACGCTCGATAATAAACGCGGACAAGCCTTTCGGCCCTTCAATGGCCGGATTGGTGCGCGCGGTAGCGATAAACACGCTGCCGATCAGCGCGTTGGTAATAAACAGCTTGGCGCCGTTCAAAACATAGTTGCCATCTTTTTTCTCCGCACGGGTAAGGCCCGCCCCGGCATCGCTGCCCGCGTTAGGCTCGGTAAGGGCGAATGCGCCGATTTTCGCGCCGGATACCAGATCGGGCAGGTATTTTTGCTTTTGTTCTTCGGTGCCGTTATACAGAATGGGCAGGCCCGACAGCGACACATGCACGGATAACGAAGTAGCCAGCGCGGCGGAGACTTTCGCAATTTCCTCCAGCACCAGAAAGTAAGACAAACTATCCGCCTCTGAGCCGCCAAACGCTTCAGGGAAGGGCAAACCCGTCAGGCCGGTTTCGGCCATTTTGCCCCACAGCATTTTCAGCAAGTCCAAATCGCCCGTTTCCAATTGCCTGGAAACCGGCTTCAATTCCCTCTCCACGAAATCCCGCGCCAAATCGCGGATGCTCTCTTGCTCGGCGGTTAAAAACATATTTTAGTATCCACTTCCCAAAACGTGCTGGCTATATCAACGATCTATCAATGATAATGGAAAGATGCCCGAAACACGAAAACAATTGCAAAACGCCGAGATTATCGCCATCTCCGGCAAGCAGTATGCCGGAAAAGACCTGTTGGCCCAACTGCTTCTGGAAATGCTCCCCGAATTCCGCAAAATACCGCTGGCTTTGGCAATTAAGCAGGCGTACGCCCAACAGCAGAGGTTGACCCTGGCGGAAATAGAGGCCAACAAGGCGCAATACCGCCCCGATTTAATTGCGCTGGGGGATTGGGGCCGCCAGCAGGATCCTGATTACTGGCTAAAGCAGGTATTGGCCCAGCCAGGGAAGAAGATCATTTCTGATCTGCGGATGAAACGGGAATACGAGTTGCTACGCGAACAAGGCGCGTTTTTAATTCGCCTGAACGCCGATCGGGACGTTCGCGCGCAACGCGGTATCATTGTGAGCGAGGACGATCCCACCGAAAACGAGCTGGACGCCACAACCGACTGGGACGCAGTCCTCACCAATAACGGCTCAGTGGAAGACCTAGCCCGACTTTTAAGCCGTATTGAATAAACCGCATTTGCCCCCGCCCCATAAAGTTTCAGCCGGATGCCGCCTGATTGGCGACACCCGGCTGTTTTATGAATCAAGTTGACCCGACTAATCAAATACCGGAAGAAGATCCTGTTCGTCGGGCAATATTCTGACCTTCGGTAATGGCCCTATCCACAAAGGCATTCCAGTCGTCCGCACCTTTTTTCAGGTTGGTCGTACTCGTTCTAAAGAAGTTCGAGACCTTACCATTGCCTTTTTTATGAGTAATCTGGATGTCGCCGTTCCCACGGACTCTTAGGAAAATACCCTGGGCTTCCAGATCCTGAATGTCCGTTTGGGTCTTGCCTGTTCTGTCCAAAGCTGTCTTTGCCGCATCAAAACGTTCAATCCCGGCCTGGGTAACCGCCTTGTTATTCCGGTTCCGCATCATTTTCGGGTTGATGGCTTCGTGCCGCTCAGTGGTCAGGCGTTTTGCGTAATCCACCGCACGCTCCACAGACGCATCATAGTCGTTGGAATCCAGAAGCAGGTGCCGCTTTTTATCCATAAAGAAGTTTTTAATCCGGCTCCCACCATCCATCGTTTCGTGGGTAATCCGCAGCTTAGGCCCTTTACTGCTACGCTTGGCCTTCATGGTAATGCCTTCGGCTTCCAGATTAGTCAGTTCCCCAGCTTGAGCATCAAGAGCATCTTTAATTCCGGTATAGCGTTCGCTGGCCCGATCGGCAAGCCTGCCATGCCCATCGGTCATCAGTTGAGGGCTAACCAACTTCCGGTCATCAGTCCTGAAAGCTTTCGCGTAGGCTTCTCCACGGGCAAGCCCCTCGTCCAAGGTGCCGCGGCCCAAGTCCACTTTTTTGCTTTCCTTGCCCGCCAGGCCGCCTAATCCCCAGCGATTACGGCTTGTGGACACCTTGAGCTGATCCGATCCGTTGGGTTTTTTACGTCCGTACACCTTCATTTCCAGTTGATCGGGCGAAGCCTTCATGGTCGCCAGTTCCCCTGCTCTCGTGCCATCCTCGAAAAACTGCAACGCTTCGTCATGCTTGGTCATCCCGGCGTCAGTCAATTCAGAGCGGCCTTGCCTGAAAAACTTCTTGCTGACCTGGCCCGTGGCATGGCTGCGATCTTGCAGGCCGAGTAGGGTATCAATCCTGGCTTTCTGCTCGTTCACATAATCCTGAGCCGATTGACCCGGCTTCCGTTTAGGCAATTTCGCCTCCACCGATCCCCCATCCGGGGTCGCGACTTTCACTCGCAAGGCTTCCTTGCCCGCCTTGGTGCCTTCAGAGAAAGGCGCGGAAGCCTTCACCGTGACTTTAGGCCCAAGTTCGTTCGAATCAAGCACCCTAGCGGCTTCAGCAGCATCAGATGCCGTATGGCTCGCTTGCAACTGGGCAAAATTGGTGCCAATCTGGGCGTCCAGGTTCGCGTCGGCATCATCGACAACACCCCGCCGGACTGCGACAGCGTCAGCTTTTTTGGCAATCAATTCATTCCGAACCGAATCGGCAATAGCATCCTGTTCGGCATTAACACCTTTGCCGTTTAAGAAAGTATGAATCCTGGTGCGAATTGTCGCTGCGTCTTCACCGGCAGTCCAACCGTTTTGCACTTCATCCGCAATATCGCCCACAAACGTATCATCGTTAATGGTGGCGTTCGCACCATGCTCTCTCTTTAAGCGTTCTTTAATAGCGTCTTTGGTAACGTTTTGATCAATCGGCGCATCAGCAACCCAAGCATCCCAAGCATCGTCAATAGCGGTTCTAACGCCATTCTGGGTTTGGGTGGCATCCATATTATCCGTCGCCGCTTTCTTGGCAATGGCGGCAACCTCATCTATGTGGGCCTGGCCATGTGCGGTAGCAGCGTTCCCCAGATCCGTCTTTACGGTTCTTTCAATCCCATCTGCCCAGGTTTTTGTCTGGGCTTTGCTTGATTCCAAGGCGCGAACCGCTTTGCCACGGCTATCTCTATGCACAAAGTCAGTAACGTCTTTTTGCAATCCCTCTATTTGACCTTTGGCGTCCGCAAAAAACTCCTTGGTTGCCGGCGACATGCGCTTGAGCTGGAGCCAGGTGAGTCCTTTTGAGGCTTCGTATGCAGGATTAAAAATTCTGGTAATACCCATATAAAACAATTCCTTCTTTCAAGTAGTAATCAAGTGTGAACGCAAAAACTTAAATCGATATTCGATACGCCATCAGGTGATGAGTAAAAGAACGCCCGTGCCCTTGTGCCCTTCGAACGGTTTTTAATTCTATACTGTAATAAGTATTCTGGCGCGCATTTTGTGTTGAAAATCACCCGATCAAGCTTCACATTCCGCAAATAATTACATTATTAATAAAACAATTTAAAAAACTTTACTGTCAAACCCGCCCCTAAAGCAGGCTTCAAGGCGCTTTACAGCCATCGTCCAAAATCAACCCCCAAAAATATATTAGTATTCTTGCCTGATGACAACAGTCACTCCGCGCCGGACTTAACAGGCCAGCGCTTTGACAGTATGATGATGCGGAACGTGACATCAACCGTAGGTTCCTGACGCCATGAAAATTCTGGTCATCGGCAACGGCGGGCGCGAGCATGCCATTGCCTGGACACTGTCCCAAAGCGCCCACAAGCCCGAACTGTACTTTGCCCAGGGCAATCCCGGCATGCGGGAACTGGGACAGCGGGTCGATATCGAGCTGACCGACCTGAACGGCCTGCTGCTGTTTGCGCAACGGGAACAGATTGATCTCACCGTGGTTGGCCCGGAATTACCGCTTTCCCTGGGTATCGCGGATCGCTTTGAAGAGCAGGGCTTAAAAGTGTTCGGCCCCAAGCAGGCGGGCGCGCAAATGGAGTACAGCAAAGCGTTCGCCAAAAAACTAATGGCGGATTACCGCATTCCCACCGCCCATTATCGGTTCTGCCAGGATTTGGCCGCCGCGCTTTCCGCGTTGGATGAGTTTGAAGCTCCTTACGTGATTAAGGAAGACGGCCTGGCCGCAGGGAAAGGCGTCACCATCGCCCAGAGCCGTGCAGAGGCGGAAGAGGCCATTCATCAAGCGTTCCAGAAGGAAATGCCAGTGGTCATCGAGGAGTTCATGCACGGGCAGGAATTGTCGGTGCTGGCGTTCTGCGACGGGAAAACCATCCTCCCCTGCGTAGCGGCGCAAGATTATAAAAAAGCGGGCGAAGGCAATACCGGCCCCAATACAGGCGGCATGGGCGCATACGCGCCGGTTCCCCTGGCCACCCCGGAACTAATGGCGCGGGTGCAGCAAGAGGTATTAAACCCGACCCTGCAAGCCCTGCAAGCCGAAGGCATTGATTATAAGGGCATTTTATACGCGGGCCTGATGATTACCCCCGAAGGGAATCCGCGCGTGGTGGAATTTAACGCCCGCTTCGGCGACCCGGAAACCCAGGTGGTTTTACCCCTGCTGCAAGATGACCTGGTGGACGTGATGCTGGCCACCGTCAACGGGGAACTGCACCGCTACGCCGAAACCGGGCTGAGTTTTAAGGAAGGCGCAAAGGCCATTACGGTGGTGCTGACCTCGGCAGGCTATCCGGGGGATTACGAAACGGGTAAGCCCATTTTCTTTCCGCAGTATCTCTCGAATGATGTGCATATTTTCCATGCGGGAACCAGGGTATTGCCGGATCAGAGCAAAGTGACCCACGGCGGGCGCGTCCTGAACGTAACCGCAATCGGCGACAGCCTGGAACAAGCCCGTCAGCGCGCTTATGAGATCGTGAACCAGATTCGCTTTGAAGGCAAATATTTTCGGGGCGATATTGCAGCTTTGCCCGCCCAGGCGCTACAGAGCCAAGCCAAAAACTAAATTGAAGCCCCCCGAAATTATCCCTGGCAATACTGCCGCAATACGGACGCGAGTCGCCGGGCCTCCTCTTGCTGAAAGGCCGGGTCAATCAGCCTTTCAAATTCCTGTGGATTGGTAAAAAAGCCGATTTCCACCAGCACCGCCAGCGCCTGGTGAATGCGGATCATGTACAGGCTATCGTAGAACAGCCCGTAATTCGGCACGGTAAAACGGTTGCCCCGATTGTCCGTCAGGCCATCCAGCAAGGCTTGCGCCAACGGTTTGGAAAATGCGTGGTAATAAAAGCAACTAGCCCCTTCCGCCCGCAACGGATCCCTACCATCTGGCAAGGCGTTGTGATGAAGGCTCAGAACGATATCCGCCTTTTTATCCACCACCAATTGCCCCCGCTCCGGCAAGGAAAGCGCCTGATCCCCGTTGCGGGTGAGACTGACCTGAAAGCCTTCTTGCAGCAAAGCATCCCGCAACAAACGACTGACCGTTAAGTTCAACTCTTTTTCCGGCAGGCCGTTCAAGCCGGTGGAGCCGGTTTCCGCACCGCCATGGCCGGGGTCAATCAATACCCGGATATCCGCCAAATTGGCTGGCAGGCTTTTCACCGCCAAGCGCCACTCGCCGGATTGCCAGGCATAATCGTACCCGGCCAGCGGGCGATGCAGGTCAATCCAGAGTTCCAATACATTCTCGGACACCTGCCGCCAGTGAAGCTGTTGAATGATGGTATTTTCCGGCGGGTACTGAATAAAGTCGCAATGAGAGCAAACCCCGTAAAACCGCACTTGCAGCCGGTTCATGCGCTTGGAGGGAACAGCCTCCACCTGCACGGGACAAGCAAATTCCGGCTGGGCAGAAAATATAAGCCGAACGGTCGCAGCCGCCGCCACATCCTGGGTTTCCGTCTTAATTGAGGCCAGCCGCATCGGGACAATCGATTCAGGCTGAGCAGCCTGCCCAGCATCAAACGCCAGCACATCCAGCGGCAAATAAAAGGCTTCCTCCTGGCTCAGCCGCGCCCTGGCCCAGTTTTTTTCCAGGCCGTCAATCGCCACCCGCGTTTGCGTTCGCTGCGGCGTTAAGCGCGCGCCGTTCTCCGGGGAGGTTCGCGTAACCGCCTGATCCTGCGTCACGGTGGCCATGCGGGGAGCAGTTAAAATCGTCAATCGACCGGGCAGCCTTTGTTCCAATACCTGCTCGCCGTGACGAAGCTGTAACACCATGGGCAAATCAGCAGGTAAACCCTCACCTGCCGCAGAAGCTTTGGCTTTTTCCAGCAGGCTTTTCACCGGAATCGAAACCTGATAAGCCCCCTGCGTGGGAATCCGCTGGGCATTCCAATGCAATTCGGCAAAAATCATTTCACGGGTATCCAGAAATGCCTGCCCGTTTTGCACAGGCTGTAGCCAAACCGGCGTTTCCAGCCACCCTGGAATGGTAAAGCTCACCTCCGCATCCATGCTGGCGGAACAAGCCACCGTCAAGGTATCGGCAGGCGTTAGCCAGACATCGGAGGCGGGCGCAAGCGTTTCCTCATGCACGGCCAGCGGCAGGGCGGGCAACACGTCAAGCGGCGGCACCCCATACAGGGCGAACAGCTCTTCGGCCTCCGGCGGGACGGATTCCGCCATGCGAACCTCCAGCCGCACCGGGTTCAGCCCTGCATGGATTGGGATTTTCCAGGCAAAAAAGCCCTGATGCGATACCGGCACGGCCTGCCCGTTGACCCACAACCGCGCACCGGCTGGCAAGCCGGAAACCCCACCCATTAAAAAGGTGCTGTCCTCAAAAATGGGTTGCTCCGGCTTGGGATAAACCACCAGAATCCGGGTTTCGGCGCTGGAAACCGACGTCATTCAGTCGCCCCGCCCAATGCCCCGCGCATTTCTTCCACAATACCCCGCGCGGCGCTCAAGGGATCGGCGGCGCCCGTAATCGGTCGGCCCACCACCAGGTAGTCAGAATCATTTTTAAGCGCCTGGGCAGGGGTAATCACCCGTTGTTGATCTTGGGTATCCGTGCCGGAAGGCCGGATGCCCGGCGTCACCAACAGAAAATCGGGGCCGCAGGCTTTACGGATGAGGGCGGCTTCCTGCGCAGAGCAAACCACGCCGTGCATCCCGCATTTTTTGGCCTGCAAAGCCAGATGCTGCACGTATTCTTGCGCCGAGGCGCTTTCTACAAACAGGAATTCCCGCACATGCCGCTCGGAGAGGCTGGTTAGCAGCGTCACCGCAATCAGCTTGGGCGCAGGCTTACCGATGGCGTCCGCCGCCTTGTATGCCGCATCCACGGCGGCTTGCATCATTTCCGGGCCGCCCTGAGTATGCACGTTCAGGAACTCCACCCCTTGCCGCACCAGGGAATCCACCGCGCCAGCCACCGTATTGGGGATATCGTGCAGCTTGAGATCCACGAACACCTTCTTGCCATAAGGTTGCAACTGCCGTACCACTGACATACCCGCCGCATAGAACAACTGCATGCCCACCTTGTAGCTGACGCCCAGCGGGGCCAGTTTTTCAGCCACTGAAAGGGCGCTGGCGGCGTCCGGGTAATCCAGGGCCACAAACAGGCGCTCGGCCACACTGACCTTGTCGGTAGCAGATTTCGATGTTACAGGCCCGGACGATAAAGTCATAAAGAAAACCCTCCCGCAAGATGCGACTTGCATTCGTTTGATTTCGTCGTATCCATGATCTTATCAAATCCGAGGCAAGCTTAAAAACCGGCAGCATGATTCGTGGCTAATCCGACTTTCCGGCATTTCGCGGAAAGGCTGCCAACCAATGCCTCTACAGATGCCATTCCGGCAACATGGCAACAAAATCGATTTAGTTGTTTTTATCTGGCAAACCCAGCCCCAAAAACGATGCTTGTCCCCCAACTGTGGAGGTCTACCCCAGCAATGTCATCCCTACCCCCAGCCGATGCCCGGCCCGCTTTTTCGGGCAACGACCCGCACGCCATAAAACGCGCCATAAAACAGGCAACCCCACATTTTGGCGCCGTCACCGCCTCCGATTCCGTTCATTTTGGAGGGCAGGCCGACCACTCAACCCAGACGTCAGAACCATCCCACAACACGCCCCAGGCAGGCGGCCTTCGCCTTTGGGATCGAACCAAGGCCAGCCTGACCGGGCTAACCCGTGGCCTCCTGAAAGACAAATGGGGCCGGGATCTCATGATTTCACTGGGGATTTTCCTGTTCACCCTGCCGCTGGCCTTTGTCATTCCGGGGTCGCACTTTGTCCTAATTCCGGGCTATATCGCCCTGCGTCGGAGCCTTCGGGGCATCTCCGGCTTCAGCAAGGGCTTGATACATCCCGATAAAATCCTGAAACCCGCCGCAGAATAGACTTAGAATATCCTGCGGCCCAGCGGGGCGATTCAGGCTTTGCACAATTGAACCGGGCTTCACAAAAGCCCTAAGCAACAACTCCGGTTGAGTGGTTTTTAAACAGAACCTTCCGGCAACCCACAGCAGTAAGAAGAACAATTCATGCCCATTATTCAATCCGCCGTCAACTCAAACGCCTATGCCCAGCCACGCAAAACAGGCGAGACCCAGCGCTTCGGCATGGCTGGTTCCGCAACGTCTTTTAACAGCAGCTTCGACAGCGTCCGCTTTGGGGGACAAACGGAAAATGGGCAGGATGCCATTGCAACCCACTTTTCTACCGGCGAAAAGTGGAAGGGCGGCGGCAAAGCCATGCTGAAAAGTCTGACCAATTGGAAATGGTGGGCCAAGGAAGGCGCCATTGCCTGCGGCATTACGGTGGCAACCTGCTGGCTGCCCGGCTCCCAACTGTTTACCATTCCGCTGTGGCTGGGCATTAGCGGCGTATTTACCCACGGCAAAGCCTTTATGGATGGATTCCGCAACCCGAATACAGCGGACGCGATGGATGCCGCCAAGGCGCAGGAACGGCAATCCACCCAACACAACCGGGAAGGCTGGAGCAAAACGCAAATCGCCAAAGCCATGGCCAAGGGCGCTTGGGATTACGGCAAAAGAACCTTTATGCTGAAAAATGGCGATTTATTGCAAAACTTGGGGATTTCGGCCCTGCTGACGCTGGCCACCTGCTGGCTGCCCGGCTCCCAACTCCTGACCATTCCGGCATGGTTCTGTATGGATGCGGCCATTAAAGCCGGAATGGGCGGTTACCACGGCTGGCAACACCCGGCGCATTACCTTGCCCCAAGCCACTAACGCTTTAAATCTCTGATTAAAGCAGCCTCGGAAAGCACAGGCAGAGCAGCGCCACGGTTTTAGCGTCCACAATTTCCCGGTCGCGAATTTTCGCCATGGCATCCTGCGGGGTCAGCAGAATTACATCCAGCCATTCGTGTTCGCTGGGCTGATGGGTTTTATTGCCGTTAAACAAGCCGGTGGCTTTATATAACCAAAGTTTTTCGTTGCAAAAGCCCGGCGCGGTATAAATCGTCGTCAGCTCTTCCCAGTGTTTGGCCTCGTAGCCGGTTTCCTCCCAAAGCTCCCGCTGAATGGCCTTCATGGGGTCTTCGGGTATGCCATCATGCCAATCCAGCTTACCGGCAGGCAATTCCAACAGGGTGCGGTTCAGCGGATAGCGCCATTGCTCCACGAACACAATGCGCCCGTCATCCAGAATGGGGCAAACCGTCACCCCGCCCGGATGCTCCACCACTTCGCGCCGCACATGCGCGCCGCTGGGGTGTAAGGCAATATCTTCCCGCAACTTGGCGACTTTCCCTTCGTAAATCACCCTGGATTCCAACGTTTTCTCCTCAAAGTGAGAAACCGCCGGATTTGTCGAATGGGTCGGAACCGTCACGGGATCAGAATTCGTCATGGGCAAACACTTCCATCATATTCACTAAAAATTCGGCGCAGAGCCTCATTTCGCTCAGGCGAACACGCTCCTTGAGCGAATGCGGCTCCATATAGCCCGCGCTCAGCACCACACCGGGCAAGCCGCGTTTCACAAAAATATTGTTGTCGCTCCCCCCGTTGGTGCGGATAAATTGAGGCTCCAGACCGGTTTTACGGGCCGCTTTCTGCACATTCACCACACCGGGGTGGCTCTCATCCAGTTTATAAGCCTCAAATTCCACATGGTGCTTCAATTCATAAGTGGTGCCGGGCATGGCTTGCGACACTTCCGCCAGGGTTTGCCGAATATGGGCCAGTTCCCGCTCCAGCGTTTCCGGCTGGTGGCCGCGTAATTCCCCGCGAATAACAGCGAGATCCGGCACGATGTTGGTGGCCTTGCCGCCGGTCAAAAAGCCGATGTTACTGGTGGTGGAATCATCGATTCGGCCCAGGTGCAGCTTTTCAATGACCTTGGCGGCAAACGTGATGGCATTAATGCCTTGCTCCGGCATAATGCCCGCATGGACGCTTTTGCCCTTGCATTCCGCTTCAAATTCAATGTAACTGGGTGCCTGGTTGATAATTACGCCCTGCTTGCCAGTGTGATCCAGCGTGACGGCAAAATGGGCCTTCAACGCATCATCGCTTAGATCCTTGGCCCCGCCTAAAAAAGTCTCTTCCCGCGTGGTGAAAATCAGGCGGATTTGCGGACGAGGCAGGTTATTTTCAACGGCGAAAAACACCGCTTCCAAAATTGGGGCCAGCCCGGCCTTGTCATCCGCGCCCAACACCGTGGTGTTGTCGGAGGTTATCAGGCGATCGCCATCCACATCCTCCACCAGCGGCTGAATGTTGTGGCAGGGCGGCACCACGTCCATATGCCCGGAAAACACCAGGATGCGGTTATGCTCGCACCGATGGCCCGGCACTTCCACAATCAGGTTGCCACCGGCATCCACTTGATAGCTTAGGCCCAATTGCTCCACCCGTTGCGCCAGATAAGCGCACATGGCCTCTTCCTCCCCGCTGGGGCTGTCAATTCGAACCATCTCCAGAAAGGTTTGCAGCAGTTTATCCGGATTTAACACGGGCGCGGGAGCCAAACTCATAGCAGTCGTCCTTAACAAGTCAACAGGCACAAACAACAGGCCGGAATTTCGGGAGCGGGCAGCCAGCCCCCCAAATCCTCCCTAGTTATATCGGAAAAGGCATTTTGGGGAAACCGCAAGTGTGGTAGCATACGGGCATTGAGGCTGTAGAAATGATAAGGAGCAAACCCTGATGCTGCACAAAATCTCCGTAATCGGTGCGGGAAACGTGGGCGCCACCCTGGTGCAACGCCTTGCCGAGGCTGAACTCTCCAAACACGTAACCGTAGTAGACATTCTGGAAGGCATTCCCCAAGGGAAAGCGCTGGATATTCTGGAATCCGCCCCGGTCTACGGGTACGATACCCGCGTGATTGGCAGCAATACTTACGATGTGATCGCCGACTCCGACATCGTGGTCGTCACCGCCGGTATCGCCCGCAAACCCGGCATGAGCCGCGACGATTTGCTGTCCACCAACGCCAAGATCGTGACCGATGTTTGCAACAACATCAAAAAATTCGCGCCCAACGCCATGGTCATTATCGTGTCCAACCCGCTGGACGCCATGTGCCATGTAGCCCTGAAAGCCACTGGCTTCCCGTCCGAACGCGTATTCGGCATGGCGGGCGTTCTGGATTCCGCCCGTTACAAGAGCTTTATTGCCGAAGCGCTGGACGTGTCCGTGGAAGACATTCAAGGCTTCGTGCTGGGCGGCCACGGCGACACCATGGTGCCGCTGCCCCGCTACACCACAGTTGCCGGTATCCCGCTTTCCGATCTGCTGGATCAGGCCACCATCGATAAAATCGTGGATCGCGCCCGCAACGGCGGCGCCGAGATTGTGGGCTACCTGAAAACCGGTTCCGCCTTCTACGCCCCCAGCGCTTCCGTGTTGGAAATGATCGAATCCATCGTGAAAGACAAAAAGAAAATCCTGCCTTGCGCCGTTTATTTAACCGGCCAGTACGGGATTAAAGATCTCTACGTGGGCGTTCCGGTAAAACTGGGCAAAAATGGCATTGAGCAAGTGATTGAAGTGAAGCTGAGCGACGCTGAAAAGCAGCAGCTTCAAGGTTCCGCCGATTCGGTGCAGGAACTGGTCAACTCCCTGAAAGCTCTGGTTCCGGCCTAAGATCGCCTCGGATTAACAAGCAAACAACAAAACAGGCTCCTAGCGGAGCCTGTTTTAGCTTATGGAACTTATCCTATACGCGCGCCGCACTTGGCCTCAATCCGGGGAACCAAGGCATTGGCCAAATCACGAATCTTCTTCAGACGAAAAAACATGTCATCGCCTTCGCGCAGGGTGGTTTGGGCGGTTTCGGTACTCAACGCCTGAATGCGCTGGGCCAATTGCAGAATTTCAGATTCAAATTGGGTCATGATACTGGTTCCAAGCTTAATTGATTATTGTTTGGGACGTTTCAGTGATTCTAAAGCAAGTAAATTTAAAAATGGCGCACCGTTACAAGAGCGCCTAAAGGGCTGCAAGTAATTAATAACAGTCTGTTTAGCTGCTGACTTTGGCTTTTTTGCCCAGGCGCTCGCGCAACGTGTTCATCAAGGCATTGATGGTTTCCAGGTTGCGATAAGCCAAGCCAGGATTTTCGGGACGCAGGCTCAATTTTTCGATACGGTCCAAAATCTGGAGAATTTCTTCTTCGTCCGCCCGTTTCATCGACTCAGTATTCCTTTCGAGGATCGCCAAGTTGGTCATGAGACAAGTTCTCCTTGGTTATATTCCCTAACTCGCAAAAAATTAAACGTGATCTCGTTCATCTAACCTAATAAATGCCCCAAAATCCATGAAGGTGCGCGTTCTTAAACAAAAGTCTTAACAATTGAAACCTGACACTTCGGCAGCCTAATTAAAGACCTCTGCATCCACTATTTTCAGAATTACAAATCGCCAATGGCTAGAATTTCAGCCGCTCATGCAAATCCCGGTGGGTTCTTTCAATCAGGTGTTGCTCGTCTTTCAGCAAGGCTTGCTGAATTTCCGGCTTATCTTGGACGAACTCATGGCGCATGGCCTCGCTAAAGCGGCCACTCACAATATCATCCAGCACCCGGCGCATGTTTTCCCGCACGTGGCCGTCTATCACCCGCTCACCCCGGCTGATATCCCCATATAGCGCCGTAGAGCTGATGGCGCTACGCATGCCGTTGATGCCCCGCTCATGCAGCAGGTCGGCAATCAGCTTCACTTCGTAGAGGCATTCAAAATAGGCCACTTCCGGGGAAAAGCCGCCTTCCACCAAAGTTTCAAACGCGGTTTTAATCAGGGAAGTCAAACCGCCGCAAAGCACCGCCTGCTCGGAAAACAAATCGCTCACCGTTTCCTCGGCGAAGGTGGTTTGCATCACACCTACCCGTCCGCAGCCCAAGGCTTTGGCATAGGCCAGCGCGATTGCTTCCGTGTTCCCGCCCGGATCTTGATGCACCGCATACAGACCCGGCACACCGCTACCAGCCACATATTTATTACGAACTCCGCGCCCTTGGGCTTTGGGGGCCACCAAAAACACGTTTAAATCCGGTTTCGGCTGAACCCAGCCCGCGTGAATCACCAATCCATGACCAAAGCCCAGGCTTTGCCCGGCCTTCAAATGCGGCGCCAGCGATTGCGCGTACACATCGGCCATCACCTCATCGGGCATCAGCATCATCATCACGTCGCCCCAGCGCAAGGCATCCGGAATCGGCAACACTTCAAAGCCGTCCGCCATTGCCTCATCCCGCTTTCTGCTGTCCGGGCGTACGCCAATTTTAACCGTAACACCAGAATCCCGCAGATTCAGGGCTTGCGGCTTGCCCTGGTTCCCGTAGCCCAGAACCACCACGTTTTGGTTGAGCAGGGGCTTCAGGTCAATGTCATTGTCGCGTAAAATCGGTTTTGGCATAATTTTTCCAGACACAGCATCACAATTCCGTTTATTATATAGTCTCCAAAACACCATCTGAAGAGATTGAGCCGCATGACCCAAAAGCCTTCCTCCCACGCCGCCACAGCAGAAACCAAAACTGCCCAAGCCGAAACCGCCCACACCAGCGAACACGCCGCCCAAATCCGGCAAACCCGCATCGACAAGCTGGATGCCTGGAAAAAACTGGGCCATAACCCCTATCCCTACCACTTTGAGAAAAGCCACAGCAACGCGGACTTGCAGGCAAAATACGAGGCTCTGGAAACGGGCGTGGAAACCGAGGACGTGGTTTCCGTGGCCGGGCGGGTGATGGCGCTACGCAACAGCGGAATGTTTATTGACTTGCAGGATGCCAGCGGTAAGCTTCAGGTGTTCAGCCACAAGGAAAATTTATCGGCCGAGATGCTGGAAGCACTGAAACTGGTGGACATTGGCGATATGATCGGCGCCACCGGCACCATTCGCCGCACCCCGCGCGGGGAGCTGAGCGTTAAAAGCACTCAAATCCAAATTTTGGGGAAATCCCTGCTGCCATTGCCGGAGAAATACCACGGCCTGACGGACGTGGAAACCCGCTACCGCCAACGCTACCTGGATTTGATTATGAACCAGGAAAGCCGGGACACGCTGGTAAAGCGCAGCCGCATAATCGCGGAAATCCGCAAACTGCTGCTAGATAAAGACTTTTTGGAAGTGGAAACACCCATGCTGCAAACCATTGCGGGCGGCGCAGCGGCAAAACCCTTTATTACCCACCACAACACGTTGGATATCGACATGTACCTGCGGATCGCGCCGGAACTGTTCCTGAAACGGCTGATTGTGGGCGGGATTTCCGAGCGGGTGTTTGAGTTGAACCGGAACTTCCGTAACGAGGGCATTTCGCCTAAGCACAACCCGGAATTCACCATGATGGAGCTGTACCAGGCCTATGCCGACTACAACGACATGATGGATCTCACCGAGGAAATCGTAACCACCGTGGCCCAAAAGGTGCTAGGCACCCTGCAAATCAACTTCCAGGGTACGGAAATTAACCTAGCCTCCCCTTGGGCGCGCAAATCCATGATTGAGTGCGTAAAAGAAGAAACCGGCGTGGACTTTGCCCAGATTGATACCGATGAAGCCGCACGCGAGGCAGCCAAAAAGCTGAACGTATCGGTAGAAGACTACGACACCTGGGGCTACGCGCTGGAAAAAGTATTTGAAGTCAAAGTGGAACACAAGCTGATTCAGCCCATCCACATTATTGATTACCCGCGTGAAATCTCACCCTTGGCAAAAGAACACCGGGACAACCCCAGACTGGTAGAGCGTTTTGAAACCCGCGTATACGGCTGGGAAATCGCCAACGCATTTTCAGAACTCAGCGACCCGCTGGATCAGCGCCAACGCTTTGAGGCGCAGATGGCCCAGCGCGACCATGGGGACGACGAAGCGCACCAGATGGATGAGGACTACATTACCGCGCTGGAATATGGCATGCCGCCTTGTGGCGGGCTTGGCATCGGGATTGATCGGTTGATCATGATCCTGACCGATTCGCCCAACATTCGCGATGTTATTGCCTTCCCAACCCTGAAGCCAAAAAGCTAGACAGCCACTTCACAGGGGAGCAGGCATTCCCATCGGGCTTACGGTACACCACCCACCGTAAGCGACTTTCGGGCAGCGCCCAATAGTCGTTTTCTTTCTGTTGGAATTTGCACACCTCTACTTTTTCCAACTTGCTAAAAGCCGCATTCACCACGCTTTGGCTGTGAGACTGGAAGCCAGCCTGCAAATCCGTCACGTCGCTTTCAAGATCACGATGGTTCAAATAATCGTAATCGCCCGAAGGAATTCTGCTTTTACTCTGTCCTTCCGACTGTTCCGGTGCAATAATGCTGGCCACGAAAATCCCGCCAGGGGCCAGATAATCGGAAAAACGCTGAACGGTATCAATCAACGCCCGATCGGAGAAATGGGAAAACACATGTACGGCGTTAATCGCCTTTAAATTGCCTTTCAGGTGATCCCATTCGGGCGGCAATTGACCGCCGCCAAAATCCCAGGCTTTGGCCTGCACGTTCTCGCCCATTCCAAAAAATCCGGCCGTATCCAATAACTCATCAATACAAGCCTGGGAAATATCCACGCCATAAGCATGCGCGCCTCGCTTGGCCAATGGCAACAGGTTATTGCCGCTGTTGCAGCCCAATTCCAGCACCGCGTCACCAGGCTTTACGCACTGCTTCATCCAATCCATCAAATACGGATCCGGACGGTTACGGCCCGGCAAGTATGACACGGTATCATAGTAATCGCTTTGAAAAAGCCCGGGCGACAGCGAGTTATCACCTGCCCCCATGAACTTTGCCGCGCCAAAAGAAACGGATTTAGGAAGTTTGGAAGCTCGTGGATACTGAAGAGGCAATATTGCAGAGGGTCTAATAGATGTTGGCATCGTCAATCTCCTGAACACAAAGGAGTATAGGCGCAAAAATTGATGAGAGGAAACCCGAAATGTGTAAAAAAAAGCCTCTGCAAGCCAAAGACCTGCATAGGCACAAAGGATAGAGAGTTAGAGTTTAAGCAATTCTATACGCGCTGACAGATCAATGTCATGCGAAAACAGGCAAGCTTGAAGAAAATTTTACATTCCAAGCGCCAAAACCCATGTGACTTGCGGGTTTTGGGAGGGGGTGTCGTGCAAAACGCCGATCGGATCAATCGTTACGGCTGAGGCTGATCCGAGGCCAGGATCTCCAGCAGGGTATCGGCCACACGGCTTTTCAGAAACTCAGGACTGTTCTTCAAAAGCTCAACCGTTTGAGCCGTTTCAGGATCCTCGTCATACCAGCGTTTGCCGCCCGATGTGGCCTTTATTTCCTGAAGCGCCTTGCGGGCATGGGACGCGCCCCATTGCTCCTCAATAAAACGCTGAAGCTCGCGGGAAGCCCTGGCCTGCACGGCTCCCGGCGCAAGGTATAGCAGCTTTAGCGCGAAGGCCAGTCGCGGGTATGGGTCATACCATCTGCACAGTTGATAACTCACTATCTCTCTATCCTTTGGCCTATGAGGGAAAGGCTGCTACGCAAACACATATCTTAATGTATCTGCGTACCATTATAAGGCAGCGATCCGCACTTGCAAAGCAGTTCCTGAAAAGATCAGGGGTAAGGCTCGTTTTGGCCTTACCCCCGAACGGTTTAAAGGATCAGGATCGCATCTTTGGGCTTTTAAGTAGCCAAAGCCCGATCCGGCATTTATTTTCGACTCCACCAATGACGCTTTTTAGGCTTGGCGACCGGGGCAGCCACTTCCGTCACCGACGGCGGCGGAGTGGTGACGACCTTCGGCACCTGGACGGCCTTCAGCGCTTCCAGCGTCCGGGCGGTCAGGTGGGCCGTATCGAACAATACATAACCGCTGGCCCCGGCCTGCTTGGCAGTGTCAATCTGGCTCAGCACATGCTCGGCGGAATTTTCGTTAAACGGCCCGAAAATGCCGGAATATACCGGGATTTTGTTCTGGGTGGAAACCAGCATGTTGCGGGTATCGCGATCCACCACCTTAATGGCGCTGGTCAGCGTCATGGGCGCATAGAAGTTAATCCAGCCGTTAAGCGCCCAGGTACGCCAGTCCTGATGTTTTAAGGCTAGGGCGCTGTTGGCGTCCGGGAATACGGCGGCGGAAATCTGGATACCAGGCCGTTTTTGCCGGATATCGTCGGTTACTTTATGCACAAAGTTGCTGACCTGAGCCACTTTGTAGTCATTCCAGGCTTTCCAAAGCATTTCAAAATCGGGACTCTTGGGATCGATATCCACCGGATCAACCCCGTACTGGGCCTTGAAAGCCGCACGGGCCACATCGGTATAACCCCAGGTGGTTTTGCGGTAGCTGAAACGATCTGCCGGGAAGCTGGCCGGGTAACGGATGTAATCCAACTGGAAGCCGTCCACATCGTAGCGGGTAACAATCTCCTCGGCCAGTTTGGTCAGGAAGGTCTGCACCTGCTGGTTGGCCGGATCAAGGAAGTATCCGCCCAGCTCCAAAGTGGAGGGAACCGGTTTGTCGGGCGCTTTTTTAATATCTGGCAGGGGTTTGGCGGCCACTGGCACCGGTGCTTTACTGCCACCATTGCTTGTGTAAACCACGCTGGCCTTTCCATTTTTGGCAGCAGCCCCGTTTTTAGCGGGAACACTGGCTGCCGGGTTGGCCGGTTGAGGCGGCTTCACCGAAACCAGCGCTGAATACTGCACATTGGCCCAAGTGGGGTACTTGGCCAGAATCGGCCCAGGCGGCAGGTAGGCGTTGGTGCCGCCATAAAACGCCTGAAACCACACATGCACCTTCATGTTACGCTTGTGGGCTTCCTGCACCCAGGCTTGCAGCAGGTCGGTTCCCGCAAACTTGGGGTTTTCCGGCGTTAAACCGTAATTAACGTAGGTTTGGGAAGGAAAAATGGTGTAGCCGTGGAAAAACGTTTCCAGAAACACCGAGTTGATGCCGGACGCTTTCAGGGTGTCCAGCGTTTGACCGATGGCCGCCGGGGTTTTCTCCACCGGGCGATGCCAGACGCCCCGCACGGTATCGGCAGGAAACGCGGTGTAACTAAGCCAGATGCGCCGATTCATACTTTCCAGGGCTTCCTGCATGTCAGAGGCCGCCAGGTTGGTTTGCCCTTGCTGGAACAGGCTAACAGCCTTGTCGTGCTTGGAACGAATCGCGTCGCAGGCTTTGTCGGCATTGGGCTTCAGGCTCCAGGCGGCGTCCGCGCAAGGGCTATTCGCCCAGTGCTGGTCGTATTGGTAGGTATAAGTGTCAAAATCTATGGAAGAAGTCACCGCCTGCCCATCGGGACTGACTTCAATCTTGGCGCCAATGGGAGCGTTGGCGATCAGCCAGCTTCTTCCCTTGCCATGGCCACTTAACACGAAGCCATCGGTGGGGATGGTAGAATCGGAACCTTCCTGGGCCGTCACGACACCGTTACGCACCGTCACTTCAAAGCCAAATTCATTGGTGCCGGTAGTGGGCCTGCCAAAACCGCTGTTGTATTCCACAATCTGGTTGGAAGCGCGGTAGCCGGGGAACCCGGAACCCTGGGGATTGTTGAGAATGGTGGGGTTAATCACGTTCAATCGCGCCTGGCGCTGCTGGAACCATTCCTGCTGCACCAGCAGGGTATCGCCCGGCTTCAGGACTTTCAGGACATCCCGCTTGTTGCCGGTGGCGGATAACACAATGCCATTCACGGGAATCGGCGCGTTACCGCAGGTGGCACCGGCTACATCGGTCGCGCCATTGTTTTTGGCGCAATCCCATACCGAGGTAACGGCAGTCACCTGATACGCCTTGCCGGACGGCACGGCCGCATTGGAAGGCACTGCGATCACTTCCACACCATATTGGTTGGTATGCGTGGTTTTACCATACTCGGCATCATACAAAATCAGGGATTCATCCCCACGGGGCTGGTTGTGCCCGGTTACATCCAGCGTATTACCATCTGGCACGGTCAGCTTAATGGATAACTGGGCCATAGCACTAGACGACAAAGCGACTACTGCCAACGACAAAGACAACAACACAGGCCCAAGGGCTTTTCCAATACGCTTCACCTTTAACTCCTTTTGGTTGAGTCGATTTTCCCATGTTTAGAAAACTATACCAAACTGACGCGATTATGGCAGACAAGTTTCCCCGCTTGGATTACAATAACTACGAGTTATGTCGCAATTGAGCCGAAACGCGAATGCCCACCTCCCTTTCCACACCTTCTCTCCAAACGGCAATCCCACCCCAGATCGCTACAGCCAAAACCGCGCCCTTGCAGGAAATTTTCTCCTCCATTCAGGGAGAAGGCGTTTACGTGGGCAAGCGGCAAATATTCGTGCGCTTTGCCCACTGCCATCTAAAATGCGCGTACTGCGACACGCCCATGACCTCAACCACAGGCAAATGCCACGTGGAAGCCATACCGGGCAGCAGCCAGCACGTTCTTTTCGAAAACCCCATGACGCCGGACGTGCTGCTCGGCATTCTCACGCAGCTCAACCAGACCGCCCGGCACCATAGCATCAGCTTTACCGGCGGGGAACCCTTACTCTATCACGGCTTTTTAAAATCGGTATTCCCCGAAGCCCAGAGGCTGGCCCCGGTTTACCTGGAAACCAGCGGCACCCAGGCCGAATTTTTAGCGGAAGTGCTGCCGTGGGTGGATATTATCGCTATGGACATCAAGCTGCCATCCGCCACCCAAGAGGCAGACCAGTTTGAAAACCACCGCCGCTTTTACGATGCGGCCCAACAAAACCCGAATACTGAGATCTACATTAAGCTGGTGTTCAATAACGACACCACCCAGGCCGAGCTGGAAGCCGTCAAAGAGATCGTGAACGACCGCAAAACACCCATCATTCTTCAACCGGAAACCTCGCTGGCCGATCGAACAGTCTACATCCAGCCCCGGCGCATGTTTGAGATTGAAAACACCCTGGCCGCCCATTTTGAGGACGTGCGGATCATTCCGCAAACCCACAAAATGCTGAATGTGCTTTAAGCCATAAAGGCCATCGGGCGTCGGCGCTGGAACTGCTGCTCCGCCCCTGTCTGGCCGCCAAAGCTCATACCGCTTTGCAGTCTGCCGCCCGTAAAGGGGTTGGCATTTGCAAACCCCTGCCCCTGCGAGCCTGAATCCATTTGAAACGGCATATACATGGCACTACGCCCTTTGCGAGAAGCCGCATCAGCGACCGCCCCGCCCATTTCAAAGGCGCTGCCGCTGTTAGCCCCCATACCCGATTGACCGGCATTGGCGGCTGCCTGTTGCCAGGGCGTCACGTTAATTCGACCATTCATCACCTGATCCAGTCGGGGGCCAAAAACGGAGGCATAATTTTCCGAAGGCTGACGGGCGGCACTTACCAATTCAGCCATGTTCTGGCGAAATTCGGGGCTGGTATTCACGTCTAAGCCAGATTGGCTGGCCGCCAACTGCCGGGATTGCTCCGCATCCAGCGCGGAATCGTAGCCCGCAACCGCAATGCCGTTATCCTGCGACTGAAGCTGGAATAGCTTTTCCAGATTTACCTTGTCGAAATCAAAGTTTTTATCTTCCAGCGCGCTAAGGGCCAGTTTCTCCAGTTGATCCTGCTTGAAAATGCCCGCATTGCGGTTCAGCGTGTTCGGATTGAGTTGGGAAAGCAGGTTGGCCTGTAAGGCAGCGGGGTTGAGTTTTTGTAACGGCTTGATCGCATTGGCCGCCGTGGCCCCTTTTACGTTAAACGGCAGGCCGGAACGAAAGAACGTGGCCCCGGTGGTAATGTCCGTCCGGTTGGGCAATACAAAATCCTTGGCGATGGCCGAAACTCCCGGCAAATTCCCACGAGAACCAGGGGACAGTTCCACTTTATCGATGCCGCCCATCCCATCCGTGGTTACTTTCAGCCCCATGCCAATACCGGGAATCCTAAAATCGGGCTGGTTCACCAGATCCGAAAATTTCAAATCGCTAATGGACAGCAAATCCACCGCGTTTTGGTATAAGCTGGGGATGGTTGGCGCTTGGCTGGGAACTGTGGCCGTTCTCAGCTTGCCGCTGGCCGTGCCGTCAATGTTCAGTGGCGTATTGAAGAGTTGATCGGCGCTGGCGGGCTGGGTGGCCACAATCCGTTTGCCATCAATGTTAAAAAAGGTATTGGTTGGTGTACTGCTGCTGGGGATATTCACCGGATACGATGGCGTATAGCGCGTGGCCCTAGTGTAAAACGAGGAATTCGCGTTCAGCGTCCCACGGTTCTGCACCACGGGGCCGCCCGGATAGAGCGGGAACAGCTTCAGTTGTGGAATGCTTGAACTCATGGACGTCCTGCAAAACCTTCGTTACCCCTGTTAGCAACGGCTTCGGCAGTTTTGGGAGGAACTTCAGTCAGCACCCATAAAACGGATATCCATTTATTACAAATATTTACAAAAAGGAAAAACCGGAGGCATCACAAGGACGCCTCTCGGCAGGAGAACAACAGTTTTCAATCAGGGCAGATTGAAAAACGGATACAAGGACTTTTGAGTTGGTAGTGGCTAGGTTGAAAATCGCTTCTGCAAAATGGACTACTTACGGTGGGAGCCTGACCGCTCCGGCAAACAGGCTACTTAGGCTGTTGCCTGCGGGTTGAATGAGATAAAAATGTAACGTTTCTCTAATACAGATTCATCATCCATGCGGTTCACGATGGCAGTAATGAAATCCGGGTTTTTGCGCAAGGATTCATGCTGGATTTCGTCTTTCAGGACAGCGCGCACGGCCTGGTATTTTTTGGCGGCGATAAACGCTTCAAAGCCCTGGAGAAAACGTCGGCTGACGCCTTCGAAGTCCGGCATCGCATGCACATCGAAATGCGTGCGCAAGGTGTCATAAGCGGTTGTCATCTGGGTCAACTTCCTCTTTGAATACCCACCATCGGGACACTGGGTGGGCGGCATTTACTGGACTTGTTTTGTATGCCTATATGAAAGAAATCAAGCCAAACTGATGCTAGTAAACCGGGACTCAAACACCAACTTGTTACAAATGTTAATAAAGCGCGTTAGGGAGACAAGGCCGCCGTTTTGGCTTCCTGAAACGCCCCAATTTTGCGGAATTTATCATAGCGATCTTCCAACAGGCGATCGCCATTCAAAGGTTTCAATTCACTAAAGGCGCTCTCAATGGTTTCCAGAATCCGCTGGGAGGACAAGGCCGGGTCTTGATGCGCGCCACCTTGCGGCTCTTGGATAATGCCATCCACAATGCCGAAGCGTAGCAAATCCTGGGCGGTAATTTTGAGGGCTTCCGCCGCACGGGAAGCATATTCGGCGCTACGCCACAAAATAGAGGCGCAACCTTCCGGGGAAATGACGGTATACAACGCATGTTCCAGCATATAAATGCGGTTCGCCACGCCAATCCCCAACGCGCCGCCGGATGCGCCTTCGCCCGTCACCACGGAAACAATCGGCACCCGCAAGCGGGCCATTTCACGAATGTTGAACGCAATCGCCTGGCCAATCCCGTGCTGTTCCCCGGCAATGCCCGGATACGCGCCCGGCGTGTCCACCACGGTAAGCACCGGCATTTTAAACTTTTCGGCATGCTGAAACAGGCGCAACGCCTTGCGATACCCTTCCGGGTTGGCCATTCCGAAATTGTGGGTGAGGTTTTCCTTCATCCCACGGCCTTTCTGGGTTCCCACCACCATAATGGGGCCAGAAGAAATCTCGATAATCCCGCCAATAATGGCCCGATCATCGGTGCCCGCACGATCGCCGCGCAATTCGATCCACAAATTGGGAGAAAGCATTTTGACCGTTTCCAGCAGGTTGGGCCGCTGCGGATGACGGGCAACCTGTAGCTTTTGGGCTGGCGTCAGGCGATGGTAAAGCTTGGTTTTCACTTCCTCGGCCTGCATCCGCAGGTTGTCGATTTCCTCGGTGAAATCGATTTTACTTTCCTGGCTCAGTCGCATCAGTTCCTCGATCTTTTCTTCCATTGCCATTATAGGCTTTTCAAAATCCAGGGGGAGAATCTTCTCGGACATTTTACTTTTTCCTTATAACGCGCTCCGGCCCGATAGACCTAAGGCTGCAAAACCGGCGTCAGCCCGGAAGACTGCCGGTGCAGTCGAATCAAGCTGGCCAGCATCTCGGCAAGTTCGCCACGGCTCAACACCATATCCACCTGCCCGTAATTCAGCAGATAGTTGGCGGTCTGGAAATCAGCGGGCAATTTCTGGCGAATGGTCTGCTCAATCACCCGGCGTCCGGCAAAACCAACCCTGGCGCCTTCCTCGGCGATGGTAATATCGCCCAAAGTACCGAAACTGGCGGTTACCCCACCAAAAGTCGGTTCGGTCAACACGGAAATGTACAGCAAACCCGCTTCATGCAGACGAGCCAGGGCCGAACCCGTTTTCACCATCTGCATCAGGGAGAAAGTCCCTTCCTGCATACGCGCCCCGCCGGAAGAAGAGAAAATGACTACCGGCAAGCGGCTTTCCAAGGCGTTTTCAATCAGGCGAGTAATTTTTTCGCCCACCACGCTGCCCATGCTGCCGCCCAGATACGAAAAATCCATCACAGCAAGCGCAAGCTTTTCCGCGCCAATTTGCCCAATTCCGCAGACCACCGCCTCGTTCAGACCGGTTTTGCGGTGGGCGTCTTTCTGGCGCTTCAGGTAGGGTTCCGTGTCGGTAAACTCCAACGGGTCGGCGGGAGTCAGCTCGGCGTCCAGCTCGGTAAAGTCATCGCAAAGCTGCATAATGCGCTTGTACGCGCCAATCCTGAAATGGTAACCACAGTGTGGGCAAACCATCAGACTCTTTTCCAGTTCCTTGGTGGGCAGGTTCTCCTGGCAACTAAAGCACTGAGTCCACAGCTTGCAGATTTCCTCGTCCGTCAGGCGGGCGTTCATGGCAGCCACATCAAGCTGCTTGGTGGATTTATCCCGTTTGGAGGCAAACCAGTCACGTAGAGACATATACGGTTCCTAGCACGATTATTGGGTACTCTGTATGTGGTTTGGGCAGCTTTTGCCCGCCGTCATCGTCCGGATATTGATAAGAGGCTTGCCACTAGCCAAGCCCGCCGGATGAGACAGGGCGAATAAGTTACGAGTTTAGCATAACCCCAGGGAAGCTTTCAAAGAGGGAAGGTTTCAAGAGACCTGCTCACAGCCGTGAGTGCTTTAGCAGTCTGGCTTCGACAGACTTGGGAAGCTTTCATCCCAATAGGCCACACGCAGGCATAGCCTGACTTTTGCTAGAACTTGGAAGTGGCGCTGGGCTGCTTGAAGTTGGTCGGCTGCATGATCTTCATTTTGTCGTAGTTCACCACAGTGTTTTTGGAACCGGGGAAGTAGTTAAAACCGAAGTATGAGCGGGAATTGATAAAATCGTAGCCAATAGTGGCCTTTATATCCTGTGGGCCAACCAGCATGTACATCATGTTGCCTACCGCCAGCGCTTTTTTGGCGTTATCGCGGTTCAGGCTGAAGCTGCCGTTGTTCCCCAGGCTGAGATACTTGTTAATCCGAATCAGGTTATTCACCGAAAGGTTCTGGGCGCCGCCGTAATAGCTGTCAAACACGAACGGGGACTGCCCAATGGCGTGGCTGACCGTATAGCCCAGCGAGGTCAACAGGCCGCCCTGCATCAGGTTGAGGTTCAAAGTAGGGCCAATCCGGCCCAGGGCGATGAAATCGCTGGAAGTGTAAGCCGCTGTCAGCAATTGGGCTTTCATCCCGACCGAAACGTGCTTGCCAAAAGACAGTAGGGGGGTAGTGTTCATCAACTGGAACTGCAATTGGGCGCGGCCCAGGATTTGCGGCCCCTTGTTGCCCTTGGCGTCCACAAAGTAGGTCTGGTGAAAGTTGGGATAGAAGTTATCCTTGGCGTAACCGATGCTCTCAAACGAGGAAAGCTGGAATTTGCCGATATCTTTCAGCACCCGGTAATCGGTTAACTGGGCAATGTAGGTGGGGCGCTCGTTTTGGCCCAACAGGCCGTTCTGGTAAATATCGTTATAGGCCGCCATAAAGTGTACCGAATCCCCGTAAACGCGGCGATCCGCATAAAATACGGGCGAACCGACATGGCTGTTATAGGCCAAGTCAATCGCGGTATCCGGATCCCGGAAGTGAACCGCGCCGCCGAAGCCCAGACCAACAGGCACCTGCTTGCCCGATTTGCCGTCGGACGACCAGAAGCCGGGGGAACCGAAACTGGCAATGGGAGACACCCGCAGCGAGCCGCGCCCCAGGTGAAAATCCCAACCCGGCCCTGCGTACGCGCCGCCGTAAGCGCGGTTGGAACCGATGTCCGGCCCAAGGTATTGAAAGTTTTTGGCCTTGCCATCGTAGGAATAGTCCGTATCCAACAGGTTAAACAGCTTATATTTCCCGGCATACAAGCTGGAGTGCTTCAGGTTGATTTCATCGTACCCGTCTTCATGGCGAACGATTTCAATTTCCTTGGCCTTAATGCTGAAGCGGGAAAGCTTGTCGGGGCTTTCGTCAAAATCAGGGTGCGCCGGGTCTGCAGTCGCCAGGTTTTTATACAACTGCTGCTGGTTATACGAAAGCTGGTTCACCATTTTCGCCCGGTTCTGGTAAACTTTTTTGGAATACTCCCGGCGCAATTTGGCCTGGCTGGCCCCCTTGCCGGCGCTCTGGCCCAGGTTGCTCAAACCGCCCTGGCTGGCCAACTGCTGATACATTACGCCGCTGATAATCAGGCGGCCGTTTTCCAGAATAATTTCGTTGTTATTCACGAACGATTGCTTGGCCTTGATCCGCACCGCCGAAATATCGGTAATGGTGTCGTTAATCAGCGCGGAACGGCGGGTCATATCGATTTTGGCGTAGTTCCCCTCGGTGCGCTGCCCGTCTTTTATAATCACCACATTGCCTTCGGCAATGGCGAGGTTCTGGTTCTGGTCATAGGTCAGCTTGTCGCAAAACAGTTCTGAATTCTGCTCGGAAATAATCATGTGTACCGAGCCGGTGGCCACGTACACATCATGATCTTTATCGTAATTCAGGGTGTTGCTGTTAATATCCACCACCACGGCGCGGGCCTTAATCGGCTCGGCGGAAGCAGTGGTCGCGCCATCTGCGGCGTCAGGCGTTTTCTGCAAGTCCAGTTCAGGCTGCAGCCCGGGGGGCAGGGGCTTTATCTCGCCTTTCGCCGCTTCCGCCTTCGGCTTTTCATCCGACACAACGGATTTGTCCTTGGCGTCTTTCAGCGGTTTGAACCGGGAGGAATTCTGAATGAGCATACTGGTGGCCGGGTCATTCACCACTTGGGCCTGAACAGAAGCCCCAACCAAGCACGAGAACGCCAGAAGCGATCCGACGGCCAGGGAGCGGCCAAGGGCGTTTGCGCCAAACCCGCCGAAAAGACAAGCCTGCCGGGCAACTGGAAGCTGGCTTGAGGATACAGACGTGGCGACCGGGACGTTCATCAAAGTAAATTCCTTCTGAGCGTAGGGCTTTTCGGGGCAGAGCTTGCCTGACGAACCAAACGGCAAACAAGTGGACTCGGTTCTGCCGTAGATGTCAAACAGGACAAAAAGTTCTAACGATTTCCAAACGCTTTTTAATATTTTCTTAATGTCCAATTTATTCTACCAAAGAATCAGGCAAGGTGAATAAAACATGAGCTTGTAACGGGATTGCCTGGGCCTCAATCAAAAAAATCGCCTGCTAAAGGTAGCCCATGGGATTCACCGGCGCGCCGTCCACCCGTACTTCAAAGTGCAAGTGCGGCCCGGTGGAATAACCCGTAGAGCCTTCATAACCAACTACCTGCCCCTTGGAAACACTTTGCCCGGTGGACACCGCCAGGGCCGACATATGCCCATACAGCGTCACCAGGTTGCGTCCGTTGCGGTTGCCGTGGTTAATCATCACCGCCTTACCGTAGCCGCCCTTCCAACCGGCCCAAATCACCTGCCCGCCATCCGCCGCGTGGATTGCGCCGCCGTTGGGGCCGCCGATATCCAGGCCGGTGTGCATAATGGTACGCCGGTGAATAGGATGGAAACGGTACCCGAAGCCGGAATTGATGCGACCATGGATAGGCCACATAAAGCTGCCCGTACTGTTGCGCACCACCTTGAAAGAAGCCCGACCGGAACTCATCAAGGCGCGAATTTGGGACGTGATGCTGCTGGATTCCGCCAGCAATTCGGCCTCAGCCCGGTCGTAAAAGGCCGCATCGTGCCGGTATTTATCACGCAAGCTTCGATCTACCTCGATAGAGCGCTGAATCTCAATATTTTTGACCCGAATGGTGGCGATGGTCTGGCCGATGATGGCCTTTTGCTGGGCCAAATCAGACTTGAGACCGTTCAATTCCTGAATTTTAACGCGCAGGTTCTCCAGCAGCTTTTTATCCTGCGCCGCTATTTTCTGCTTGTAGTAAATCCGATCCAGCAGCGCGGAGAGGTCATTGGCCTCCAGCACCATCTGCAACATACTCAGACGCTCGCCCATGTACAGGCTGCGCAGGCGCTTGCCCGCATCCTGCCCCAGCCGGACGGCGTCGCCCAGGGTGGCGTCCAGGCGGTCATCCAGGTATACCAGCTTATCGCGGGTTTCCCCCAGGCGCTGCTGGTGGAATTGCAGGGAGCGTTGCTCCACTTCCAGCTTTTGCTGGTTGGCCACGATGCTCTGGTTCATTTGTTGGGCCGCGCGCATTTTCTCATATTTTTTACGGCGCATTTCCGCAGCCCGCTGGCGAATGGTCTGTGTTTTGCTCTGCAATTCCCGAATCCGCTGGCGATTATCCGCAAAGCCTCCCGGCGCCAGCCCCATAAGAAGGATAAGCCCCACTACAAGGCATACTATCCCTTTCAATTGCCGGATACGGGTTGAAATCGTCATGGTCTATTTGAAAAACAGGAAAACATAGCTGGTTAGCAGAAAGGACAGCACCATCATCAGGGCGATCCAACGGGTATTCTTCCGGAAAAATTCGTTCATGATGCCTCTACATATAGAAACTGAGTGCGGGGCAGGAGGCGGGAACGACTGCCTCCCTCCTGCGACTTTACCATTATATATGATTGTTTTCACTGCTACGGGTCAGGCGGGTTTGTGAAAACGACCCCGCCTGTTACAAAACCTTAATCTTTTTGAATGGGATTCGTCCCAATCGCTAAAGGTTTTCCGTAAACCGTCGAAGGACATTTCATAGAGATGCATACGGTGGAGGCACAGTACCCGATGGCTATGAACCAACGTAAACCGCTCAAGAACACCGCTTTTTCAGTTCATTTCGTAATCAAAGGTGCTGAGAAACGCCGTTCCATGGCATATGCCAAGGCAAAAATACTGCAAAGCGAGCTAGGTGTCGCCCCGCACTTGGTCAGCGTCAAGTAGCCGAAAAGCTTTAACCCTAACCTAAACCGCAGAAATAAAAAGCAATTGAATGTAAAGCCAGCCTCCCGCATGGGAGGCATTTTTTTACGACAAGGGCCGCATCAAACGCCTGTTTTTCTGCTAGGCTATGGGGGCTATGAATCCATCCACGCATGTCGTTTCCTCGTCAAATCAGCCGCTTCAGGCACGAATCAGGGATGCCGAGGCCGCACTGGCCGCCGATATCTGGCAACAGCAGGACGCGGTATACCACCATACCTTTGAACGGGTACTGAACGCCTTTATTAAAAACAAGGTGGGCGAAGAGCATTTCCTCTCCGTCACCGGCTACGGCCACGATGACCTGGGCCGGGAGACGACGGACGCCGTTTTCGCCGACGCCTTGCAAGCGGAAGCCGCCCTGGTGCGCACCCAGATTGTTTCCGGCACTCATGCCCTTTCCGTAGGGCTGAATGGCTGCCTAAACCCCGGCAATACCATGCTGTCCATTACCGGGCGGCCTTATGACACGCTGGAAGAGGTAATCGGGCTGCGGGGCAATAACCGGCAATCGCTGGCCGCCAAGGGCGTTCGATATGACGAGATTTCGGTGTTCGAACCGGAAAGCCTTTCGGTTCGGGAAACCTTTACCGAACAGGAGGCGGAAAAAATTGCCCAGGCCAACCTGGTCTTTATTCAGCGCTCCAGAGGGTACAGTGTTCGGCCCTCTTTAACCATTGCCCAACTGGAAACCCTGATTCGACAGGCCAAGCAAATCAACCCCAATGTCAACGTCATGGTGGACAACTGCTACGGCGAATTCACCCAGGCCCAGGAACCCACTGCGGTTGGCGCAGACCTGATCGCAGGCTCGCTCATCAAGAATCCCGGCGGCGGCATTGTGCCAGCGGGCGGCTATGTGGCAGGCCGGGCGGATTTGGTGGCCTCTTGCGCGGATGTGTTGACCTGCCCCGGCGTGGGTGCCGAAGGAGGCTACACTTTCAACCTCACCCGTGTATTGTTGCAGGGCTTATATCTAGCCCCAGGCATCGTCAAGGAAGCCCTAAAGGGCATGACCTTGGCCTCCAAATTATTTGAGGACGCGGGCTACGAAACCACCCCGCATTGGACGGATACCCGCAGTGACATCATCCAGATCCTCACCCTGCGAGATCCCGATAAACTGGTGAAATTCTGCCAGATTTTGCAAAGCCTGAGTCCCATTAACAGCCACATTACGCCTATCCCCGCCAACCCGCCCGGCTATGCGGATGAAGTGGTAATGGCAGGTGGCACGTTTATAGACGGCTCCACGCTGGAGCTTTCCGCCGATGGCCCGTTACGCGCGCCGTACGCCGTTTACCTGCAAGGCGGCCTTACTTACGCCCACACCCGGCTGGCGCTCCAGAAGATTCTGGAACAGTTGCAGGCATAAAGCTTTCGCCCAGCCGTAAAGAATGAACACCTACCGGGACTTGATGCGGCCCTGGATTTCCTCAATCTGCTGCTTCAATACAGGGTGGGTTTCCAGCTCATCCTTCACTTTTTCGTAAGCGTACAAAATAGTGGTGTGCTTGCGTCCGCCTAGCAGCGCGCCAATCTTGGGAAAGCTGGACTCGGTCACGCTACGAATCACGTAAATGGCTATCTGGCGGGCATGGGAAATATCTTTTGAGCGGGAGGGGCCTTTGAGATCGACCGAACGCAAGTGATAATAACCGGCCACTTTCTCCAGAATCTCCTCCAGGGAAATGCGCGCGGAATCCACCGGCGCGCCTAGCACGGTTTGGGCCACCACCAAGTCAATCGGGGTACGGGTGAGCATCCCGTAAGCGGCCACCTTGTTCAGCGCCCCTTCCAGTTCACGAATGTTATTGGGATTGGTCTCGGCAATATAAGTCAATACATCCATCGCCATCTGAAAATTCTCGCGTTCCGCCTTCTTTTGCAGAATCGCAATCCGGGTTTCTAAATCCGGCGGCTGGACATCCGCAATCAAGCCCCATTCAAAGCGGCTCCGCAAGCGATCTTCCAGCCGGGACAAATAGCGCGGCGAACGATCGCTGGAAAGGATAATCTGCTTGCCGGATTCGTGCAGGGCGTTAAAGGTGTGGAAAACTTCTTCCTGGGTACGGGTTTTGCCTTCCAGGAACTGCACATCGTCAATAATCAGAATATCGTTACGCCGGTAACGATCCTGAAAACCTTTCATATCCTTCTGGCCCAGGGCGTTAATCATGTCGTTGGTGAACTGTTCAGCCGTGACGTAGCGGATCTTTAGTTCCGTATGGTGCTGCAAGGCAAAGTGGCCAATGGCCTGCATCAGGTGGGTTTTACCCAAGCCCACGCCACCGTATATAAAGAAGGGGTTGTAGCTCTGGGCGGGCGTTTCCGCCACCGCCAGGGCCGCCGCATGGCAGAATCGGTTGTGCTGGCCCACCACGAACGCTTCAAAGGTATAGCGGGGATTCAGATTGCTGCGGGTGGTGCGGGGCGTCCAGGGACGGTTGGGCAAATCACGGGAGGCATGAATGCCTTCCGCTTCCGCGTCCTCATCGGCGGCAAGGGGTTCCGCCACCACCAGGGCAATATCCACCTTGCGCCCCAAGGCTTCCGCGAAGGCTTCTTTTAAATCTTTTTTATAGCGCTTCAGAATCAGTTCCCGGTTAAACTCGCTCTCGGCCTGAAGCGTAACCATCTTCTCGCCGATTTTCTCCAGGCTGAGCGGACTAATCCAGGTTTCAAAGCTGGGCTGGCTCATGCGCCCCTTCAGCACCGCTTGAACGGCTTGCCAAATTTCCTGCCCCTCTTGCTGCGGGCCTTCAGTTGAAGCAGGCGTAACCAACGATGTCACCATCAATCTGCAACCCTAACCTTCGTCTTGCTAACCAAGTCCTGACAATACAAAAAAGGCCATTCGCCTTGTTAACACAGAGCATACCCCGACCATACAGGCAAAATCAAAGACGCTTCAACCCATCCCAGGCAGTCAAAAGTCTGAATGCCTCTACTCTCTTATTGAGTGGTTCGTTGCTCAGAGATTTCAGTCTAGCATAATTGCATCATGTCTTAACCGAGCGTATCAAAGCTTTTACATAAAGATTTTTTGCAGTATATTGAGATCCGCTTTTTGCATGGATAATAATCCTCACCACAGTATTCAAGCGCTCTTTAAGTAAGGAGATCTCCCTCATGAAACGCACCCTCGAAGGGACTCAGCGCAAAAGACGTCGCGTTAGCGGCTTCCGCGCCAGAATGGCCACCCCCGGCGGACAACGGACCCTGAACCGTCGTCGCTCCAAAGGCCGTCACAAAATCGCCCTCTAAGCTTCCATACAAGACCGGACACAACCCCACGAGTGCTGAAAAAAGCCAACCGCCTCAAATCCCGAGGAGACTTCAAACGGACACTCGCCGGTCGGCGGCTTTGCATTAACGATTGCTTCGTAGTTTACGGTCTCGCGGCCAAAACCAATTCTGCGGGACCGTTTTCTGCCGGGTTGATGCAACCCCGGATCGGTTTTGTCGTCAGCAAGAAAGTCCATAAACGATCGGTTCGTCGAAATTTGGTAAAAAGACGGCTGAGAGAGTTGGTGCGCCTTTGCCTGCTCACCGAAAACCGTCAAAGCCTTGCCAAGTATCGAACCCTGGTTTTTATCGCCCGAGGCGGCAGCCTGGAGACATCGTTTCAGGACTTGAAACAAAAAATGGAACGTTGCATACAGAACCTGTAAGTGTTGGAAAACACATGCTGAAATCCCTTGTTCTTGCTTTAATAAACGTTTACCGGATGAGCGCCGGAGTGAGGCAGAGGTTTCTCCCCCCGGTGTGCCGCTTCCATCCCACCTGTTCCGCATACGCCTACGAAGCCGTCGAGCTGTACGGCACCCCTCGCGGAATCTGGATGGGCCTTAAGCGACTGGCGCGGTGTCATCCTCTCAACCCAGGCGGGCTGGACCCGGTTCCTACCCCCGTCCAAACTTTCCCCCACTCAGTCAACCAGGAGACTTCCCTGTGAATATCATTAACCAGGCCATGCTGTACCTCTTGAACTTGATTCATGATCTTGTCCACAACTATGGGCTGGCCATCGTCCTGTTAACCGTCGCCATCCGGATGGCGCTGTGGCCGCTGAACTCGGCCCAAACCCGCTCCATGCGCAAAATGCAGGAATTGCAACCCAGAATGAAGGCGTTGCAAGAGAAATACAAGAGCGACCCCCAAAAAATGCAGGCCGAGCTGATGAAGTTCTACTCGGAAAATTCCTTTAACCCCATGGCAGGCTGCTTGCCCATGCTGGTGCAGTTGCCCATCTTCATTGGCCTTTACGGCGCGCTGAGCAGCCCGCACTTTTTGGCGGAAACCGTGGATGAGCGCTTCCTGTTCCTCACCAACCTGTCCAAAACCCTGCACAGCAATGCTGGGCAACCGCTGGACGGCGTGTTTAACATCCAGAAGGACGACACATTCTCCACCGACAAGCACGTGACCCTGACCCTGAAGGAAGGGAAAACCATCGATCAGGAAGTGGCCGACCCGAACAAGCTGATTCAAATCTTCCCCAAGCCGATGCTGCCTGGCAGCCCCGTCCACCTGACGTTGGATTTCAAAGCCATGGGCCTGAGCGACGATTACAAAAATATGGTGCAGTCCGCCGAAGTACTGGTGATTGACAACAAGAGCCGCGAACTGGAGCGGATTCACTTTGAGAATGAGAACGGCGCCCTCAGCCAGGTAGTGAAAACCGCCTCAGCAGGGGACAAGTCGTTTATCGAAGAGTTTATCGGCGGCATTGCCCGCAACTGGGATGTGACGCTGCTGATTCTGGTGTACGGCATGCTAACTCTGCTTTATCAGCAAGTGATGACCGCCAAGCAACCCAAGCCCTCCAAGGATGATCCGGCGGCGGCGGCCATGCAATCCCCGGCCATGAAGTTTATGCCGCTGATGTTCGCCGTCATGCTGCTGTTCATTCCTATTCCGGCGGGCGCGTTAATTTACTTAGTGGTGACTACCGGCATGATGCTGCTGCAAACCCTGTGGGTGAACTTCAACGAGGATCGCAAAGGCGACGGCAAATCCAAGCCTGCTGACCAGATTGTGGACATCAAGGCGGATCGCGCCTAAATCAATCAAGCCTTTTTGAGAATGCGGGCGGCGTAAAAACCGTCCGCTTTTTCGTTGATGGGGCGTTGTTCTTCAATTTCCAGAATTGCCTCGGGGTATTTGGCCAGCAACTTGGCCACCACATCGTGATTCTCGGCACGTAAAACGCTACAAGTACTGTAGACCATTGCCCCACCGGGCTTCAAACCCTCAAATCCTTTTTGCAGCAAAGCCCACTGGGTTTTGATATACGCATCCAGGTTCAACTTCTTTAAATGGAGGAGGATTTCCGGGTGTCGCCGCAGCGTTCCCGAACCGGAGCAGGGCGCATCCACCAACACTTTGTCAAACAACTTGCCCGCCATAGGGTCAAACGTGAGGCCATCCGCCTGATGCACGTGAATATTGGTAATGCCCAGGCGTTGTATATTCTCGGTGAGCAGGGCAAGCCGTTCCAGTTTGGAGTCAATGGCGGTAATCGTCCCTGTATTTTGCATAAGCGCCGCCATATGCGTGGTTTTGGAGCCGGGAGCCGCACATAAATCCAGCACCGACTCGTCGGGTTGAGGCTTCAACAAGTGGGAAACCCACATGGAGGAAGGATCTTGCACATAAAAATACCCTTCCTCAAAACCGGGCAATTTACGCGGAGAGCCTGAAAAACCTTCTAAACGAATCCCTTCAGGGGGATCGGCTAAAGATTGCCCCTCAATACCAAGTTCTTTCAGGGCTTGCATATAGTCAGCCGTACTGGTTTTAAGGTTATTCACCCGAAGCGATAAGCCAGAAGGGCTTTGGGACTGCTCGGCCATATCGAGAATTGCTTGCGCCGCGTATTGGCCTTGCAGCATCCGGGTCAACGATTCCGGCCAGCCATAGGCTAGCAACAGGTGGCCGGGCAAATCCGTTTCCGCCGGGGGGCTTGCAAAGCCGTCAGCCTCCAACACGCGTTGGGCTTCCCGCAAAACGGCATTAATGAACTTAATGGTTCTCGGCGATTGCTTTTGACCCTTTGCCAGCTCCACCGTGGTGTTCAGCGCCGCGTAGGCGGGAACATGGTTTAATCCGTAAAGCTGGAACAGGCCCAGCCTGAGCAGAACGCGCACTTGCGGCGTCATTTGTTTGAGGTGCTTTCCGGTCAGGCGTTTTATCCACTCATCCAGACGCAGCCAATGGCGCAACGTCCCCATGACCAGGGCATACACAAAACCGCGATCCTGCTCCGACAGCGCGGCAGAATGTCGGGCAAGAGCCTCCGTCAGCAAGCTATCGGCTTTTAAGCGATCGGCGCCGCCTTTATCAAAGCGCAACAGAACCTCAAAAGCGATTCGGCGCGGCAAGTCCGCCTTCGTTGCCACTAATCGTCTCGCCGAGAGCCTAAAAGGCGCATCACAAAATATAAAAGCTGAATCAGCGCATACAGCGCACTGGCCACATAGGTGAATGCGGCGGCAGTTAACACCTTTTTCGCGCCGGGCATTTCATCGGGAGTCAGATAGTTATGGGTTTCCAGTACTTTCAAGGCACGTCCGCTGGCGTCCAGCTCCACGGGCAGGGTCACAAAGTGGAACGCCACCGCCAAACCATATAACAGTACGCCAACCCAGGCCAACGTCCAGGTCCAGCCCGGCATTAAATGGCTGGTTACGCCCAAGCCCAGGGCCACAATCACCATAATCGGCCCCAGGTTGCTGCCCAAATTGGCCGCAGGCACCAAGGCGGAACGGATCACCACCGGGTAAAAACCCTTGGCATGCTGAATGGCATGGCCACATTCATGCGCCGCAACCGCCACGCTGGCAATGGAATTCCCATGGTACACATCCGGGGAAAGCCTGACCACGCGCTGTGTGGGGTCGTAATGGTCGCTCAGGACGCCGTCCACCATTTCCACGTTCACGCTGCTCAACCCATGCTCAGCCAGAATGGTTCGCGCCACCTCACGGCCCGCATAGCCGCGCGCGGTGCGAATTTCGCTGAAGCGGGCCACCGTGTTCTTCACCCACATTTGAGGAAGGAAAGACAGGCCCATTCCCACCAGCATAACCAGCGAATACATGGGATCTGAGTTATAGAAAAACATGGTTCAACTTACCTCCTGCGTGAATCAAGATGCCGCAGAGACTGAAAAGTTCCAATTCAGGCGGGTTGGGGAGCGGGTGTCTCGTTACTGAAGCAACCCAACGCGCGTTTACCATCGCCAGACGCCTTGAAATGACCCAGCGCCCAGTCTCTTGCAGGCATAGGCCGCTTGCCAGCCGGTTGCAGGCTGGTAATTTCCACCACGCCATCTCCGGTGCGGACGGCAATGCCTGTTTCCATAATAGCCAAAATTTCGCCCGGTTGGCCGGATTTAAGGATTTCTTCAGAATGACCGCCGGGCTGTTGCTGGAACATGCGTCCCCGAAGGATTTTAACCCGCTCGCCGTTCAAGAAGGTAGCTGCACCCGGCGCGGGATTGTAGGCCCGGATTTTAAGCTGGATTTGGTAGGCGGATTCCTGCCAGTTGAGGATGGCGTCCTCTTTCTGGCACTTGGGCGCATGGGTCGCCAGATCATGCGGCTGCACTTCTGGCTTCACGGAGCCATCCACCATGCCCACCAGCGTATTGACCAGCAAGGGGCCAGCGGATTGAGAAAGCCGCTCGGTCAGCTCGCCCATGGTTTCTTCCTCGCCAATAACCAGCACGTGCTTCAGCAGCATGGGGCCGGTGTCCACGCCCAATTCGGTGAGCATGGTGGTAATGCCCGTTTCGGCCTTGCCTTGCAGAATGGCCTGCTGAATGGGGTTCGCGCCACGAAATTCCGGCAAAAGCGAAGCATGGGCGTTTACAGTGGCCACTTTGGGAATATCCAGCACCTCCTGGGTTAAAATTTGCCCGAAGGCGACCGTTACCAGGAAGTCCGGGGCCAATTCCCGCAGGTGATTCTTCAGGGTTTCATCCTTTTTAATGGACGCCGTTTGAAAAACCGGCAAACCCAACTGCTCGCCCAGCGTCCTGATAGGGGGCGGGGTCAGCTTCTGCCCGCGACCGGCGGGACGATCCGGCTGAGTGATCACTGCGGCGATTTCAATGCGGGAATCATCAAACAACGCCTGCAAGGCGGGCATGGAAAAAGCCGGGGTGCCAAGGAAAACAATCTTGATTGTGCCGGAATCGAGGGTCATTGGGGTTCACCTATTGAAATTTCACTATCTGCTGCCATCATAGCAACAAGGCAGGGCGAACAAAATGCCCTGCCCCAAGATTTTTAAGCTTGGCAAAGCCAGTTGCCTAAAGCGCGACCCCGGACAATGCCTCGTCCAACTCAGGCTCCACCAGAATCTTATCCGGATCAATCGGCGGCAAGTGATGCTCGGCCAGCAATTGATCGGCGCTGAAGCGATCGATGACATGATCCACAAACAGCACCCCATTCAGGTGATCCAGCTCGTGCTGGATGGCCCGGCAAAGCAGGGTACCGCCAATAGCGGTCATGGTCTGGGTTTTTCCTTTTAAATCCATATAACGAACCGTCACGGATTCGTAACGCTTCACATCCGTGTACACACCGGGGAAACTCAGGCAGCCTTCGCGGCTGATGATGGCGGATTCCTTCTTGATAATCACCGGGTTAATAAACACCATGCGCGGCATGGGTTCTTCATCGGTGGAACAATCCAGCACAAAGATTCTTTTCAGCTCCCCAACCTGTGGGGCGGCCAAACCAACGCCATTATAGGCGTACATGGTGTCAAACATGTCCGACACCAGCTTCTGAATCTTGGCCGATACTTTCAAAACCTTCTCGGCATCTTTGCGCAGAACCGGGTCGCCGTAATTTAACACTTTCAGGGTGGCCATGGAACTTGGGTAATCTCCTTCATCGTACTGTAGAATCAAGTAAAGCCTTGTATTTAGCATTATAAAGCAAGCCGGGAAAATTCCTACCCCCATGACCCTGAACCCACTGACAGCCCTAACCCCGCAAGTCGCCGAACATGTTGTTAGGGGCGGGCAAACGGGCTTGCCCTTGGCCGGTGCAAATAACCCGCCTTATATGGCCCCAGTGGACTTGCACCACAGCCTGGAGGAAGTGCGCCGCATGCCGGAATTCCAGCCGCCAAGACCCGGCCTGCTGGATGAATTGTTGAAACAACCCTGGCTCAAAAACCTGAGCCAGCAGATCGACCATCAACTGGACTCGCTGCTGAGGCAACTGGCCCATTTCCTTTCCCGGTTGCAGCCGCCGGGGGCGGCCCATCTGCCGGAAAACATCCGGGAAGTGTTCAGCCTGTTTGTCGGTTTCCTGATTGTGATGGTGTCGCTGTATGCCCTTTACATTGTGCTGGGGTGGCTGTTGCGCATCAAAGAAAGCAGGCGCCCCCAACCGCCACCGGAAACCCGGCTGTTTGAGCAGTCTCAACTGGTGGATTCCGGCTTCCATTACCAGCAGGCCCGCCAGGCAGCGGAGAACAGTCAATACGAGGAGGCTATCCGCCAATTGTACATGGCAACGCTATGCCTGCTGGATGAGCAGGCCGTAGCGCCTTACGAGGCAGCCCGCTCCAATCTGGAGTATATCGCCCTGCTAGCCCAAAGCCCTTCTACGCATCAGCAGGATTTAAAATTGGCTTTTGGGCGTCTGGCAAGCCGGTTCGAATCCTCCCGCTACGGTGGGAAATCCATAAATCAGACCCAATTCGAGCAAGGGGCGTTGGATTACGAACAAATTCAGCAACAAACGGTGAATCCACATGGCTAGGCGCGGGTTAAAGCAAATGCTGAGCCTACCGATTCTGCTACTGTGCCTGGCCGGTTTAATTGTGTTAATGACCGCCTTGAATCCAGAACAACCCTCCACGGAGCCGATCGCCAACCGCTCCATCTACAGCAGCGCGCCAACCGGCTACCGGGCCTGGTATATTGCCAGCAAAAAAGCCGGTGCGCCAATGCGGGTATGGGAAAAACCCTTTTTAAAACTGGAACAAATGCCCGCGCCCGCCACCATGCTAATGGTGGAACCGTACACGGTGGCCAAAACCAGCGTCATTTTCGGCCAGAAAGAAGCGACGCGACTGCTGGATTGGGTGGCCGACGGCAACACGCTGGTGCTGCTGGATGATTTTCGGCGGTTCGGCTCGAATTCACTGGCCTACACCCTTTCCCTGGAAATAGAGCGCAACAGGCAAGCCGCCTCAACAAAAGCCGGCAATCGCTCTAAACAGCCCGGTAGAATAGCCCAGCCTGTGTACATTACGGAAAGAACCGGAGCAAAAAAATGGCTGGGCAACTATGTGCATTTGCCATTGTTCAGTCAAACCGCCCTAAGGTTTGGCAACACTCAATCGGAATATTTCCCGGCCACGGTGCTGGCGGAAGATCGACAGAGCCATCCTGTCCTGATTCGGATTCCCTACCATAAAGGAAGCCTGATTCTGGGAACCACGGTGGATATTGGCGATAATGTCTACCTGAACGGCCCGGCCAACGACAATTACCAGTTCCTCTCCAATTTGCTGGCAATGGAGAAAAAGCCCGTTTTCATCAACGAGTTCATTCACGGCTACGTGGAAAGTGGAGACGTATTTTCCTACTACCAAAAGAATACCCCGCTGGGCGCTATCTTCGCGCAACTTGTCATGGCGTTCCTGGTCATGCTGTGGCTCAGCTTCACCCGCTGGACACCCCGGCCCACCGAACCGGAAAAATCCGGCCTACCCGGCAAGCCCGGCGGATTGAGCAACTATATCGATTCCATGGCAGGCATTTATTACCGGGCGCAAGCCGCATCGCTGGCGTTGGAACCACAATTGGCCCACATTGAGATCTTGCTGCGCCGCCGCTTCCGGACTTCGCTACAGGAGGAAAGTCGCCTGCGCCACTTGCTTGGCGAGGCTTTGGCCGATTATAGTAATAAAGGGCATCTGCCGGAGGCGGAGCCGGACGCATTGTTCAAAGCGCTTCAACGGGCGCAGGCGGTCGTGGAAAAGCAGGAAAGGCTCCAACCAGGGGATTTACTGCAACTGACCCAACGGTTAGCGGTATTGGAAAACAGGCTACAAACCACAAAGGGACGAGAAGGAAGGCTGACATATGACGGAACCAGAAGCCACACTCCCCAACGGTGAAGCGGCGGCAACCCGCATCCAGGGCATTGCCCGAAACATCCATCAGCAACTGGAAACCGTGATTTTCGGCCAGTCCCAGGTAATTGACCTACTGCTGATCAGCCTGCTTTCCGAAGGCCATGTACTGCTGGAAGGCTTACCCGGTACTGCCAAAACCACGCTGGTAAAGTGCCTGGGCCAACTGCTGCAACTCAACTTCAACCGAATCCAGCTAACGCCCGACATGCTGCCTGCCGAAATCACCGGCACCAGCGTGTACGACCTGAACACCCGCAGTTTTTCCTTTAAGCAAGGCCCTATTTTTACGGATTTGCTGCTGGCGGATGAAATCAACCGCACCCCGCCCAAAACCCAATCCGCGCTACTGGAGGCCATGGAGGAACACCAGGTGACTGCCGACGGGCAGAAAAACAAGTTGTCCCCGTTATTTACAGTCATCGCCACCCTGAATCCCATTGAGATGGAAGGCACTTTTCCGCTACCAGAAGCTCAACTCGATCGGTTCATGATGAAAATCAACATTTCCTACCCGACAGAAGGCGCCGAAAAGCAAATGCTGAGCGAATTCGCAAAGGGAGCAGGGAACCGCTACCTTTATCAACGTCATCTCTCGCCCGTCGCCAGCCGGGAAGACATTCTGGAATGCCGCAACTTGTTGGGTGAGATTACCGTGGAAGAGAGCATTCTGGACTATATCCTGAAAATCATACAGGACACCCGCCAGAATCCAAACGTAGAACTGGGATGCAGCCCCCGCAGCGCCCTTTCCCTAATGGCGGCGAGCCGAGCGCATGCAGCCATTCGCGGACAAGGCTTCGTCAACCCGGATAACGTGAAAGCGGTGGCCCCCTCCGTCATCCGGCATCGGCTGATTTTAACCGCCGAGGCGGAACTGGATGAACTGACCCCGGATCACATCGTGCAACAAACCTTGAGTAAGATCCCGGTTCCCCGGTAAAATAGCGTTTAAGATGCCTCACCTGTCCCCCAGTCGTATTCAAGATCATACCTGCCGGGTTGTTTTCAACCGGGAATGTGGTCATGGGCTCAAGCTGCTCCGGCTTCAAGTGCAACCCGGCGCGAAATTCGCTTGCCAACCCGGCCAATTCGTGATGCTGGATCTGCCGGAGAGCCGCTTTCACTTCCGCCGCCCATTCAGCGTACTGGACACCCCAACCGCCGATACGTTTGACTTGTATTACAAGCGGGTTGGCGTTGGCACAGGCATTATGTGGGACTTGCAGCCGGACGATACGCTCAACTGCCTTGGCCCGTTAGGAATCGGTTTTACACCGCCGACCTCACCGGAAAACGCCCTGTATATTGGCGGCGGAATCGGCATCGCACCGCTTTACCTGCTAGCGAAACATCAATCCGCAGCCGGGCATTGTTTCTATGGGGTGCGGAGCCAAGCCGAAGTTGGCCTGGAGGCGGAACTTCAAACCGTTTTTGGCGATAACCTGCATATTGCAACCGACAACGGCTCTTACGGTTTGCACGGCAACGTGTGCCAGCTATTAGAGGCTCAAGCGCAAACCGTATCGGCCGCCCAAGAGGCTTACGTTTGCGGCCCCATGCGTATGATGCAGGCCACCGTGGAATTGCTGCACCGTATGAACCCGGCCATCCGGGTACAAGTCTCGCTGGAAGAGCATATGCCCTGCGGCACCGGCGCGTGTACGGGCTGCGTCATCCCGCGGGTCGATCAATACCTGCCTTCCAAGGTTTGCGTGGAAGGGCCGGTGTTTAACGCCAGCGCAATCAATTGGCAAGGCGAGTTGCTCCCGGCAAGCCATTTTTGCGAGGAACGCCCATGTCCGCTATAGCGCCCAAACTTGGCCATACCGTCGCGGGCATTGAGTTTTCCAGCGTGTTGCTAAACGCCTCCGGCGCGTTTAACGCGAGCCTGTTCAACGAACTGTATCCGCTCAAAGAAGTGATGGGCGGCATCGTCACCAAAACCGTCACCACGGAACCCTTGGCCGGAAACCTGCAACCCCGCACCGTGGAATTGCCAGGCATCGGCATGTTGAACAGCATCGGCCTGCAAAACCCCGGCCTGGCTTACAGCCTGGAAAAAGACATTCCCGCTTTAAAGGCGCTGGGACTGCCGGTTATTTTGAGCATTTCCGCCCACAGTAGCGCGGAATTCGCAAAAATGGCGGAAACCGCCCTTTCCCATGCCAATGGCCCCATGATTGAGGCGCTGGAATTAAACCTGTCATGCCCCAACGTGGAAAAAGGCGGCGTCCATTTCGGCAGCGCGCAGGATTCGGTGCGGGAAGCCCTGAAAGCCGTCACCAGCGTTTTCCCCAAGCCTGTTTTCGCCAAGCTGACTCCCAACGTGAGCGACATTGTTTCCATTGGCGGTGCGGCCATTGAGGGCGGCGCAGCAGGGTTGACCGCCATTAACACAGTACTGGGCGCAACCATCGACATTAAAAAGAGAAAGCCCGTCATGCCTCGCGTGTCCGCAGGCTATAGCGGCCCCGGTATCAAGCCGGTGGCCATTCACGCCATTTGGAACCTGCGCAAGCACTTCCCCGAAACACCCATTATGGGTGTCGGCGGCGTTTCAAACGCAGAAGACGTACTGGAATTCCTGATGGCCGGGGCTTCCCTAGTGCAAGTAGGCACCATTTGTTTCCGTCAGCCGATGATTTTCAAGAAAATCGCCGAAAGTCTGCAAGCATACTGCGTGGCAGAAGGCGTTGCATCCCTTGCTGAACTGTGCGGTTGCGCCCATCCCTAGCTTTATTGATAAAATAGTTTTACTGCAATTTATTGGAAGAGTCTGAGGGAGTCCAAGCATGTTCACATCCAACCTTTCCGGTTTTTCCCGTTCCGTATTGGCATTAAGCTGCTTTGGCCTGTTGCTGGCCGGTTCTGTGGCGTTAAGCGGCTGCGGGGGCGGCGGTAGCCAGCAACAGGAAGAGAAAAAAGAAGACCTGCTGAAGATGAGCGTGGTGCAGCTAGACCAATTCGCCAAATTGGACGAGAAAAATGCCGATGGGCAATTCATGGTGGCCAAGGTCAACATCAAGAACATGTCCAATCAGTCATTGGTGCTGAATCCGGGGGATTTCAACCTGGAAAACGTGACCGATAACGAAAAAGACCGTTATTCCCAGCCCAGCGAGAAGAATATCAGCAACGAGTTCACCAAGGTTTACGGCGATAGCGAAAAAGACAAAATTATGGACATGTTCCCGTCCAACCTGTATCCCCGGATGGAACTGGTACGCTACTTCGTGTTTATGGTACCCTCAGATGCTAAGCCGGAGGGCTACCAGATTACCTATACCTCAACCACGCCTCCCGCCAAAATCTCCGTGCCATTAGCCACGCCAGGAACCACGACCATCAATGACCACCGCAATGAATCAGAAAAGCCAGCAGAGCCAACAGAGCCTTAATTTGCCGCCCACAGCGGATATTAGCCGCGTGAACCGCACCAAAATCATCGCCACCCTTGGGCCAGCGACCGAAAGCCCAGAACGCCTGAGACAATTGGCGCAAGCCGGGGTAAACGTCTTTCGGCTAAACATGTCCCACGGCAACGCCGCCGATCAGCAGGAACGCGTCCGCAAGATCCGAGCGGTAATTGATGAGCTGGGTATGCCCATTGCCATTCTGGCCGACTTACAAGGCCCGAAGCTGCGAACCGGCCACCTCAAAAACGGGCAGCCCATCCCGCTCGAAGAATATTCCGTGGTGGAATTCACCACCCGCACCCGTGAAAGCGAACCGGGCATTATCTCTACCAAGTACACCGAGCTGATTACAGCCCTAGAGCCGGGCGGCATCATCCTGCTGGATGACGGCAAGCTACGGCTGGAAGTGCTGGAAAAGTTGAGCGACGATACTTTAAAGTGCCAGGTCATTCAAGGCGGCATTCTGGAAGCGCGCAAGGGGATTAACGTTCCCGGCACCACGCTGCCCATTACCGCGCTAACCGACAAAGACAAAGAAGATGTGCAGGCCGCAGTCGCCGCCGGGGTAGATTACATCGCCTTGTCTTTCGTGCAACGCGGACAGGATATCGCCGAATTAAAAGCCTACGTGCAAGGGCTGGGCTATGAATGCCCGCCGGTTATCGCCAAAATTGAAAAGCCGCAGGCGCTGAAGGATATCGACAACATTCTGGCCGAAGCAGACGCCCTGATGGTGGCCCGTGGCGACCTAGGCGTGGAATTGCGCCCGGAGGAAGTGCCGGTGGCCCAGAAACGGCTGGTCTCTGCCGCCAACCATGCGGGCAAGCCGGTGATTATCGCTACCCAAATGCTGGAATCCATGGTGCATTCGCTCCAGCCCAGCCGCTCGGATGTAAGCGACATCGCCAACGCCGTATTCGACGGGGCGGATGTGCTGATGCTCTCCGGGGAAACTTCCGTGGGCGATCACCCGATTGAAACCGTGGCCATGATGGGCCGGATTATCCATGAGGCGGAAAAAAGTATTTTCGCCATTAGCCAACTAGATCATGCTGTGGAAGAAAGCCGGATTGTCTCCCCCAACTTCTACCATGCCATTGCCCAAACCGCCAGTTACGCATCCCGCAAGGCGAACGTAAAGGCGCTGGTGGTACTTTCCAACTCCGGCAGCATGGCCCAGCGTATTTCCAAACTGAAGCCCGCCCGGCCCATTATCG
>CABHPA010000173.1 GCA_902168245.1 Candidatus Melainabacteria bacterium
TCAAGGCCACTCACCCTCCAATCCCGTCCAGACTGATTCTTTCAGTCAAGCAGATTTTGGCGGAGGTGGTACACTTTTACATCGCCATTTTGCTCAAAAATGGTACGTTTTTATTCTGCCATCTCCACTGAAGAAGATCTATTAGGCGTTTTTCGAGAAGATGGCATGCTGGAGAGCCCGGAATTTCGAGCCATGCTCAAAGAACGCTTTACCAAAACGCTGGCTGAGCTCGAATCTTTAGAAACCCAAATGGCTCCTACTCCATAATCGTTGACTCTCCTTACTTTTAGAGCGACAAATCACTCGTTCTTTAAAGCACTGGCTTGCGTGTCAACAAACAAGTTTACCCAGCTGGTTAATTTGAGTGTCAGGCGGTAATTCATATAATTTGATGCCTTGGTTAATTTGGAGGTCATAAGATGGGGGCGTATCCAAGCGATCACGAAGAGGTTATAGATCTCAGTACTTTAAGCGATTTTAGCAATAATATTTTTGGTTTTGCCGCTACATTGCTCATTGTAGGTATTACACTCCCCGCTATTCCGGCTGCACAAGTAGAAGCCCAATTACCAAACGTACTAATAGGACTATGGCCCTATGTTGTGGTTTATACCCTCAGTTTTCTCAATATCTGTAGCTATTGGAAGCTGCACAGCTTTACCTTCATGCATATCAATCGTGTTGATAACAAGCTTCTGCTTCTCACTACTCTGCTATTGCTTTCGGTCACCTTTTTACCTTTTCCTACAGCCTTAATGGGGAAATATGGCAGATGGCCCCTCATTAATGTCTTTTATGGGCTAACCCTTTCCATCAATTACCTGTTTTTATTTTTAACTGCTTTTTATGCCTATAAGAAAAACCTGATACGTTCGGATATCTCTTTTCCAACGAAACTCCTTCTTCGAAAGAAACTGACCTTACCACTATTTTCTGCCCTTTTAGGCACAGCTCTCTCCTTCTCTTATCCTCGCTTGGGCTTTTTGTTTTACGCAATAGTAGTATTTACTCATTTCATCCCGTTTAAGAATGAGACGTAGAGGTAAGATATCGGTCTTTGAGGCATGCTTAATCAAACGGTGATCTATGTGGTGGGCCTTTTCCCGATTCTACTTTGAGTGCCCCCTCCAGGTGAATCATGGGGAAGCCCTAGGAGCTTTCAGATAGCCCGGTTACAAATTTTTCAACTCGATAGGTTTTATTCAGTCCCAGTAAGGAAAGGACGCTGCTAAAATGCTAACAGTCAATGATATTAACTGGTTTCAGTTCTTTACCAGCCTTCTCAACACCAAACAAGCTGCCGAGCTATCCGGCATAAGTCCTAAAATGCTAGTTATATGGAGGTGTAAAGGTATTGGGCCCAGTTTTACCTGTATCCAAGGTAGAGTTTACTATTATAAGAAAGATCTCTATGCTTGGCTTCAACAGCGAGCTTGTTTTACAAGATATATGATGCTGTAATCCTCAAACTGTTCCCTTTGAAGGCCTCAGTTTTGGATGATACGAAAATGTAGAGGATTTGGAGCATATTATAGTCTCCGACGGTATCGTTTGGATTTCTATACTTTCAGCGGAAGAGGATTTCATAATTACAAGATGCTACACTCTCGTATTAATTCATCCTCATCAGTCATTCTCCAGAATTAGTAAGTTTTTATTATGCTTTGCATATAGAGCTGTGAGTACTCTATTTCGTTATTTTCGACATTATCCCTGTTCATAGAAATCTTTAGATAGTTGGATAATAGCATTAACTTTTAAAATTGTTAGAATCCATAAGCGTTTTTTAAAAGTTACCCTACATTTTATTGGTGACTTATTTCAGTAAACAAGAAAAGGGAAAGATGTTATGCAGACTAGATATTTATGTGCAGGCTTAATTGCTGCAATATTCAGTGTATGTGTTGCCACAAGCCCGGCCCAAGTGACCAGCTCTCCGTCTTCATCGATGGCGGTGCCGGTAGCGTCCGAACCTATGACGAATCCGGCGCAGACTGTTTCCTATAAACATAAGTTTCTTTTCTTTAAATTCGGGAAAAGCATTTCCAAGGCAATTACGGTACAGCCGGGGAATGGTGAGATTAGCCTGGATGGTATGGGCAGGCGAGGCGATGTACAACTGACCCTGATTAACCCGAGCGCGACACCACTACAGTTTGAGACAATCGGACGTTCTGGTAGTCAAACGGTGGCAGTGATTCCCGCCCATAGTCAGAGACTAGTCACTTTTTCTAATAAGGGCAATGACATAAAATTCTTTGTAATGCAGCAACCCGATAACGCGGTTGCAACGAATCAGGACTACACGACCCAGCAAGCTGCCGCAGTGGCTACGACCCAGAATGTTGCCATTCGTGATGCTCTGGACCAGCAAACCGCAATGATAAATCGTTCCCAAGATAGTCAGACGGCTGAACTGAAAAACTCGCAGGAGCAAACTGTTCGTGCCGCTATGTTCAGCTCTGCAGCCAGCCAGAGAAGACAGGAGAATCGTTCCGCAGTCCGCGGCTATTGGTAGAAGTTGTTCCAGCTGGTTCTTCTAAAAGCCGCGCTGGTGTAAAAAGCTGCTAATGCGCTAATATCCGTAGAAAGCCTTAAGCAGGATACAAATTAACCCCAGTATCAACACGCACGATAGTAAGTCACTCAGCAATACTTTTTGGATAACCTTGTAACGCATAAGTAACAATGCTATGACTGGGACCTTGTAAAAAGTTAGAAGAAATGGCTGTAAAAAACCTGGTGGAAAGCCAGATATGTGTACTGAAAAAATAAACTACCTGCCTAGCCAAAATTCAGGGGCCGAGTTGCCCCTGAATTGCTTACGGGATACCTGCTAGAGCAGTGCCATAGCCTGCTTGGGTTTGGGCCGGCTAAACGCATGGAGTTCCGTAAATTCCGGAAATTCGTTTCTACCCGCCCAGGCATACAAAGTCCATCCCATTTCATATGAGCGGCATTCCGTATTGATTTCCAGGGCGTCCGCTTTTAACGGGCGAGCTGGCAGACCCAGCGAGGAAAGCAGCATACTGCGCACATAGCGCTTGCCTCTTTCGTAGGCTTTCTTTCTACGGATGGAACGGTAGCTAAAGAAAGGCTGATCGACCATCATGGGGGTGGAAAGCTCGTTATTCCCGAAGAGCCATTGGTAGCTCTTGATGATGGCAGTTTCCACGCCGACAATCCCCATGTCGTAAGCGGGCAGTAAAAACAGCATCGCCATCGCCTCCTGATGGACGCTGTAGACTTCATACCAATCCACAATCCTGGCCCGGTTCGTATCATAGAACCAAGCCCATTCTCCCTGCGGCCCCTGTAAATCCAGCATAAGCCGTACGCCTTCGCTGAAAAGCGTCCGGGCGTATTCATCCCCGAAAACAAGGCTGTATTCGGCCATCGCTTTTAGAAAATAGGTAATCCCGCCGAAAGAAACGAAGCGTCGCCGGTAAAACTGAAGGCTGTGATGGGGCAATAAGGTATCCGGGTTGTAAAAATGTTTTATAATCAACCGGAATGCTTTTTGGACTGTGGATTTAACCTCGCAGTCCTGCGTTTCCCGCGCATGCGAGACCAGACCAGACAGAATCCAGCAGACATCCTGCAAGGTCAGCTTCAGGAAATACTCCTTGTTCTCCACGATGGATTTAACCTGTTGGAACTGCGCGTTGGCGCGGTCATGCCGGGCTTCGGTCAGAACGGACAGCAGAAAACCGTGATCACTGGCTTTATCCACATTTTGACCCTGCTTTTTCAGGAATTCCTCCAGAAGGAAATCGAAATCCCATAAACGGGCCCCGTGTTTTTCCACTAGCTGGATTCCAGCCAGCGTGTTGATGCTATAACGCATGGCCAATGGGTGATCGTATTCGCTGATATAACGCCCATTGCTTATCCGGGTTGAGTAGGAAAACAAGGCTAGCTTGTCATTGTACATTGCTTTCAGCAGGTCGCTGGATAATTCAATCAGCAGGCTCATGGTCATTTCTCCAATAATGGCTATACTTTTTCTCTTCTAGCAGGGAATCCACTTTGTCGCGCAGCCGCTTCCCCATCCGGTAAAACGTCGTTCCCTCTTCCTCCTTCTGGGCAAGCGGCGTCAGTGAGTGATCCAGAATGGCGTCCAGCACCTTGATATGCCCTTGCCCGTTCAGATACTGGCACTTCCTCCGTAGATCGCCGATGGTGTCGCCCGCTTTCAACGGGACAGGCATCTGCAGGAGGATGTTTCCCATATCCATCTTTGCAGCCAGGGCCATATGCGTCACATACAGCGGCCTATCTAGCAGAATGCTCCAGCGGACGGTATCGCCTCCCCGGATATCCGGCAGCAGCCCATAATGTGCCCCTATCACACCGATGGCCGGAATGGCGAGGATACTTTTGGGAATATAAGACCCGCTGAGCGCGAAAATTACATCCGGTTTGAAATCGGCAATAAAAGACTGGCACCGTGGCTCCTGAAGGCGGTGGAAACGTTTGACCGAAACGCCCAACCGCCCGGCCAGATCACTCAATGTTCCGGATGGGCCGGATGGGCCAGTGCCGGACGATGCCTCCTGCCGCCCCGATTTTTTTGCACCGGCCAGCAGCCGCAGCGGTGAATTTTGAGCCTGCTTCACAGCCTCTTTCGCATAATCCGTCAGACGGGTCTGCGTATAGAGCAGGGTAGCGTCCTCCACTCGTCCGCCCAGTTTTGCCAGGTGCTGCAGAAACTCTTTGCGGTAGTGATGACGATCCAGCAACGGGAGAGAACTATGCAGCAAAACTCTCATACCGGGACAGCCCCTTCCCTCAACGATAGGGCAACGTCAGGCTTCAGGGCGCAGTGGTGATCAAAGGCTCCCAATGCGGCCAGCATGGTCGATTGGCCCCAGTGGATGCATTCGAGGTTATTTTTCCAGGCGGGCCAGATTTCATAAAGATAAGCCCCGTTCGTTTTTTTCATATGGGCGTCAGTCCATCCCAGGATTTTTCGGGCTAGCTCCAAACTGCCCGGAAAATACGGCTCGAACCGGGCCAGTGTCTCAATGGCCTGGGCCGCACACTGAATATTCAGCGGGTACTTGTTGTCATGATAATAAAGTGGTGTGCCGTCTGCCTCAAAAAAGGTTCCAATCCAGTAGCGGTAAGCCTTCTCAATGGTTTCAAACAAAACGATTCCCTCGCCGGGAGCGATGGTATAGGCCGTCATCAGGCAATCGAGGTTATAGGCAGTGTGGAAATTGTCGATCCACTTATATTTTTCCTCATTGCCATAATACCAGCTCCCATCCGGGTTCATATCCGCGATAGTCCACTGGTAGGACTTCCGGGCTTTTTCCAGATAGCGATCTTCCGGCCAGTACTGCCAGCAACGCAGCAAAGTGGCGGCTCCCAGCAGGTTGGAATTGTGTATCAGGTTCAGGATGCCGGGAGCATAGCCAAAGCAGATGCCCTGCGAGTCTGCATGGACATCCAGGGCCGCCAGCACGAACTCGCCTGCTTCCCGGATCACGTCCCGGTATTCCGGTTTGCCGGTAATCCGGTAGGCCAGGTCAAACACTTCGGCAATATGGGCTGTCCAGACCACGGTCGGTCGGCCTTTGGGAAAGAATCCGCCCCGGCTGGCAAAATCGAAGGCGTTTCCCCAGCTTTTACCAGGATAATCAGTGACGGCATGTTCCATCAGCCAGTCCAGGTTCTCCTCGGCGCAATCCAGCCATCGGGCCTCCTGGGTGGCCAGATATTCGTAAAGATAACCCTTGGCGATAAAGCCGCGAGCCTTGGTGCTGTCCAGTTTGGGAATCCCGATGAACGGCCGGATGTTGAAGGGGATAAACTTCCCGGCCTGAATGACCACCCGTTGCAGGAAAAGATTGTTGAAACACAAAAGGCGCACCAACGGGGAGGCCAGGAAATCGTCAAACTCGTAGCCTTTATAACGGTTTTTCCGTAGATAGCCGTGCAGATCCGTAAAGCTCCTGCTCGCCTGATACTGTTGTTTCATGAATAAACTCCGGCTTCCTACTTTGACTTTTCCAGTCCAGGTTCAAACTCTCACACATCCAGCCACGGCGATAAATTACCTAACTGAGCTATAGTTTCTGCTGAGATTAGTCAGGTGGTCAGTTCACTCAGTCATCCCAGGGGATTGTGCAAAAGCGTCTTGTATGTTGGGCGTTGGGGATTGCGAAACCCGCTTGCCTGACCCTGGTAGGGACTCAGACCACTCTATCTGAATGGAGAATTGTTGCCCTTCAGTAAACATGCCTATGCTCTTCATGGGATAGTAAGCAGTGACATGAGGGTTTGCGGATGCGTTTCAAGTTATGGGGGAGGATAGCCTGCTCAAGTCTGTTGACGGCAAGCCTGTCGATAGGGCATGTCCGGGCAGAAACCGTGCCACAGCCCATTGAATTCGTGTACATTCATGGCACGAACCAGAACAGCCCTGAAAGCCATACCAATTTTAACCAGCGCGTCGCCAAATTACACCCGCAGATTATGACGGCAATGAACCATGAGCCATTGGTAAAATCTCGCCTGCTGGAGAATGGAAAGCTGAGCATTTCCCCTCAAACACTTAACTTTTTTTGGGGTGATCGAAGCAGAGTTGCCATCCAGGCGATGAAGCGCAACGTGCTGTCCCCCCAACTGATGGCTGGTTTTTTGCGACTGGCTGCACGTGCGCGCCAAAAACTGGATTACACCTTACATGACGCCATCTGGCTAGAAAAAGACTCCAATAAAAAAGGGGTGTTGAACGATCTGTTCCTGGCGTTGAACGATCCGGACACCCCCGATGGGCAGCAGCCCATTGTGTTGATGGGCCATAGCGCTGGCTCGCTGCTGGCTTTCAATCTACTGCTGTATCGTCTGCCCTATCTGGATATTCAAGCCTTTGCCACGGAATTAAACGTGGATCCCAGAATGCTGGCTGATATTAAGACACAGGGAACGTCTCACACCTGCCTGGAAGCCTTGCTGTCCTCCAGCGCCATCCGATACAACGCAGAAGGTAATCTCACCCCTTTTTTCAAGGGGCTGGAACCCAGCTTGCCCGAATCATTGTTGCAGGATTATCGGAACCAATGGCTGGCGAATCTACCCATATACACTAAGCAGTATTGCTTGGCCCCGGGGAGGGTAAAGGGTATTGTCACCTTTGGCAGCCCGCTGACCATGTTTTACTCTACCGTCGCCAACCCCAAAAAGGACGAAAATTATCTGACCGCCAGTATGATGAGTTATCTGATAGCAAACAATGTCTTTTGGCTGCATATTAACCATTTTAATGATTTTATTGCCGTACCCTTACCAGAAAAAAAGCAAATTCTGGGTATGATTACCGAACGGCTTTCCCTGGCACCTACATTGGGTGGTGGGTTTATCCAAAATAAAGTTTGCATGCAGCGTGGAGCCAATGTATTAAACGCCCATAGCTGGTACTGGAACAAACCCAGAGACTTTGCACAATCCATAGCCCAAACTTACCGCCTGGGCTATCAGGAGTGGTATCCGGATCAAGGCATTGCCAAGTGAGCCAAGCCGTTTATTGCCGCCCTGGGTGTATCTAAGGCTTTAACTTATTCCGTAGTTTTGCCATTCCTTCAATAACATCCCGCTTCTCATCGTTCGAGAGCGCGCGTTCGCAAGTTGGGAAAATCCCGGCGTCTTCTCGCCCGATATGATCCAGCATATCATTGATAAACCGGGCGCCAATGGCCTGTAGTCTGGAAATATCACCATCGGTAAGGGTTACTTGCCCCATTACGCTCATGAGATCCCGGCGCAACGCCATCAGCTCCTCATGCTCCGCTTCCATCAACACCATTGGATGATACGGCGAGACAGCGGGAAACAGAATATGTTCTTCGCATGCAAAATGGGCATTCATCTCAGGCTCGATTTCCGCCATGACGGCGCAAATAACAGCCATACCCTCAGGCGTGTGATGAACGAGGTCATTCAAGCCCTGCTCTAATTGAGCCAGCAGCTTTTCCATCCGGCGATGTTCACGAATGAGGCTTTCACAAGCTTCAATTTGGTTGGTTTGGCTGTCGTGCATGGATTTTCCTTTTTGTAAAACCAACACCATGCTGAATTATACGATAATAAAATTCAGCATGGCTCATTTAGCATTCCTGCCAAATGGATAAAGCAGTCTCATGGCGATATCAACCCGGCATCCAGGGCAAAGTTCACAGGAGCCAGGGTGTGTCATGAATTAAGTCTTTTCTTCAGTCCTTGCTTGTGATCTAATCCATCTATGTAAGGATAGAATCTGGAGGAGCTTTTCTGGTTTATTGGCAACTGGCGTTGAGGAACCAGCAAATCGTATTTCCAGCCAGTCACCTGAAATAGACCTGCCTATATGCGGCAGCAAGTTGGGTGATTCTTGGATATGAGTGCTGGGTTTGCAGTTTTCTGTTCTTCGCTGGGCGTTTGAGGCCTTGGAATGAGAGATGAGAGAAGAAGTGGGGATGAACATGGCTCAAAGCAGGTGACTAGGGCGCTACGGTCACAAAAACGATAATAATGCGCCTGTACCAACCAGAACCAACCGTAGATCTGGACTTCCCAAAAATGAGTCAGATTTAACAAACTGTTACTTTGAGAATGGTGTTTATTAACCTCAATCTGATATCAGCCAATAATGCGACTAGCTCAGAAGAAGCGCAGAATGCGAGCGGAAGGGCGTAAGCATTCCCGAGCAAAATGCAAACAACAGCACCGTTTGACCAGTAGGGCTTTTTCTTTATGGATTGCTTAAGGTTAAGCCCGTACTCACCGAGGTTGCAAGGGCTGGTGTTTGGGACAGAGTTCCTGCCTGTAAGGCGGAACCCGATACAATCTTAAACTGAGAGGTATCAGGCTGATAGAAGCGTGCTCCAGCGGTGTTCACTGTCGTCATGAGAGGAATATACTGACCCCAGTTATGTTGGTCACTCCGGTTAATAATTGATAGGCTTGATGCAGCTCAGCCTGATTCGTGGTGGGAAGATGAGCGAGCGCGTACATTTTATCTTCAATATCTTTTTGATAGAGCCCCACACTATTAACCGCATCGTTTAAATGAACGGTTCCCAGTCCTGCAACCGCGACTAATTGAGACATTACGCCGGTTGGATCATGGGCCTGACTCAGTTCCACGGATGCTTGAGCGGCCGAGAGCTTCAAAACCGATTCAGCGGCAGCTAGAATTGCGGATTTCAATGCAGGATCCGTAACCTGATCTGCCAAAGAGCGGAGTTGTTTCGCAGTCCCAATGGCTGTCCCCGTCGGGGTATCGTTAATACCCTCTAGACTAGTGGCATTCACGCCATTGCCACTAATATTTGTCAGTTGCAAGTAGAGGCCCTTCGTAGATACTGGAATAGAAGAACCGGTACTACCAGGGGCTGAACTCCTAAACTCCAATTGGCTCATCTGTTGCAATGTTTGGCTGGAATTGGCTTCGAGCAATGGCTTATAATTGTCAGAGATGGAATTTCCCAGTAAAGTCAAAGCGCCGATTGATGCCAGAGCAAGTAAACCAATAATAGCGGCATATTCTGAGAGGGTAGTACCTGGACTATGTTGCATTTGATTTCCCAGCTTTCTTCATGACTTTCTTTGGCATCGGATCTTCTGGGAATTCCTAAAGTATCTGTAACAAATAATTACAATTCAGACGGGGTTTCTATGGCAGGACTGACGGGTGCAAGATAGTCCATTGTCAGAATCCATGGATTATTCATTATTACTTGGACTTCTATTCAAGCCTAAACCTCTGTAGTTATTTCTGTAAGCATATCCAAATCCATTTTATTTAAAAAAATATTAAGCTCACGCTTCAGTAATACCAGAAGTTGTCGATACTGATTACAGAAGAAGAAGGAAATGAGTATGATCCCTTCAGGAGCCGTGACGCAAAGCCGAATGGGAAATACCCTGATAGAATATGCGGGAGTAGGGGTCTGTGTTTTATTGGTGTTGATAGCCAGCTTACAGCTTTTGGGCGGGAATCTGAATGAGTGGTTTTCAGGGTTGAAACAGAATATGGATGCTGATATACAAGCAACCTCCGTGGCCAATGCCAAAGCGGCCCAAGCAAAGTCTGCTTACGAAACAGCTCAGGCCGAAAAAGCAGCCAAGGACAACTTGATCCCTAGTCTTCAATCGACTTGTACCTTAGGGCAAGCTTGTATTTCCGAGCAAAATTATAATCCAGCCCAAACGGTCGGTGCCAATGGTATCGATCTGGTGGATCAGTATGCGGAAATTATCAACCAGTTAGCCCAAAAAGCTCATGCGGCACCCAATTCAGACTTAACCTTTGCTCTCATGCTGGATGACCTTGCCGCAGATGGGCACAATGTGGCCGGGGATGAGCGGGCTGTTTTAACGATGTATGCTAAATACGGCAGTAGTTTTGACTTTAGCATTAAAGATCGTTATGCTGCCACCTTGAACCGTGCCATTGATTATTTAAACCAGCATCCTCAAGTGCTTGCACCACAGGATGCTCAAACGCTGAGAACCGCTTCAAATAATATCACCCAACAAGTTGTAGCCTATTTAGGCAGCAGTAATCCTGGTGCGGTTACGAATACCAGCATCAACCAGAAGTTTACAGATACAGGAGGAAACCAAGGGGCTACCTATGTCGATCATCAAGCCACTACAATCTGTGACACCGGGGGGAGCCAGTGTCAATAACAGGGCTGGGAAAGCCATTTAGTAGAAGGTATAAGCAGCAGGCTGGGTTACCTCCATTGGAGATGCCAAACCAAGTAATGATATAATGAGGGTGTTGAGTTTGTAGGGGGGTGGGGTAGAGATGGAGCGTCCTTTTTGTCCTTCTTGTCGACATGTTGCGGTTGTAAAGAATGGGTTTGCCAGAGGCAAGCAGCGCTGGAAGTGCAAATCCTGCACGCATCAATTCACCCGCCTGGAGTCCAAGGGCAAGCCGTTACCTTTGAAGCTACTG
>CABHPA010000174.1 GCA_902168245.1 Candidatus Melainabacteria bacterium
CATACGAGATTCGCCTTAGTCTCGTGGGCTCGGAGATGTGTATAAGAGACAGGTGGTAGTGTTTTGCAGAATATAAGTATCATTCCCCGTGCTGCCAGCCAAGGTACTGTTGCCGGTATTACCAGTCAAAATATTATCCAGCGTATTTCCGGTACCACTCAGGTTACTGGTACCTAGTAGCGTCAGATTCTCGACATTGCTACCCAAGGTATAGGTCATGCTGGTCTGAACCGTATCCGTGCCTTCCGATGCATTTTCAGTGACCACATCCCCAGCGTTATCAATGATGTAGGTGTCATTGCCTTGACCACCCACCAGGGTATCGGCGCCTGCACCACCATCTAAAGTGTTATTGCCGATATTGCCGGTCAATGTATTGTTGAGACTGTTTCCAGTACCGGAAATACCACTGGTGCCAGTGAGAGTCAAGTTTTCCACATTGGCACTCAGGGTATAGGTCACACTGGATTGAACCAGATCGGTGCCTTCACTGGCATTTTCTATCACCAGATCACCCAGGTTATCCACCACATACGTATCGTTGCCCAAACCGCCATACAAGAAGTCTGCGCCGATTCCCCCATCCAGGGTATCGTTTCCATCCAGAGCGACTAAAGTATTAATGCCGGTATTGCCGGTTAACATGTTATTGGCACTGTTCCCGATGCCGTTGATATTACCCGCCCCAGTCAGGGTCAGGTTCTCCAAGTTAGTAGATAAGGTGTAATGGATGCTGGTTTGAACGGTATCAGTCCCTTCTGATGCGTTTTCCACAATCACCGCATCCGGGCTTTGAATAATATAAGTATCATTCCCGGTACCACCTGCTAAAGTGCTGGCTCCCAGGTTACTGGTCAGTACATTATTCAGGTTGTTGCCCGTACCGGTAATGGCGGCATTGCCGGTTAAGGTCAGGTTTTCCAGATTCGATCCCAGTGTGTAACTGATTCCAATTTGAACGGTATCCGTGCCTTCTGATGCGTTTTCGGTAAGCACTGTGGTGGTATTTTGGAGCACATAGGTGTCATTGCCCAGACCACCCAGCAAGGTACTGTTACCGGCGTTACCAGTCAACGTGTTATTGCCGGTGTTGCCCGTAGCCGTGAGATTGGAAGAACCCAGCAAGGTCAGGTTTTCCAAGTTGGCACTGATGGTGTAGTTAATGCTGGATTGAACCGTATCGGTGCCTTCCGACGCATTTTCGGTGACAACATCCCCGCTATTATCCACGACATATGTGTCGTTGCCCATGCCGCCAATCAGGGTATCGGCGCCGGTACCACCGTCTAGCTGGTTATCTGCGATATTCCCGGTCAAAGTGTTATTTAAACTGTTCCCGGTGCCATTCAATGCCGTGGTGCCGGTCAAAACCAGGTTTTCCACATTGGTAGCCAGCGTGTAGCTGATGCTAGCCTGAACGGTGTCGGTTCCTTCTGAGGCATTTTCGGTAATCGTGACCCCGGTATTATTCACAATATAGGTGTCATTGCCTAGACCACCCACTAAAGTATCCTGACCACCGCCACCATTGAGCGTATCATTGCCATCTAACGCGGTGAGTAGGTTATTGCCGCTGTTCCCAGTGAGCACATTATTAGCGGTGTTTCCTGTGGCGGTATCATTATTGGTTCCGGTGAGTGTCAGATTTTCCAAGTTGGCACCTAAAGTGTAAGAGAAGTTGGTTTGAACCGTATCGGTGCCTTCAGATACGGTTTCCGTGATCACCGTCGCTGCATTATGAATGATGTACGTATCATTTCCTGTGCCGCCAATCAGGGTATCGGTGCCTGTATTTCCAGCCAGCACGTTATCTAGCGTGTTGCCTTTGCCCGTGAGGTTGGATGAACCCGTTAGCGTCAAATTTTCAATATTGCTGCCAATGGTGTAGGACACACTGCTTTGAACGGTATCGGTGCCTTCAGCCGTATTCTCGGTGATCACAGTGCCTGCATTTTGGATCACATACGTATCATTACCTGTGCTGCCTACGAGGGTATCTGCGGCGCTATTAGCAGTCAGAGTATTATCCAGACTGTTGCCGGTTCCGGTCAGAGCAGAAGCACCGGTCAAGGTCAGGTTCTCTATATTGGCTCCTAATGTATAAGAAATGCTGCTTTGAAGGGTATCCGTGCCTTCATTGGTATTTTCCGTTACTACATCTCCGGCATTATCCACCACGTAAGTATCATTTCCATCTCCACCAACCAGAATGTCTACACCGGCTCCCCCATCCAGAGTGTTATTTCCAGTATTACCGGTGAGTACGTTGGCTAAAGTATTCCCAGTGCCGTTGATATCCAGGAAACCGGTCAAGGTTAAATTTTCCAGGTTAGCACCTAAGGTGTAAGACAAATCCGTTTGAACAGTATCGGTTCCTTCTCCGTTGTTTTCGGTAATCACAGTTGCTGTGTTAAAGACCACATACGTGTCATTGCCTTGCCCACCGACCAGCGTGTCAATACCGGTATTACCGGTTAAGGTATTGGCCAGCGTATTGCCGGTGGCAACCAGATTATCGGAACCTAGGAGCATCAGATTTTCCACATTGGCTGATAAGGTGAAATTGACACTGGCATAGATCGTATCCGTTCCTTCGGATGCGTTTTCCGTGACCACATCTCCGGCATTATCCACAAAATAAGCATCATTGCCTTGACCCCCAGCCAGAGTGTCAGCACCTGTCCCGCCGTCCAGACTATCATTTCCGGCTAAAGCGGTTAAAACGTTATTGGCTTCATTGCCAACCAGAATATTATCCAGCGCATTCCCGGTCCCGTTAATCGCTCCCGCACCGCTAGCCAATACCAGATTTTCAACGTTATGGCCCAGTGTGTAAGTAAGACTGCTTTGAACCGTATCGGTGCCTTCATTGGCATTTTCCACGACCACATCGTTAATATTGTCTATGATATAGCCGTCATCTCCACCAGCTCCGGCAAGGACATCTGCCCCGCTACCACCATCCAGCAAATTGCTCCTACTGTTTCCAATTAAAAGGTTATTAGAGGCGTTGCCGATCGCATCAATGTCCCGGGTACCGGTTAAGGTCAAGTTTTCCACATTAGCAGTAAGTGTATAGGACACCGAAGATTGAACGGAATCGATCCCCTCCCCAGAATTTTCAGTAATCGTATCCCCGGCATTATCGACAATATAGATATCATCACCGGTTCCCCCGATCAGGGTGTCGGCTCCTGCCCCACCATCCAGCGTATCGTTGCCAGCATCAGCCGTCAAAGTATTATTTGCAGTATTGCCCTTTAATAGATTAGAAACTGTATTACCAGTTCCACTAAGTGCTGAAATACCTGTGAGTATCAGATTCTCGACATTCGAAGACAAGGTATAAGAAATGCTGGACTCAACAGAATCATTGCCTTCATTTAGATTTTCAACAATGACATCACTGGCATTATCCACAAAATATCTGTCATTGCCTTGCCCGCCAACCAATGTATCGGCTCCAATTCCGCCATCCAGAGAGTCATCCCCTTGAAAACCGGATAACAGGTTATTGGCCGTGTTTCCAATAATCTGGTTATTTTGAGCGTTTCCACTTCCTAAAACGGCTGTAGAGCCTGTTAATGCCAGATACTCGACGTTGGAAGACAAAGTGTAATTAGTGCTGGATAAAACCGCATCAATCCCCTCATTCTCATTTTCAGTAATCAGATCGCCTGGATTATCCACTACATACGTATCGTCACCAAGCCCGCCGACTAACGTATCAGAGCCCGCACCACCGTCCAGGGTATCGCTGCCATCCAGTCCAGTCAGTGTATTCCCCGCACTATTTCCAACCAAAACGTTATTAAACTCATTACCGGTTGCATTTATAGTGCTACTGCCCGTCAAAACCAAGTTCTCCAAGTATGAACTCAGCGAGTAGGAAACACTGGATTGGACTGTATCAATACCTTCAGCGGAATATTCCGTAATGATATCTCCGGTATTATCCACGACATAGGTATCGTTTCCCAAGCCGCCAGCCAGGGTATCTGTTCCAGAGCTTCCATCCAGAATATTGTTGCCTTCATTTCCAGTAAGGGTATTATTCAAGGCATTACCTGTGCCATTAATATCCGTATTCCCGGTTAAAATCAGATTCTCCAGATTCGCCCCCAAGGAATAAGAATCACTGGCCTGAACCGTATCAGTGCCTTCACTGGCATTTTCCGTAATCACTGTATTGGAATTGCTAATAATGTAGGTGTCATTACCCAGTCCACCGGTTAGGGTATCCACACCACTATTCGCTGTAAATATGTTATCGGAAGCATTCCCAACCCCAGTGAGATTACCACTGCCGGTTAAGGTCAGGTTTTCCAGATTTGAGCTCAGCGTATAGCTGTTTCCGATTTGAACTGTGTCGATCCCCTCAGCAGCATTTTCGGTAACCACGGTCGTGGTGTTTTGCAAGATATAGGTATCGTTTCCCGTACCACCTACCAACGTGTCAGTAGCGCTATTGCCTGCTAACACATTATCCAAGCTGTTACCGGTTCCGACCAACGCACTGCCCCCGGTTAAGGTCAAGTTTTCAACGTTAGCGCTCAAGGTATAAGACACACTGGATTGAATTATATCAATGCCTTCATTCAATGCTTCAGTGACCACATCATTGGCATTATCCACCAGGTAAATATCATTTCCTGTGCCGCCAATCAGGGTATCGCTTCCGGTACCACCATCTAACGTGTCATCCCCGTCAAAACTTCTGAGCAGGTTATTGGCTGAATTCCCTGTCATTTGGTTGTGGTATTGATTACCAGTCCCATTAATGGCTGAAGCCCCGGTTAAGGTCAAATTCTCCACATAATCAGCCAAGGTGTAAGTGACACTAGCCTGAACCGAATCCACCCCTTCACTGGCATTTTCCAGGATCACATCACTGGCATTATCCACCAAATAGGTATCGTTTCCAGCACCACCTGCCAATGTATCGGCCCCCGTAGCGCCATCCAGGGTATTATCGGCTGTGTTCCCCGCTAAATAATTAGCGCCACTATTGCCGGTACCAGTGATGGCAGAAGTACCCGTCAAGGTCAGATTTTCCACATTGGTGGCCAATGTATAAGATACACTACTTTGAACCGTATCGATCCCTTCACCGACATTTTCGGTAATGACGGTGGCTGCATTCTGAACTACATAGATATCGTTGCCCAGACCACCCGCTAAAGTACTCGCCGCATTATTTCCGGTCAATGTATTATCCAGGGTATTTCCAGTGGCATTTAGGACACTGGCACCCGTCAGGGTTAAATTCTCGAGATTAGCTCCTAAAGTGTAAGAGACACTACTTTGAACCGTATCAGTGCCTTCCCCCGCATTTTCAGTGAGTACGGTTCCGGCAGTTTGAATGATATACGTATCGTTTCCGGCTCCACCCACCAAGGTATCCAGTCCCGTGTTGCCTGAAAGAATATTAGCCCCGCTATTACCCACGCCGAGCAAATTGGTATTGTCGGTTAAAGTCAAATTTTCCAGATTGCTCCCTAAGGTATGAGCAATGCTGGATTGAACCGTATCAATGCCTTCATCGGCATTTTCCGTAATGAAATCACCGGTATTATCCACGATATAGGTGTCATTACCCAAGCCGCCTGCCAAACTGTCGGCTCCTGCCTGACCATCCAGAGTGTTATCTCCAGCGTTACCCGTTAATGTGTTAATAGCACTGTTCCCGGTGGCATTCAGGTTATTTGAGCCGGTAAGCGTCAGATTTTCCACATTGGCAGCCAAGGTATAAGAAATGCTGCTTTGAACCGTATCGGTTCCTTCCGAAGCGTTTTCCACAATCACCGAACTGGCATTCTGGATCACATACGTATCATTACCCAAACCACCGGATAAAGTACTGGCTGCAGCATTACCGGTGAGCGTATTACCCAAAGTGTTACCAACGCCATTTAAAGCACTGACGCCCGTCAGAGTTAAATTTTCCAGATTGGCTCCCAGGGTGTAAGAGACACTGGTTTGAATGGTATCAGTCCCTTCAGACGTATTTTCAGTGATTACAGTCCCGGCGTTTTGAATGACATAGGTATCATTGCCCAACCCACCGGTTAAAGTGCTGGCCGCGTTATTGCCACTCAAAATATTGTCTAGACCATTACCCACGCCATTGATGGTAGAAGAGCCAGTCAGTGTCAAATTCTCTACATTGCTGCCCAACGTATAAGACACGCCAATCTGAACGGTATCAATGCCCTCATCCGTATTTTCAATCACCGTATCCAGGGCACTGTCTAGCACATAGGTATCATCGCCTTGCTTGCCCGTTAGAATGTTTGTTCCCGTGTTAGCCGTTAATGTGTTATTCAGTTCATTTCCCGTGGCATTGATATTGGCTGAACCTGTTAAGGTTAAATTCTCCAGGTTGGCTCCCAGCGTGTAAGACACACTGGACTGAATCGTATCGGTTCCTTCGCTGGCTTTTTCAGTAATAACATCAGCAGAACTGTCCACTATATAAACATCATTACCAACGCCACCCAGCATGGAGTCATCCCCAGAACCACCGTCCAGGGTATCATTACCGGCCCCACCAGTTAGAGTGTCATTCCCGCCATTCCCGCTAATGGTATTGGCAAAGTTATTGCCAGCCAAGCTCTCAGCACTAGCCGTACCTGTAATGCTTGTGGTCATAGCCAAAATATCAGCACTGGATAAACTGGTGCCATCTAGGAAGGAAATTTTTTCAAGAGTGCCGGTGGTATAGAAATTCTGAATAGTGCCCAGTGGATAGGTGCCAACAGTGAGTAACAAATCATTTCCCGAACGACTCAGCACTAAGTTATCTTTACTGATGCCCGCACCCAGAACCAACTGATCGACCCCTGAGGCATCTGTAATCAGATCGGTACCGGCTTGTAGATCCAAAATATACACATCATTTCCAGTACCACCTTGTAAAGAGTCGTTACCGACCGTTGAAACCAGTACATCGTTGCCATCATTGCCCTGAATCAAAACCCCAGCAGGATCCGTGCTGGTAGAATAAAGAATATTATCTCCGGCAGTTCCCGTGACAGAACCATCTGCATTTTCAGCCACAAAATCCATTTGTTGATTTAAGTAACTGAGGATAAAATCCCCGTAACCATGTCGCTGAATCGCATCTGCCACCAGGTCCAATTGCATGACATCGGATTCAATCAGGACTTTTCCAATTAAATAGGCTGAATAACTGGACTTAACGTCCGTGACCAATTGAACAATCTGATCATAAAAAACAGAAGAGTTAATTAGATATTGATCATTATTAAAGTCATACCCCATCCCGAGCGATAGACCAATTGGGGTTTGTGCAATAAAATCCACAAAAATCTTGTTTTTGAGATCCTGATAGGTCTGATCGATAGTTGCGACAGGAGCCCCATCCAATACAGTGTTTAGACCCAGATAGTCCTGTATAAATGCTGCTTTTGCCGAGTCAAACTGCCCGGCAGGAACCTGGCCAATTTCAGCCGTACCTGCCCAAAGGCTAATCAAATGATCCACTTGTTCATAAACGGCTTGAGCGTTTGACTCAGCAGCCAAATTCAGAACCAGGGTCTTCAAATCCGCATTTTGAGTGGCAAGTACCAGTAAATCCTGGATCCGACCATATCCATGAACCCAGGGACTGAAGATTAGATCCAAATCAACCTGATAGTCACCTTTGGTATGAGTCCAGAGATTGTCACTGGAAAAGAAGACATCGTATATTTTTGAACTACTTCCATCTGTTCTGGTAAAACTGGCACTCTCAGACACCAGATTCCCGTTATTCGTATAATTTTCTGTCTTGGTACTTAAGCTAATTGAACGAATGCCTGCCTCGGTTAAAGTTTTTAATTCCCCATCATCCGTGATCCCGTCCTCATTACTGTCCTGCCAGACCCGAAGCAAATTGAAATTCTGATCATTAGCATCAATAATATTATCGGCGTTACTATCTAAAGCGCGTAAATCGTCAAAACCGGTTTGATCAGCCCAACCAAATAATTCATTGGCGTCATCGATAATATTGTTCTGGTTTTTATCAATAGCCAGCAAGGCATCGTTCTTGGAAACCCAAGAGGTCTGGTGAAGCATTCCATCTCCCTGCAGATCAAAAAACACATTGCTCTGATCTGCAGAAAGAGTCTCTACACCGTTGTTATTGAGATCCAGAACTAAAGGAGGCACAATTGTCGCAGAAGTACTTGTGCTATATAAAGTAGGGGTGGCATTAGTACCTGCATCATCTCCCCAAGTCCAAGTATAAGAATATGACACATTAAAAAAGCCATCCCAAAAAGAGGGTTTGTACTTGGAACGTACTGGAGCTGATTTGGGTTTAAATTTGGGTACAGGCTGTTTTATCTCAGGCTGGCCTTTATTTACTGGTTGGTTTGGATCAGGACGCTCACCTGTATCTCCACTCTTGGGTGCTACAGGTGGTTTTGCTTGGTCTTTATTGTTATTAGCCCATGTACGGGTAAGTCCAAGATCATCGTACATTCGGTTAGCAATTTTTTGCATTTCCCTATTTAATCGAGCCTTACCTGTAGGACTATCAGGATTAAATAAGAGAGTGTCATTCATATCTCTTTTAAATCCTGCAGCAACCTCATCAAATGTTTTACCTGCCTTTTTTGCAACATCTTGCAAAAAAGTTCCAGCATTATTTAAAATCCCCTTAAATTGCCTCTCCAAATCCTTTTGATGCTCAAAAAGATAATCAATCCCTTTATCTGAGCCATATTTAAACAAGAATGATATTACCCCAGTTGCAGCCGCTATCCCAATTGCTGCTGGGACACTCACAGGAGCTGTACCGATTAACGCTGCCACCACAGCACCAGTGCCAATTGCCGCACCGATA
>CABHPA010000175.1 GCA_902168245.1 Candidatus Melainabacteria bacterium
TTCCTCGCTTCTTGGCACGGTGGAAAAAGCTATGAACGGTAGAATACGGCGGGAAATCACTCGGCAACATCCGCCATTGACAGCCCGTTTTCGTTAAATAAAAAACAGCGTTCAGCAAATCACGAACCGCATGTTGGCGACTCGTACCATAGTTGCCGACTGCAAATAAATCTTTCACCAATAACCATTCAGCATCGCTTAAATCGCTTGAATAGGGCATACTCACTCCTCCTCTATCCAAACATTATCCACAAACTACCTTGTCTGTGAATACAGGCTCTTACTACCTAGCCTGTCTTAACACAGGTTTTACTTTGCTCAATCGCCTCAAAAGTTTTTCTTTAATCACTTCAAAGATTATTCGGCTCAAAAACCAAGGGTTGCCAACTAGATAACGATGATAAAGACGCTTGGGTTCAGCGGCAAACCGGAACAGCCACTCTAAACCCAAATCACCCAGCCAAACCGGACACCGTGGAATTTTGCCGGTAATGTAGTCCATGCTGGCTCCTATTGGATAAAAAACGCCAACATCTAATGTTTGAAAGTGTTCATCAATCCAGTATTGCTCCAATGGGCAACCGAGACCCACAAATAGAATATCGGGTTTGAGTCGGTTAATCTCTTGAATGACATTATGTTCCAGTGTTTTATCTCTCAGAATGAACCCATGGTGAATGCCGATCAGAGAATGGTTTTCTCGATCGGTTGTATAAAGGCTCAACCCCTTTTCAACAATCCCTGGCTCTCCTCCCAGATAATACATGGTGCAGTTCTGCTCATGGAGAAAATCGAACATCTCAAAAAGCCAATCACCATTAGCAAATCGCTTTGGGATAATCCCTTTGCCAAGTAATTTTGAAGCAAGAGCAATTCCGGCACCATCACAGTAGACCGTGTCAGCTTTCAGAAATAGCTGCTTAAGCCGGGAATTTTTTTGGGACATGTTGGCAGAATGAACATTAATTGGAAAAAACAAACTCTTTTTAGGCTTTTTCGCCTCATATGCCAACCGTTTGAGGAAATACTCTTTGTCCTTAAAGGGATCAACAGGAATTCCTTCTATGAGAACTTTTCCTGGGAAAATGCCAGGTTCGCTTTCCAACGCTAGTGCAGCGGTTGTAGTGATTGGCTTGTTTTCAGGAGCATAAATTGTGTAAGTAGCCATATTCGATTGTCACCTTTCTAAAAGGTAGCCACATGAAGAGCAGATATTGCGATACAAGTATTAAAAACAGCTAAACTTGTTAAAATTCTTTACACAGGAGAGCTAATAGAGAGTGATTAGGGACAATGCGTTCTTGAATTCATTAGAGAGGCTGGTAGTGTATATCAAGACGTTGCAGAATTTATATTAATATCTAGATGCTTGCTCCCAATGCCAAGCAGTGGCCACAATCCTTTCCAAATCGTACTGTGCTTGCCACCCCAGAAGATTATGCGCTTTTTCAGCATTAGAAACCAAAACAGCAGGATCTCCTGGTCGTCTTTGGGAAACTTGAACCGGAATTTCTTTTCCTGTGATTTTTCGACACATATCAATCACTTCTAAAACAGAGCTTCCTGTTCGGGTACCCAAATTGAACACTTCGCCTCCCGGATTACACCGAAGATATTTGATGGCTGCAATATGGGCATCCGCTAGGTCATTGACATGAATATAGTCGCGGATACAAGTTCCATCTGGTGTATCGTAATCATCACCATAGATCTGAATACTGTTACGCTTTCCTAGAGCAGCTTGTAGTATTAAAGGAATCAAATGCGTTTCTGGATCATGGTGTTCACCAATCAGTCCACTCTCATCAGCACCCGCAGCATTGAAATAACGTAGTGCTACATAAGACCACCCTTTTGCCAGAGCATAAGCTCTTAATGCTTGTTCAACCATAAGCTTTGTGGTGCCATAGACATTGATAGGCATCTGAGGATGTGACTCATCAATCGGCACATAGTCAGGATTCCCATAGCTAGCACAGGTTGAAGAAAAAACAATCTCTTTAACTCCACAGTGATCCATAGCATCTAGGAGAACTAAGGTTTTAGCGCAGTTATTCTCAAAATACTTTGCGGGTTGCTCTTGCGACTCTCCCACATAACAACTGGCTGCAAAATGGATGACGGTTTGTATTTGATGTTCTTGAAGAATTGAGCACATAGTTGCTCTATCACCGGTGTCCTCTTGAAGCAATGTCACCGTCTTCAAACCATCCAATGATTCACGATGGCCTTCCGAAAGGTTGTCTACCACTACGATAGGAGCTTCTGGGTGTTTTTTTAGATATCTGTGTACAAAATGGCTACCAATATACCCGGCTCCGCCCGTGACGAGGATACGACTCATACGCTGGCGTTCTCCTTCTGGACTTCATCTTCGGCAACCGCATCCACCGCCGGGCGGCCCACACAGAAGTACTCAAACCCGCGACGGCCCATCCG
>CABHPA010000176.1 GCA_902168245.1 Candidatus Melainabacteria bacterium
AATGCTGGGCATGGACATGTTGGGGACTGTGCGGGATTCCCAGGGCAATATGAAACTAATGGCCCACACCAACAACCCGCTGGATATTCTAAAGCCCAACCACGCCTACATCGGCAAAAGCCTCGCCAAAGCGCATCACCTGAAACCCGGCGATACATTCAAGCTTTACCTGAACGACGGTATTTCCGCTTTCACCGTTGCGGGGGTTCTCTCCGAAAGCGGACTGGGCAATGCCTATGGCGGCAGTTTGGTAGTGATGGATCTTTCCACCGCGCAACAAGCATTCCGCATGAAAGGGATGCTCAGCAAGATTGATTTGATTGTACCGGAAGCCTTGCTGCCAGCGGTGCAGGCCAAGCTTGAAAAAGAGCTTCCCGCCGGGCTGGCAGTGCAGCGCCCCACCCAGCGCAGCGCCCAGATGGAAAAAATGATTCGCTCCTATCAGTACAACCTCACCACGCTCAGCTTTATTGCCCTTGTGGTGGGCGTCTTCCTGATTTATAACACCATGTCCATCACCATTATCCGCCGCAGGCCCGATATTGGCACCCTGCGCGCCATCGGTTTTTCCCGGCGACAGATTTTCGGCCTGTTTCTGGTGGAAGCCCTGATCATCGGCCTGACAGGAACCTTGCTGGGCATTGGCTTCGGGGTCTTTCTGTCCAAATTTGCGGCGCAGGCCGTCGCCACCACCATTGCCAATTTGTACACCGGGCAGGTGCTGGACATGTTTTCGGTCAACCCGTGGGTGCTAGCGCGAGCCTTTGTGTTCGGCATTTTAATGACCCTGGTTGGCGCTCTGGCTCCCGTTCTGGAGGCCACCAGCATTGCCCCCGCCGAAGCCAGCCGTCGGGCCTCTTATGAATCCCGAATCGTGCAAGCCTCCGGCAAACTGAGCCTGATTGGGACGGGATTGGCGGCGGTCGCGCTGGTGAGTTCTTCCCTGCCGCCTGTTTCCGGGCTGCCGGTGTTTGGGTTTGCTTCCGCGTTTACTACTATTCTGGCAGCCGTCTTGTGGATTCCCCTGCTAGTTAAAATCAGCCTGACAGCGCTGCTTCCGCTGCTTAAAAGATGCTTCCAGACCGAAGGCCGACTGGCCGGGCTGATTTTGCGCGGCGCATTGGGCCGAACCGCGGTGGCCATTGCCAGCCTGATGATTGGCATTGCCATGATGGTAAGCCTGGCAGTGATGATCAGCAGCTTCCGGCAAACCGTGATTAGCTGGGTGCAGCAAACGCTTAAAGCCGATTTATGGGTGGAGCCGATTTCCAAGTTCGGCAGCAAGCAGACGGGGCGAATCAACCCGCAGGCGGTCGCCGCCATTCGCAAGCTACCGGGCGTGGCAGCGGTAGACGCCTTTTACGAGTTTCCCATTCAATACCACGGCAACCCGACCCACTTGGGCGTAGGGGATTTTGAGGTGCTGGCCAAACACGGCAACCTGCTGTTTATGAATGGGGAAAGCGCCACGCAAGTTTTAAACCGAACCCAGTTACATCCGTCTGTTACCGTGACAGAAGCATTTTCCACCCGAAACCATGTGAAGCAGGGCGATACCATCCAACTGGAAACACCGAACGGGTTGCAACCCTTTGCCGTGGAAGCGGTGTATTACGATTATTCCAGCGATTTAGGCTATATCGTGATGCCCCGCCAGTGGTACCGCGAGTTTTACCATGATGAGCGCATCAGCAATTTAGCGGTCTACCTGAAGCCCAACGCATCCCCGGAAGGTGTGCGGGATGAGATCCGGCAAGCTCTTAGCGGCAAGAGCCTGCTGCATATTCGCAGCAATAAAGAATTGCGGGAGGAAGTGCTTCGCATTTTTGACCGCACGTTTGCAATTACCTATGCGCTGCATGTCATCGCGATCGCGGTGGCGCTGCTGGCGGTGATGAACTCCCTGTTCGCCCTGGTGCTGGAAGCCCGGCGGGAATTCGGCATTCTTAAATACCTGGGCGCGGAAGATCGGCAAATCAGTAAAATCGTGATGGTGAAGGCCGGGCTCCTAGGTTTATTTGGCAATATCAGCGGGCTGGCGGTCGGTTTTTTACTATCTTTTCTGCTGATTTACGTCATCAACAAGCAATCCTTCGGCTGGACTATCCGGTTTGAAGTGCCGCTCCCCTTCCTCATTCAATCGTTCCTGCTGGTAATGATCACCTCGATTGTTTCCGGGCTGATCCCCGCCCGTCTGGCGGCCCACACCCCAGCCCCGCAAGTGATTAAAACGGAGTAACCCTCATGCGTTTCTGGCCTTCCAAATTATTGTTCAAGCACCCTACCTGGTTTTTGCCGGTATTGGGCCTGTTGTTGATTGTGCCGTTGGCGCTGGCGTTTCAGTATAAGCCTGCATTGCCGGGTTATCAGTATCAGTTCCCGCAGGATCACGCCTCGCATCCCAACTTTAAAACCGAATGGTGGTATTACACTGGCCACCTGCAAACCCCACAGGGCAAACAATACGGCTACGAACTCACTTTTTTCCGAATTGGTAACGATCCCAAGGCCGTGCAGGAAAACAACGCCTCCCCCTGGAATACCAACAACCTGTACGCCGCGCATTTCGCCCTGAGCGACGAGAATGGAAAAACCTTCCACTACAACGAAAAACTGAACCGCACAGGGTTAAACGTGGCAGGATCGAGAACCGATACTTATTACGTCTGGAACGAACTTTGGCTGGCCGAAATGCTGGGCAAGCAAATGGCGCTTCGCGCCGATTCGCCGGACGGCAAGCAGGAAATTCATCTGTTGCTGAGCAGTGAAAAGCCGCCGGTCATTCACGGCCAAAGCGGGGTCAGCCAGAAGGCATCGTGCATGGGGTGCGCCTCGCATTATTACTCACTCACCCGGCTTAAAACCGAAGGCCTACTACTATTGGAAGGCAAAGCCTATCCGGTCAGCGGACTCTCGTGGATGGATCATGAATTCGGCAGTAACCAGCTCGCCAAAAACCAGCAGGGCTGGGACTGGTTCAGCGTTCAACTGAACGATAATACCGAGCTGATGCTCTATTTATTGCGGCAGGACAACGGACGGATCGATCCCAATTCCAGCGGCACCGTGGTGTATGCGGATGGCCATAGCCGCCATTTGAGCCTGAAGGATTTTACAGTGCAGAACAGTGGCCCCCAATGGACTAGCCCGGCCAGCAAAGGCACCTACCCCATGGGCTGGAAAGTGTCCATTCCTTCGGAGGAATTAACCCTGAACATTACCCCCGCCTTTGAGAATCAAGAACTGTTCACCGCCGGTTCTACAGGGGTTTCCTACTGGGAAGGGAGTTCGCAGGTAGAAGGCCGCAAAAAGGGACAAACAGTGCAAGGGCAAGCCTACGTGGAGATGACTGGCTACGCGGCCCAAAGTGTTAAAGGGAAACTTTAAGCGAAAACGCGATTTATCTTTACAAGCGCCTTGCTGCGATAGGCTACGCATGATCTTTCGGGTAGAATACAAGCCTGGAATTACGTTTGGAAGAATGCTGGAAAAAATAAATGATTACGCAGCCAAACATGCCTAAAACGGCCCCGCAATCCATTACGTTGGCCCAGGCTCAGCATCTGGCCTGGTTGCGGCAACATCCCGCCCCGGCCACCTCTCGCGAAGCGTTGGGCCGTTTGGTGGAAACCGCGCGGCTGTGCATGGAAGCGTTTGATGATGATCAATTGATCACCGCCCAGAACACGCTGGAAGACGTGATGATCCAGACGCTGATCAGCATGAAATCGCTGAGCATTCAACCCGATCAGGCGCTGCAAAGAGCCTTGGAACGAATGCAGGACACCCAGGGCAAGCGGGCCTTCTATATTTTTACCGACCGGGTGGAAATTCGGGTGCAAGGTGAAATTCGGGGCGAATGGCCGCTTTACTCCCAACACGATTATCAGCAGGCATTGAATCTGGCTCGTGAACTGGGCTGCGATGTGATTCACGAAGAAGCCTGCCAACTTGGACTTTTCAGTCATGTCAGACTCAACCAAAGCGGACGCGCCGCAGATTCGGCTTAACAAGGCCATTGCCGACAGTGGTTACTGCGCTCGCCGAAAAGCCGATGAGCTGATTGCGGCTGGCAAAGTAAAGGTGAACGGGCAAGTCGTTACCGAAATGGGCACGAAAGTCGATCCGGAAACGGACAAGATCACCGTTCAGGGCAAGCCGCTCCCCCAAGCCGATAAATACTACCTACTATTCCACAAGCCTGCCGGATACGTAACCAGTCGCCGGGGCGGACGCACCCAGAAAACGATTTATGAATTACTGCCGAAGGAGTATCAGGCCGCCGATCCCGCAGGACGGTTGGATCAGGATAGCAGCGGCGCGCTGATTCTTTCCAGCGATGGGGATTTTCTGTTTAAAGTCACGCATCCCAGTTTTCATGTGCCCAAGCTGTATGAAATTGTCCTCAACCACCCACTCACGCCTGCCGACATCAAGAAGTTGCTAACCGGAATCCGGCTGATGCCTGAGGACAAGCTGGCTAAAATGAGCAAAGTGCTGCCGGATGAAAAGAATCCGTATCGCTACCGGGTGGAACTCATTACCGGGTATAATCGACAGGTTCGCCGCTCATTGAGGGAAATTGGCCACCGGGTGCAAGTCCTGCACCGGGTAGCGTTTGGCCCAATTGGATTGGGAAAACTGCCGGAGGGAGAAACCCGCTTGCTCACCGAAGCCGAAAAAAATCGGTTACTTTCGTCTGCGGCCCAGCCAAAACAGCGGCAGCACACCACCCAGAAAAAAGATGGGCCAGTGAAAAACCATGATCAGCAGGCAAGAAAGCCCCAGACTAAGGGCCAAAGACATTAGCAATGTAAGCCATCCACCCCTGGAAGATTCAGGAAGATCAGGCAGGGGTTCGTGTACAACCAACATAAAGCCACACTGAGGACAAAAGCGAGCATTTTCGGGCGTTTCGGCTAAACAATTCGGACAAGGCATCGGCACAGTTCACCCTTTAAAACCTGAGAAAAACATTAAAATCTGCATTATAAACCGTTTCGTGCTTGAATCCAGCCGCCGGGTAAGGTAGACTAGGAACGTGAATGAGGGAGTGGGGCATCAGTTATTGAGTGGCTGAGGCACGTTCGCATCTTTCACGATTTAATACTAGAATATTGCAAAGAGATTCGGTTTTAGACTGAGGCGCCTATGTTTGAAAGATTTACAGAAAAAGCTATCAAAGTCATTATGCTGGCTCAGGAAGAAGCCCGCCGACTGGGGCACAACTTCGTCGGCACCGAGCAGATCCTGCTGGGGCTGATTGGCGAAGGGACCGGCATTGCCGCGAAAACCCTCAAGGGCATGGGCGTCAACCTCAAGGAAGCGCGCGCCGAAGTAGAAAAAATCATTGGCCGGGGTTCAGGCTTTGTGGCCGTTGAAATCCCGTTCACCCCACGCGCTAAAAGAGTGTTGGAACTCTCCTGGGATGAAGCGCGGCAACTGGGCCACAACTACATTGGCACCGAGCATTTGCTGCTGGGCTTAATCCGCGAAGGCGAAGGCGTGGCCGCCCGCGTACTGGAAAACCTGGGCGTGGATCTCACAAAGGTGAGAAGCAATGTCATCCGCATGCTGGGAGAAACCCGGGGAGCCGCCACCACTGCAACCCCAGGCCGCAGCAAAACACCGACTTTGGATGAATTCTCCACCAACCTGACCCAATCCGCGCAAGAGCAACGCTTGGATCCGGTGGTGGGCCGCGAAAAAGAAATCGAGCGCGTGGTTCAAATCCTGGGCCGTCGCAGCAAAAACAACCCGGTGCTGATTGGTGAACCCGGCGTGGGTAAAACCGCCATCGCCGAAGGCTTGGCCCAACGCATCGTGAACGGCGACGTGCCGGAAATCCTGAGCGACAAGAAAATTGTGCAACTGGATATCGGCTTGCTGGTGGCCGGAACCAAGTACCGGGGCGAGTTTGAAGAGCGCCTCAAAAAAGTGATGGATGAAATCCGCCAGGCCGGTAACATCATTCTGGTGATTGACGAGCTGCACACCCTGATTGGGGCCGGTGCAGCCGAAGGTGCCATTGACGCCGCCAACATCCTGAAGCCCGCCCTGTCTCGCGGCGAGTTGCAGTGCATTGGCGCGACTACCATCAGCGAATACAGAAAGCACATTGAAAAAGACGCCGCACTGGAGCGCCGCTTCCAGCCCGTAATGGTGGAAGAGCCTTCGGTGGATGAAACCATCGAGATTATGCGCGGGCTGCGTGAAAAATACGAGGCGCACCACAAGCTGGTGATCAGCGATGAAGCGCTGGAAGCGGCCGCCAAGCTGTCTTCCCGCTACATTTCCGATCGCTTCCTGCCGGATAAAGCCATCGATTTGGTGGATGAAGCCAGTTCCCGGGTGCGGTTGTCCTCCAGCGCATTGCCGCCGGAAGGCAAAGCCCTGGAAAAAGATCTCAAGGGCATCATCCGCGAGAAAGAACAGGCCATTCGCAACCAGGAGTTTGAAACCGCCAGCGACCTGCGCGACAAGGAAGCCGAGATGCGGGAAAAACTCCGCGAAATGGGCGAAGAATGGAAAAAGCAGCAGGAAGACAAAAAGATTATTGTCACTGCCGAACATATCGCGCAAATCGTAGCCAGTTGGACCGGCGTGCCGGTTTCCAAGCTGACCGAAAGCGAATCCGAAAAGTTGCTCAAAATGGAAGAAACGCTGCATGAGCGGGTCATTGGCCAGCATGACGCGGTGACGGCCATTTCCAAAGCCATCCGCCGGGCGCGGGTGGGTTTGAAAAACCCGAACCGGCCCATCGGCTCCTTCATCTTCAGCGGCCCCACCGGGGTAGGGAAAACCGAGTTGGCAAAGGCTTTGGCCGATTACTTCTTCGGTTCCCAGGAAAACATCATTCGGGTGGACATGTCCGAATTCATGGAGCGCCACACGGTCAGCAAGCTGATCGGTTCCCCGCCGGGGTACGTGGGCTACAACGAAGGCGGGCAGCTCACCGAGATGGTGCGCCGCAAGCCGTACTCCGTTGTGCTGTTTGACGAGATCGAGAAAGCGCACCCGGATGTGTTCAACATTCTGCTGCAAATTCTGGATGACGGCCGCCTGACGGATTCCAAGGGTCGCAACGTGGACTTTAAAAACACCATTATCATCATGACCAGCAACGTAGGCGCGCGGGGCATCGAAAACCCGTCCCCGTTCGGTTTCACGGTGAGCGATGACGATGAAAAAGCCCGCTACGAGAAGATGAAAGAAACCGTGATGGACGAAATGAAAAAAATGTTCCGTCCCGAGTTTCTGAACCGTCTGGATGACACCATCATCTTCCACCAGTTGACCAAACCGGAAATCCGCAACATTGTGGACATCATGCTGAAAGACCTGATTACCCGCCTGGGTACGCAGAGTATGCAACTGAGCATTCCCGATGAAGTGAAAGACGAACTGGCCAAAGAAGGCTACAGCCCTTCCTACGGCGCCCGCCCGCTGAGACGGGTGATCCAGAAGAAGATCGAGGACGAATTGTCTGAACAGATTCTGCTGGGCCGCTTTAAAGAAGGCGACAGCATTGTGGCCAGCCTGAAGGACAACGAGATTGTCTTTGAGAAGTCCTCGGAAAAACCGGGTAAAAAGCCGCAAGTGACCGCTTAGTAAACCAAGCCGCTATCAAGCAAGAGGTCAATGAACAACGCGTCTAGCAAGGCCAGCTATGAGGTGCCGCTCTCGCTCCCCGCGGGAGTGACCATTCTGGATATGGTTCTGCCGCCCCAGGTGATACCGTTGTTGCTGTTACTGCTGATTGTAACGCCCATCGTATTCCTGACCGGCGAAAGCTTGTTCATTCCACTGATTGACTGGCTCCGCACCCGCGCCATGTCGCCTACGGGTGCGGAAGCCGCGCTTGGGGACTTGCCGACCTACTTTTTCATCAAGCTGATCGCTTTTGTGGTGTTGTCGTTCCTGGGTTGCTTCCAATTGCTGCTCAGGATTAAAACCATTTATTACAGCACCTGGGCCAGGGCTTTCCCGCGCCCGCACCCGTTGCATGTGGATTACCAGACCGACAGCAACCGGGGTATGATGGCGCTGATTCAATGGAAACTCTACCAGGTGGCCATGGTGTGCCTGCCACCCGTGGTGATTGGCACCGTGACCTTTCTGGTGGGGCTGGTGGAGCTTTACCTGTTCAACACGTTCAGCGATTTATCGTTTGTGGGGCTTTCCGTCCAACTTACAGTGGAACTGTTCCTGATTATGATGCTGGGCCTGTTCACGCTGTTCGCGTTCCTGAACAGCGTTTGGACCGCGCTGACCAGCCTGTTCGGGGATATTGTGGCCGTTACCGAGCCGGATTTGCCTAACCCCATCATTATGCAGCGTTGCGGACGGATCGCCTTCTGCTCGCCCTATGTGTACGTGTTGTTCCCGGCCTACCTGTTGCTGGTGGGCGGCGCGCTGGGGGAGGTCATCTGGCTGCTGAACGCGGTGGATATTGATCAGTTCATCAGCTTCAAAGCCAACGTCCCCATGATTATGCTGCTGGAAGTAGCGACGCTGGCCTGGTATCTGGGCTTCAACTTTTTCAAGTTCTACACGTATCACCACGGCTTATCCATTTATTACACCAAGTTGCCGCCCCAGCTAAAGGAATGCTTTACCGCCCCGCCGCCTACGGGTAGCAGCAGTTATTCCTCGGCGGACAGCTCCTATAGCTCCTCCCGGTTTTGATTCATAAGCCCCTGTAATATCCGGTTTCCATTTTCCGGATTTTGAATTTCGGGTTTAACGCGCGGTTTTGTCCCTGACAAACCGGCAAATCTTCGTACCCTTACAACAGCTCCTACAGGCAGAGGATTTTCTCCGGCAACGGCTGGAGTTTGCCTCTGCCTGGCCGAAAAACGAACTAGTTGCTGAGTAAGAAGAAGAGCCTGATGGTTTCCCGTGTGTATACACCGCTAATTCCTGCTTATCCTCGCTCCCAGGGCGTTGGGAACGGGCGCGGGCCGGTAAGTTCCGCAACGGATGAACAAACAGCCGTTGCCCAAGGCAACGCGAATGACACCAACCGGCCCTCCGCCGGGTTACAGGCGGTGCAATTCGATCGCTCCCAGAAAATCCCGCTGGATGCGGTGATCCATGATTTTAAAAACACCATGACCGCGCTGGGAGCGGATGAGCAAACCCGCTCCGAAGTGGCGGCCTACCTGAACGTGGTTCGGTTGCAGGCAGCCAAGGATCAGCCGGAAGTGCCGTTCATCAAGCAAACCTTGCGCACGGCGGCCAATTCGCTGGATCAGTTTATCGGCAAGGCTTTGGGGCAGCCTTCCAAAGTGGTGAAGGAATGGGTAGACGCCCTGTTAATGCAGGATATTGACTACCATGCCGATTTACCGCCTGTAGAAACCGGGGCCGAAGGCAATGGAAAACCCAACAACGAGGAAGTCAAATTTGCCGCCAACGCCACGGAAAACGACGCCAACAGCGATCCGGCCCAGGCCGTTCCAGATGATACGAAGGGACTGAGCGCCGCCGCCAAAACGCAGCTGAAAACCCTGATTGAGGACGCCAAAACCAGCCAGCAGGCAGACAACAGCGCGGATGCCAACCAGAAGCTGCAACAGGTGCTGGATTTATTATCCAATCAGGATCGACCCGATCTGGAAGGCAAAGTCTGGCAACTGAAAGGGCGTTTTGCCGATCAGTCAGGCCAGTGGGAAGAGGCGGTCTCCTGTTTTGAACAGGCGGCTAACCGATTTGAGGCCGCCAGCCTGCCTCAAAAACAGGCCAATTCCCTACACGCCATGGCCTCCATTCTGGAAGAACGCGGGCAGCTTGATAAAGCCCAAGCCGCTTATCAACAGGTCGTGGAACTGGATACCCAATATGGCGACGCCAAAGCCCAACTGCGTTCGCTGAACGACCTGGGCAGCCTGTACCTGCACCGGGGAGATGCCGCACAAGCCACCCAAACTCTGCAACAGGCGGCTCAACTGATGCAAAACCAACCGGTTCCCCCGCAGGTGCAAAGCGACATCTTGAGTAATTTAGGCGCCGCCCAGCGCAAGGCGCAAGACTTTACCCAGGCCATCCAGAGCTATCAGCAATCCCTCAAGACGGCCCGCGAAGCCAAGGATCGTTCTCGTTACACCAGTACGCTCCAGCAACTCGCCTCGCTGTTTGTGGAGGCCAATCAGCCCGATCAGGCCATGAAAGCCCTCCAACGGCTCAAGTCCCTTGGGCAAAGCGCCTAAATCTTAACTAAATTGGTGGGTCTTAAAATATGCGCCACTAATTCCCGCGCGCTGTAGGGATCGGATACTACCTGAAACGGGAGCTTCACCGCTTCAGAGACTTCGGGAACGGTCTTGCCATCTAAAAATGCGTCGGTGGATTGCTTGAGCATGACGGAAGGTATAATCGCCGAGCGATAGCCGGAAATATCCATTTGAGTCAGCGTAGATACAATGTCCTCACCCGTCACCAACCCGGCCACATCCACGGAATCGCCCCAAAAGCGGCTTTGCACGGGTAACAAGTCTACATATAAACCATCAATGGCGTTCAAGCGGGTGGCGATGGGTTGCAGAATCATGGCGCCCAGCTTGCCGGTGAGCAATACCACGTTGAAGGGTGCTTCCACCGCTTGCGGTAATTCGTTTTCCAGCTTGAAAAAATCTTCCAGCAACATGCGGGCGGTTCCCACACCGTCATCCAACTGTGGAAAATCGCCATATTCCGCGTAAGAAGGCAACGGCAAGCCCGCCTTGAAATAAAACTCATCGGAGAGAAACACAAAATCCGCCGCATCGGGATGCTGCCGTTTAAAAGCTTCCACAATCCCGATTACACCCGTGGCGCTGTCCGCATCCACCGGGTTGAGTTCCGAAAGGTTGTCCCGGTACTGGGTAAGGCCCACCGGCACCACCGCTACCGACATCGCCTCCGGGCGCAGCGTATACAGATCCGCCAGCGATTGCCGCAGGCTATCCCCATCCGTCAGGCCGGGACAGACTACAATCTGGCAGTGATAAGGCACTTCCAGACTTTTCAACCAGCGAAGCTCCTCCATGATTTGCCCGCCCTTCTGGTTTTTCAGGGCCACCTTGCGGACTTCCGGCACCGTGGAATGCACTGAAATATACAAAGGGCCGGGCCGGAGTCGGGCAATCCGCTCGCGATCGCGCGGGGTGAGGTTGGTGAGCGTAATGTACGTATTGGCGAAATACGACAGGCGATAATCGTCGTCTTTTACATACAGGCTGGGCCTTAGCCCGGCAGGCTGCTGATCGATGAAACAAAAGGGGCAAGCGTTGTTGCACGTGCGAATGGGCGTAAACACCGGAGAGGTGAAAACAATCCCCAAATCGTCGTCAGGCTCTTTTTCCAGCTCGTAAATTTCCTCTGTTCCGTTGGTGTGTTGAACGTGCAATTCAAGGTATTCTGAACCAGAAACTTCAAACTGGTAGTCAAACATGTCTTCCAATTGATTCGAGCCATTGATGGACAGCAAGGAATCCCCCGGCTGAATACCCAATTCCGCCGCCAGGCTCCCCGCCGCAACCGATGCGACAACCGCTTTCATTCTGGTGGCGTTACCCGTGGCATTTCCCATAAGTTCAAACCTTCTGACTGTTTGTGCAATCCGGTTTCTGAAGTACTGGTAGCACCGAATGGCGCCCGCTTCTGATTTAAACCCACCCAAGCCGGGCAGTTGATCTACTGCAGGAACTGCATACGGAATCTAGGTAACTGTAATACAATTTGAACTATGAGCCAATCACAGCCCCCAGCCTCTAAATTATTCGTCCGCAGCGAAGTGCTGGCCGTGATTGATTACCTCAACACGATGGATGAGCCTTCCAAGCAGGACAAAAACAAGCAACTCAAGCGCCTGCAAGCCATCGGAGACCAGGATACCGTCCAGCGCATCCTGGTAAAAGAGCTTCAGCGGGCCACCAGCCTCCGCATTATCCAGATTGTTTCCGAACTGCTGATGGAAGTGGGTTCCATTGAAGGGTTGCAGGATCCGCTGTGGGCCATTATCCAGAATCCGCAAAGCTCTGATGACATTAAAGACGCAGCCAACGTGATTTTGCGCCAACTAGGCGATCCCACCGACCCCAACCTGTACCTAGAATACCTGGACGACCCCGCCGGGCTGATTAACAGGGAAACCGAGCGCATGCTGGAGGTTTCCACCCGCAACCCGGAAGCGTTGATTGATTTTATCGACTTTATTTTTTCCCTGCCGGTGGATGAGCAATGCAACCTGGTTCGCTCCCTGCAAGCCGATTACCCGGTGGAATACCTGCTGAACATTTTTATTCCAGCCATTTTGGCCCTGCCCCCCTACGAAACGCTGGAACTGCTGCTGACCATGCTGGGCGATATGCGCTCGCCCCGCACCGCCCTGTTTTTGCAAGAGCATCAGGACTGGTTCCAGAGCGACCCCAGGCAGGCAAAAGCGCTTAAAAAGTCCATCAACTCGCTGAAAATTGCCGGATTGTACCGAGAAGACAAGCTGATGGAAGCCAAAAAAGAGCAAGCCCAGCCCCACAGCCTTATTTCCCAAAGCAATTTATACCAGTGCTATGCCACCATCCCCGATGGTATTGGCAACCAGGGCATTGTAATGAGCCGCGAGCGCGAAAACGGCGACATTGTAATGATGAGCGTGGCCATTAACGACTTGCACGGCATTATCGACTGCTTTGGCTTTTACGAGTTGAGCAAGGCGGATTTCCACAAACTGATTGAAAAATTCCACGAAGAAAACACTAAAATCCACGCGCCGCATGCCTATTGCGTTTACAAACTCAAGCAAGCGGAAGCCCTGAACCACCAGAACAAGTTCCGGATTCCCTATGAATACGGCTGCTGGAAGGTCTTGCTGAGCGACCCCGAATTGATGGCCGATGAGCCACTGAATATCGTGGATTTGTCCCGGCAATGGGCCAACCAGGAATGGGCTTCGGCTAGCATCAGCCTGTACCAGCACCCGGACTTCAGCACATGGTTTTTAGAGGAAGGCGATCATCCGGTCGTCACTTCCATTTTAGAGAATGTACTGGACGTTTGCGCCAAAACCATGGCCAATTCCGGAGAAGAAGACCGAGTCATCACGCTCAGCCAACTGGAAAACGTATTTGTAGACACGCTGGATCACCTGGCCGATGCGATGGTACATGGCTTGCTCAGCAGCGAATGGCGGGAAATTCTGACCAACCGGCTGGCCGATTCCGCATACCTGCTGAACGAGCAAAAGGCCAATACGTTTGCCTGCCTTGCGGCCACGGAAGTACAAAAGCTACTGGCTTATAAAGGCATTGAAACCCCGTTGGAAGGCTTCATTAAGCATTACGGCCGCCGTTGCATTGAGGAAGACCTGCTTCGATTGAAGCAAGGCGCCCAAACCAGCGTGGAACTGAAAAACACTGAAACCTTTGAACACCTGGTGGATACCGTTCTCACCGCCTGGGAGCTATAGGCAAATGAGCTACGACGACGATTTGCCGCCTCGCATTCTAGCCGTTGATCCGGGCCAAAAGCGGGTGGGGTTGGCGGTTAGCGATCCATTTGGGAATTTCGCGGTGGGGCTGGATACCATCAGCAACCACGACGGCAAGGATCTCATCCCCGAATTGGCCGCCATTTGCCAGAAGTACGATGTAAAGCAAATAGTCATGGGCCTGCCGCTGCACATGAGCGGTGAAGAGGGTGTTTCATCCCAAAAGGCGCGTGAAATGGCCGCGCTGCTGTCTGAAAAACTGAACCTTCCGGTCGCGCTGATGGATGAACGCCTGACTTCCAAGATTGCCGAGCAAACCTTGCGGGATCAGGGCATTTCCAGCTCCAAGAACCGCAAAAAAGGCATTATTGACCAGGCCGCAGCCATGCGCATTTTACAAGACTACATGGATCGCCAGCGCGCCAAGCGCTAGAGACTACAAGCTTTAGGGGATTTCGATTTCTTGAGCTGAGCATCAAAGTAGGCGATGGTTTTCACCAGGCCTTCGTTCAGCATAATGGTCGGCTCCCAGTTCAGCTTTTCTTTGGCCAGACTGATATCTGGGCGGCGCTGGGTAGGATCATCCGGCGGCAGGGGCAAACGCTCGATTTTGGAGCTGGAGCCAGTCAATTCAATCACCTTTTGGGCCAGTTCCATAATCGTAAACTCGCCGGGATTGCCCAGGTTCACCGGGCCAGCGTAGCCTTCCTCGGTGTTGTCCATCATGCGTACAAAGCCTTCCACGAGGTCATCCACGTAGCAGAAGGAGCGGGTCTGCTGGCCTTCGCCGTACACGGTAATGGGCTTGTTTTGCAGCGCTTGCACAATAAAGTTGCTGACCACCCGACCGTCGTTAATGGCCATGCGCGGCCCGTAGGTGTTGAAGATACGGACAATCTTCACCCGCACACCGTTCTGGCGATGATAGTCCATGCACAGCGTTTCGGCGATGCGCTTGCCTTCATCGTAACAACTGCGAATGCCGATGGGGTTCACATGGCCCCAGTAGCTTTCGGTTTGGGGGTGCTGTTCGGGGTCGCCGTACACTTCAGAGGTAGATGCCTGGAAGATTTTGGCCTTGGTTCGCTTGGCCAGGCCCAGCATGTTGATCATGCCCATTACGTTGGTTTTGACCGTTTTGACCGGGTTGTACTGGTAATGCACCGGGGAGGCCGGGCAGGCCAGGTTATAGATTTCATCCACTTCCAGCAGGATCGGCTCAATCACATCGTGTCGAATCACTTCCAGGTACTTGTGATCCAGCAGGTGCAGAATGTTATCTTTGCTGCCGGTAAAGAAGTTGTCCAGGCACAGCACTTCATGCCCTTGGCCCAGCAGGCGCTCTACCAGGTGGGAGCCAATGAAACCGGCTCCGCCCGTGACGAGGATACGACTCATACGCTGGCGTTCTCCTTCTGGACTTCATCTTCGGCAACCGCATCCACCGCCGGGCGGCCCACACAGAAGTACTCAAACCCGCGACGGCCCATCCG
>CABHPA010000177.1 GCA_902168245.1 Candidatus Melainabacteria bacterium
ATTTGCAGATTCCCAATAACATTTCATTGATTCCGCTTCCGCCTTACGCCCCAGAATTAAACCCAGTAGAGAATTTCTGGAAAATGCTTAAAAAACAGGGATTCTATAACCGCAGCTTTGCCAGTTTGGATGAAGTGGAAAACCAATTAGAAGCTCAATTAAAGCACTTCTACGATAATCCAGGCCTGGTACAATCCATTGTCGGTTATGGATGGATTCTAAATGCCCTTAATTGATGGAATTGGTATGAGATTCCTTTTCAACCCTACAAACACCCAGAAACCAAGATAGACCTTACTTTTATCCTAGCATACCCTTGTGATCTATCGGCATAAATCACAACCAAAAGAACAGCTAAAGACCATAGCCAGGTAATACTACCCAGAGTAGGAAAGACAAATTCTAAGCAATGAGGTGTGAAGGATATATGTTAAACCTCAAAACTTATCGTTTTTGAGATGCTGCACACATTTCTCATTAACATTAGACCGATTTTGGGGAAGCAGACCAAAGCCCCATTAGCTACAGGATTGATGCCTCCTTGAATATTACAGACACCTTGGTTCCGGTTTGATTGCGGCTAGCCTCTATTTTAATTTCCGCCTGGTGGGCCAACACAATTTCCTGCACAATCGATAACCCGAGCCCACTGCCTTGACTCTGAACGTGATTCCCCCGGTAAAAGCGTTCAAATACCTTTTGGCGCTCTTTTTCTGGAATTCCCGGTCCTGTATCTTCAATGATCAATGTGAGCCTGTCTGCTGCCTGAACCATTTGAACCCTAACCTGACCGTGTGAAGGCGTATAGCGGAAGGCATTATCCAGTAAATTAGAGAGCAATTCCTGTAGGATTAATTCATCGCCCAATATCACGCATGGATAATCCGGTGCCTCAAAACCGAGTTCAATATCTTTCTGAAGCGCTAAGGGCACATAGGTTTCTATGATTGTTTCTGCAACCTGATTGAAGTGAACTGGATGCAAGACCGCTGTATTAAAAACACCGGAATCGACTTTGGCCAGTGCTAAAAGCTGTTGGGACAATTGAATCGAGCGTTCCAGGCTAATTTCCATCTGCGTAATAGCGTGTTGTAAACGAATCGGATCAGTTTGCCGCTTGAGCAACTCCAGTTGGGTTTTTAGCCCAGCTAATGGCGTTCGCAGTTGATGGGCCGCATTGGCCACAAACCGATGCTGGGCACCTAAATGGCTTTCCAGTTGTGCCATCAGACGATTCAGATTTTCTACCAAGGGCAACACTTCGCGGGGCACCTGAGATTCATCCAGATGATGCAAATCCTTGGGGGAGCGCCGGGCCACTTCTTTGGATAGTCTTTCTAAGGGTAAGAGTCCTTTATAAAGCCCCCCATAGATACAAAGGGCCACCAGTAAAAACAAAACCAGTTGATGCCCAATGGTATGGATCAAAATTTCCTGGACCAATTTTTGGCGACCAATGAGCGTTTCTCCCACCTGCACCCAAAGGAATGTGTCCTGTGTATGCCGAGGAAGCGGTACTTGCAACGTCACTATCCTAAACGATTCCCGATCCACTTGAATCGTACGAAAATAAGGAGAGTGGGCATAAGGCTTTGGTTTGCCTAGCTTGGGATTACCACCGATGATACTGCCATTTGGGAGGGTAATTAAAAAATAAAGCTTTTCATTGACTTCATGAGCAGATACGGCTTTGGATAGTTCAGGGGAGGCAAGCTGCCATTGCCCGTTTTGGAATTCAACTTGACCGGCAACAGCCTTAGCGGTTTCTTCCAGTCCATCATCAAACGCACTGTTGGCGTATCGCCGAGCCAAATAATAGCTTGAAAAAATGCTTAAAACAATCAACCCCAAAATGGGAACCAGAAACCACAACAAGAGTTGTTGACGAACAGAGGGACACCTGAATCTAGGCATTTTCGGCCTCTAACAGATAACCAATCCCTTTAATGGTTCTAAACTGAAGACCCAAAGGCTCCAGTTTTTTCCGTAAACGGGATATATAAACCTCAATGGCATTGAGGGTCATCTCTTCCTCCCAGCCACAAAGGCTTTCGACAAATTTGGCCTTACTCACCACTCGCCCCCGTTGCACCACCAGCAGCTCCAACAGATCAAGTTCTCTGGCAGAAAGCTCGATGGGTTGCGTACCCTTAAAAAGTCGTCGACCCTCTGTATCAAACCGGAAGCCTTGAAACTGGATTTCCTGTGCATGGGCAAAATGCGCCCGTCGCAACAGGGCGCGCAAACGGGCTTCCAGCTCTAGCAAATTAAAAGGCTTGGCCATATAGTCATCCGCACCCAGATTTAAGCCAGCAATGCGGTCTTGCAGGGTATCTCTAGCCGTTAATATCAAAACGGGCGTTCGATTTCTCTGATCTCTCAGTTGTTTCAAGATTTCCAACCCATCTAAACCCGGAAGCCCCAAGTCCAGAATGGCCGCATCATAAGAAAAATGCAGCAACAAATGGAGCGCATCAGAACCATTTTGGACATTTTCCAGGGTGTAGCCTGTTTCTTGCAGGGCCTGCATGAGCCCATCGGCTAAAACAGGGTCATCTTCAGCCAATAAGAGTTTCAAAATCTATTTTCTCCAGAGCTACTGGTATCCTAGCCTAAGTGAGATTTGATAATCCAGTAGAACATTCTAGGCGGTGTTGTCAGTTTTGTGTCAGGTTGACCCATTAAACTGCTTAAGCTGATGTGGTTAGAATCCTTTAATCATCTGCACTCTATAAAGCATCCCGTTGTACATTATTACCCCGGTGTATGAAAAGAGCGATTTTCAGGAGTCAGCGTAGCGCACAGAGGGCTTTTGGAAGTACGCCTGAACCTTGTGGGGTTGTTTCTGAATGGAACATAACCGCGCTTTCAGCTTGCGT
>CABHPA010000178.1 GCA_902168245.1 Candidatus Melainabacteria bacterium
TCCATGGGCAAAATTTTCTCCGGTTCCAGCGCGTCCACATCCACGGATTTTAGCCCCCAAGGCGGCCCGTCCGATACGCCAGGCGTGGATGTGGCCGAGGACGCGGACTTTGGGCCGTATATGGCGGAAATTACTCGCCGCATCAAGCGCAACTGGCAGCCCCTGCGCTCCGATCGGAGCCGGAAAATTACCGTGGAATTCTACGTGAACCGTGCGGGCCAACTGGCGAACGAGCGTGGCGAAGTGATTGAGCCGACCGAAAATCTGGCGGATGCGGTTAAAATATTACAATCATCCGGCGACCGGGATGCGGACTTGACGGCCATTGATTCCATCCGGCTGTCTGCCCCCTTCAATCCGCTTCCGCCACAGGAAAAAGCGGATCTGGTTCCGATAGACTTCACATTTGATTATAATGTTCTTAATCCGGGAGGCCCGAAGCGGGCTTCGAAAAGGTAAAGAGGAGACACTCAATGGATTTCGGCTTGTTATGGTTCACAGTTAAAAACGACTGGCTGGTTCTGCTGCCCATCGTGCTCTGCTCGGTTCTGACCGTGGCGGTGGCCATTGAGCGCAAGTTTTTCTACGACAAGAACAAGCGGGACGTGGTTCAGTTCATCCATCGCCTGCAACGCGAACTGCAACGCGGCAGCCTGGAAAACTCCCAAATGCTCAGCGGCCAGTTGGGCGGCATCATCGGCGAAGTATCCGAAGAGGGTATTCGCGTTCTGGCCGAGCAGCCGGAAAGCTTTGAGCGCTCTTACGACATTACCGCCGCGCTGGCCAGCCGAAAATTGGAAAAAAACCTGCCGGTACTGGGAACCATCGCCACCATCGCTCCCTATCTCGGTTTGTTCGGTACCGTTGTGCGGATTCTGCTGACCTTTGGCGACTTGTCCAAGGCTGGCGGGCAGACCGGCGCGCCGGAAATCATGTTCGGTATCGGTTCCGCACTGATCGCCACCGCCTTCGGTTTGTTCGTGGCTATTGCGGCGGTTGCCCTGAACAACTATTACCAAAGCATCGTGAACCGTTACGAAGACGATTTTCAGTTGCTGAAACTGCTGTTCCTGAGCTATGCCGACGAGCGCACCGTGAACCCGGCCGCCGCGCAAGAGCGTCGTCAGGCCCAACCGGGATACTAGAACCAGACAGACAGGAACCCTTGAACGATGAAAACTGCGGGCCGTAAAGGCAAACAGGTCTTTAACGAAATCAACATCACGCCGCTGACCGACATCTTCCTGGTGCTGCTGATCATCATGATGGTGGTGGCGCCGATGATGAACCAGGTGCGGGCGGATATCAAGCCGCCTCAAATCCAGAGCGGCTCGGCGGTAGAGCAGAACAAGCTGACCGTGGAAATTGCCCAGGATGGCGCCCTGTATGTTCAAGGCAAGCCTACTGCCGCCGATCAGTTGACCGAGACCTTGAAAGCTCAGGAAGCTCTCTTGTTGGAGAAGACCGGCGGCAATAACAAGTCCGCCGAAGCCGCCAAAATAGACGCCAAGGCCGAGCCGGAAGAGAAAAATCTGATTATTCGCGCTGATAAGGCCACCAAAAGCGGCGAGGTGCTGAAAATTTTTGAAGCCGCGCGCGATGCGGGCTTTACCAAAGTAACCGTGGCCGGTGAGCCGTTGAGCGGCGAACGTCAGTCTGAGTTGCAACAGGCCGCGCCGCAATCGGTCGAGCCGACGACAGGAGGGACTCCCTAATGCGCGCAGGTGGACGCAAGCAGGTTTTTAACGAGATCAACATTACGCCGCTGACCGACATTTTCCTGGTGCTGCTGATCATCATGATGGTGGTGGCCCCCATGTTGGACACCAAGGGCTTGAAAGTGTCCGTGCCGTCCGTGGGGCCGTCGCAGGATGTGAAGGAAGAACCCAAGACCATTCAGCTCAATATTAGCGCGAAGGGGGCATTTTCCATTGATGGGGCCACCGTGACGCCGTTTCTGCTTTCCACCAAGTTGCGGGAGCTGAAAGCCGAGAAGCCCGATGGCTTGATTATTAAAACCAACCCGGACGCCACCCATGAATCGCTTACTGCGGCCATGGATGCGGCCCAGTCGGCAGGGATTTCCAAGGTGGCGGTGACTGCCGACGAAGAAAAAGGCGGCTCCGCAAGTTCGACAGATGGGCAGTAGCCGCTCTGTCCTGTTTGGCATATAACGGAAACACAAAAGTATAGTTCACAGGGGTGTCCAACCATGAAGATCGTTTTCTGTTCGGCAGAAGTCGCGCCATTTTCGCAAGCCGGTGGGTTGGGAGATGTAATAGGCAGTTTGCCCAGGGCTATCGCCGAACTGGGAGAGGGCTGCGCTATTCTCACACCTTTGTATGGCCTAATCGATCCGGCTGGAAGAAAACTGGAAAAGACGGACATTGCCTTTGACGTGCATTTTTTGGGTAAAAGCTATCCCATCGTCATTTGGAAGGGCGTGCTGCCCCGTAGCGAAGTGCCGGTGTACTTTGTGGACAATCACGAGCTGTTTGGCTCCCGTAAGCAGGTGTATCCGTATGGTCAGCCGGAATGGGAGCTGGAAGGCTTTCTGATTTTCAGCCAGGCCACCTTTGAATTGCTGCGACGCATCAACTACCGGCCCGATGTTATCCATACCCACGACTGGCATACGGCCTCAGTGGCCACCACGCTGTCCGATATTCGCCCTTACGATCAGTACTTTTCCCGCACCCAATCGGTGCTGACCATACACAACCTGCATTACCAGGGCGTATATGGCGATACAAACTGGCTGAAGGAAGGGATTCTGAAGGCGGATGCCATTACCACCGTGTCTCCCACCTACGCGCAAGAGATTCAATCGCCCGAATTTGGCGCTGGAATGGATCCGGTGATTCGCCAGTGCAGCCAAAAAGTCTCCGGTATCCTGAATGGCATTGATACAAACCTGTACAACCCGGAAACGGACGCGTTTATTACCCGTCATTACAACCAGGATACCTACGCAGAGGGCAAACGCGTTTGCAAGGAAGCCTTGCAGCAGGAAATGGGGCTTCCGGTGGATCCCGATGCGCCGTTAATTGGCTTTGTGGGTCGTCTGGCCGACCAGAAAGGGTTGGATATCCTGCTACCCGCCATGAAAGCCATAGAAAAAGAAAAACATAACGTGCAATGGGTGCTGCTGGGAACCGGCGATCCCAAAATGGAAGAGGCGCTGAAGGCGCTGAATAATACCACTAAGAACATTCGCACCTATATTGGCTTTAACACGGCCATGGCGCAGAAGATTTACGCCGCCTCCGATATGTTCGCCATGCCCAGCGCCTTTGAGCCTTGCGGGTTGGGGCAGATGATTGCCTTGCGCTACGGTTCCGTGCCGGTGGTGCGTGGTGTGGGCGGCCTGGTGGACACCATTACGGATGTTCGCTTGCAGCCGCACCGTGGGAATGGTTTTAAGTTCAACGAATACACCGCCGAGAAAATGAAAGAGACTGCACTGGCCGCAGTGGAGGCGTACCACAACAAAGCCCTGTGGGATGTGCTGGTTCGCCGGGGCATGGCGGAAGACCATAGCTGGCATTCCAGCGCGGATGCCTACCGGAAGTTGTATACTCGTTTGGGCAGCCCGGCAATTCCCAGCGGAAGCGTCTAGGCATGGCTTTTCCAAGCTCGCCTCTCGCCAGCAAGGCTGAACCGTTATAGAATAAAAACCATCATGGCAAACTTGGTCTCCCTGCTTCGCACCTTGCTTGGCCTGCTGGTCATCTCGTTGCTTTTTATCCATACACAGACGATGTACATTTTGTGCTTCGTGCTTACCGTGGTGGTAATCGCCATGGATGCGCTGGACGGTTATCTGGCCCGCAAGCTCAACGAATCCTCTAAAATGGGAGCGGTGATTGATATTCTGGGTGACCGCATTGTGGAGCAGGTCTATTGGGTTACGTTTTTGGCCCTGGGCTGGTTGCCGTTGTGGGTGCCGCTGGTGGTCATCGTACGTGGCATCGTGGTGGACGGTTTGCGCTCTATGGCTTTAGAGCAGGGGTTTACCGCCTTTGGGCAAAACAGTATGCAGCAAACCAAGCTGGGCTGGCTGCTGGTGAGTTCCAACTTTAGCCGCACCACTTACGCGGTGGCCAAAGCGGCCGCGTTTGCGCTGTTGATTCTGGGGCATACGCCGGGTTTCCCCTTAGCGGTGAACGATAACATTACCCTGGTGGGCTTAATTTGCACTTATATTTCCGTGGCGTTTTGCGTGGTGCGCGGTTTGCCGGTGTTGGTGGAAGGCCGTCGCTTTCTGGCTACCGATAAACCCAAGCCGGGACTCGGTTAAGCGGGTTGCAGGTTGTGATGGCTGAGCAGAATAAAGGCTTACGATTATTCAATACTCTCACCGGGCGGTTGGAGTCGTTTACGCCACTAGATGCTAATGGTGAGCGGGTGAACATGTATGTTTGCGGCCCTACGGTTTACGATGACGCCCACTTGGGCCATGCCCGCTGCTACATTACCTGGGATGTGCTGTTTCGCTTCCTGCAATTTTCGGGCTATAAGGTGCGTTACGTGCGTAACGTGACCGATGTGGACGATAAAATACTGAACCGGGCCAAGGAGCGGGGCGAACTCCCGGCGGAACTGGCTGAGCGCAATTATCAAAGCTTTACCGAGGATATGGCGGCACTGAATGTGCTGCCACCTACCGAGGAGCCAAGAGCCACTCGGTACATTCGGCACATGCTGTCGGGCATTGAGGTGTTAATCGCCAAAGGTGCGGCCTATATCACGCCGGATGGAAGCGCGTACTTTCGGGTGGCGGCCAAGGCCGATTACGGCAAGCTGAAATACGCCACGCAAAACGTGGAGGTACTCAAGCGTCACCTGGATGACCTGAAAGCGGGCGCGCGGGTAGAGGTAGACGAAGGCAAGGAGTCTCCGCTGGATTTTGCCCTGTGGAAAGCCGTGCCGCTGAGTGACCTCAATGGCTGGGAGTCGCCGTGGCCCGCAAAAGGCGACTCTAAAGGCTGGGGGCGTCCCGGTTGGCACATGGAATGTTCCGCCATGAATCATGCCCTATTTGGGGAGCAAATTGATATTCATGCGGGTGGGGCAGATTTGATTTTTCCGCACCACGAGAACGAGATTGCCCAAAGTGAAGCTTGGACGGGTAAGCAGCCGTTTTCCAAATTCTGGCTGCACAATGGTTTTGTGAATGTGAGCGGCGAGAAAATGTCCAAGAGCCTGGGCAATTTTTCCACCATTAAAAAGCTGCTGACGCGATACGACGCCAATACCATCCGGTATTTTTTGCTGACTAACCATTACCGCATGCCGGTGGATTTTAACGAGGAAGCCCTGCAAGCCGCCGAAAACTGGACTAAGCGGATTTATCGGCTGGTTAAGGGCGTACTGGGCGCTTTAAAAATCAGGCAGGCCGACCTGATTGCTTCGGTTGCGCCGAATGCCCGTCAGTTGGAAGGGCAGGAAGATCCGGCTGGCGTATTTGGCCTGTTTCAGGAAGCCATGCTGGATGACCTGAATACCCCGCGGGCCTTGGGCGTGTTGAATGCGGCTTTGGGCAACCTGCAATTGAGTTTTAACGAGTGTCCGGATGCCGTGGAAACCCGCGCGCATTTTAAGGCGGTGGCCACCATCATGACCCAACTGGGTTTTGATTTGGCGGTGCTGTTCGACTCTAGCGCCAGCTCGGTTCCCGCCGAGGATGTGCGCGCCATGTACCGGCAAATTACCGAGAAAAATCCGGAGCAGGAGCCGGGCGTTTTGCTGGAGGAATTGGTGGCGTTGCGTAAGCAAGCCAAGGCAAGCAAAGACTGGCCTCAGGCGGACGCCATTCGCAAGCACTTTACCGATATTGGCCTGCAAATTCTGGATAACAAGGACGGCACCACCACCGTGGAAAAAGACGGCCTGGAAATCGTCCGTGTCTGACAACTTCCAAAGCCTGCCCCATCCGCGCGCATTGGCGTTTTTGGGGGATGCGGCGTTCGAGATGTTTTTGCGGGAACTGGCGGTGGAAAAAGGGTTTTCCCATTCCAAAGATCTGCATGCGTTTACTTCTGCGCTTGCCAAAGCTAGCGCGCAAGTGACCTTGCTGCATGCCCTAACGCCGCAATTAACCGAGGCGGAACTGGAACTGGTGCGCCAGGGGCGCAACGTGGGGGTCAGCGCCGGGAGGCGTTCTGATCAAGCCGCGCATCGACAAGCCACCGGGTTTGAAACCTTGATAGGCGCATTGCATTTGCAAAATCCTAAACGCCTGATAGAGGTGCTGGAAGCCTCAAAGCCTTTTCTGGCGCGAATTATAGACGACGGTCAATAAGGGTGATTTACCTTTCTTAACAAACTGTTCCAAGGTGGAAAATGATTGTTTTTATACATATGTAAGGACCGGACAAAAGGCTGGGTTATAGAATTCATAGGCTGGGTTAAATATTTAAGACTTCACTAATATTTCTTATATTGCGCTTCTGCGCCGATCTCTGGAGTTACCTCCAATTTCTTCAAGAGAATCGGTGCTTTTTTATTGGGAATTTTTTAAGCGTGTGAAGGGGTTAAATACGGAAAATAGAGGCTTTTTGTCAGATTAGGGCTTGTTTTTCAACGGCTTCTGTTGGGCGGATGGTAATTGATTGAGTTTCCGGTTTAAAATTTCCAGGTTGTGGTTAAACCCCTGAATCGCTTGCCTTGCGTGGATAAGGGCGGGCATATGATTGGTGGAGAAATAAGCGTCCGCCTGATCCAGAAAATAGGCAAACGGCCCGCCTTGTTTGTATAAATGATCCAGCCACGGCTTGAGAGGGGCTTGTTGTACTTGACCTATCAGCCCGTGAATCTGTCGGTTCAAGCGGGCGTTGTGTTGATTGATGCGGGTCAGGCGCCGGGACAGCCGAATGGTGTTAAGGGCGCCCTGTGACTGGGATTGTGAGAGAACGGCCAGTTTATTGCCAAAGTCGATTAAATCGCTGACGTCCTTGCGGAGCTTGGCCGGTTGCGAGTATTGGGCCAATTGGCTGGTGGCCTGGTTCAGGCCGCTTAAGGTGTCAATCGCTTCCAGGGTATTGTCGGTAATATCCTGTTGCAGGTGAATAATGGCCATGTTCAGGGCGGAAGTGTTGCGCCCGGCAATGGCGCTCATCTGGTGGGCCTGGCGTATGTTAAACTGCAATTCCTCTACGGGTTTGCGTTTTCCGAAGAAGTCGGCAATGTTCTCCGCGCCTTTTTGCAATGCCTGAATCACATCGATGCTGGCGTTCAGGGTGTCTTTCATTCGGATGGGTTCTTCCACCAGATAGAGAGGCCCATCTTTTCCAACGGGTTGAGGGGTTTTGGGCAAATCCACCTCAATGCTTTTGGCTCCTGCCAGCCCGGTGAACAAAATGGTAAACGTGGAGCCGGAGGGGATTCTGAGGGTTCCGGGGTTGGTCTGCACTTTAATATCCACATGATCCCGGCGAATGTGGACGTCATCCACAAAGCCGATTTCAGTCCCCATCATGCGTACCGGGGAACCCTTGGAAATTTCGTTGGCGTCCCGAAAATGTAAAATGATGGTTTGGCCCCGTTTGGCGGGAATGGCGATGGCGAACAGGTAAACCCCGTAAGCAAGCAGGAACGCCAGAAAAAACCAGAGCGCGAAGTCTGATATAATGGCCCTATCCAGGGACACTTTCTGGTTTATAACGCGTTTCAGACTGGCTATCATCGTGTCATTAGCATACAACAGGACGGATTTAATTTGGACAGCATTCCCAGCCATACGCCTGAATCCGTTTTTTTGAAACGGGACGCGGCTCAGCCGTTACCCCCCTGGGATATGTACACTGTGGCCGTTTGCCTGTTTTCGGGCTATGTGCTGGTTCCTTTGCTGGTTTCCAACATTCTAACCCTAATCAACCCGTTTATGGAATTGAGCGGCCAGCTTTTCATGCAGCAAGGCGTTACCCTGCTAACCTGGATCAGCATTTTCGGGGTGCTGCAATGGCGATATGGCGGCTTGCCCGGTTATCTCGGCTTTACGTTCAATCGCCCGCCCCGGTATTACCTGTGGGAAACGATCAAGCTGGTATTGCTGTCCTGCGCCCTGACTCTGCTGATGAATTACGTGTGGCATCTCACGGGCGCATCCAATGGGGAAGATCCGTTCAAGGGCTACAACACCGGGGAACTTTCCGTGCTGCTGCTGTTTGCCATATTCGTGGCGCCTGCGCTGGAAGAGCTTATTTTCAGGGGCTTTGTGCAATCTACCTTCCATAAAATCTCCCCGCCGGTTCGCTCGGTTATTTTGACGGCCCTGGTATTTTTGATGATGCATCCCAATTACCTGTCCAATATCAAGGCGTTAACCCAGGTGTTGTTGCTGGGCTTGTGTTTCGGGTTCTGGCGGGAGCGCACCCAGTCTTTAATTCCCGGTATGGTTGCGCATTTGCTCAACAATGTGCTGGCGTCCGCCATGTTGTTTTATGCGCACCTGAACCCCGCGTAAACCTGACCGGGAGGCCGAAGAAAAAAGAAACCGCAGGTGGATGAAACCTGCGGGTATGGTTCAAGGAAGAGTGGATGTATTTTTTTCTGATGGGGATTCAGAAGGTGAGATCAGGGTTAAACCATCTGGATAATGGTCTGCATCACTTCACTCTGGGTGCGGACGACCTTACTGGAGGCTTCCAGCCCGCGTTGCGCAATTACCATATTGGTGAATTCGCCCGCCAGATCTACGTTGGAGGATTCCAGCGCGCCGCCGTTAATGCTGCCGCGAGAGCCGGAACTGGCGACCCCGAATGCGGTGGTGCCGGAGTTGGCGCTGATTAAGAAGTTATTGTTCCCATCGTACAGCAGGCCCGCCGGGTTGGTGACGCTGGCGGTCTGCAACTGGAGCTGCATCCCTTGCAGGCCGCCGCCGCCTACGGCCAGGCCCACGCCGCCGTCGAATACCGCAGTGGCCCCGACTTCATCGACCGAGCCTGCGTCTTGTCCCGCCACCACGTTGCTGGCCGCAAAAACGCCGCCTTCGTAGGTGCGGTGGATGATTTCCTTGGTCCACAGGCTGGGATCCTGCGGGTTGGCGGTGACGCTGGCCTGGTCGGTTCGCACAGTGATAATGTCGCCGTTGGAATATTTGGCGGCAATGGCCCCGTCCGCCCCAATCGAGAAGCTCTGTAATTGTACCGGGATGGTTAGCTGGCTGGTTGCACCGGCGTTGATGGCGCTATCGATAGGTCCGCCCGCCGAAGTGTCCGTGCCGATGGGGGAGAAGTGGGTTTGCAGCACCACGTTGTTGGCATCCAAGTCCTTGGTGATCAGGAACTCGGTGGGGAGCTTAATTCGTCCCAGCGTGGCGGCGGCACTGCCGGAAACCTGCGACGTGCCTCGCAGTCGGTTGCCGGAGGACGTAACCAGGTTCCCTTGCGAATCCAGGGTAAAGTTGCCCGCGCGGGTCAGGTAAAAGTCGGTGGAGTTATTGCCGTTGTTGCTGTCTACGCGTTCTACGGCAAAAAAGCCGTCGCCGTTAATCATCATATCCGTGTTGCGCCCGGTAAACTGGGTGCCGCCTTGCCCGAAGTTGGAGGCGATTTCGGAGACCAACGCGCCGTTACCCTGCTGTTTAGGGTTGGTGCCGCCAATCAAGCCGCTGGGCGGAGTGCCGCCGCTGATGGTGCTGGCGAACACGGTGGCGAAATTGACCGAGCTGGACTTAAAGCCCAACGTGTTGACGTTGGCGATGTTGTTGGAAACCACGTTCAGCTTGGCCTGGTTGGCATTAATGCCGCTCACCGCCGAAAACATACCTTGGCTCATGAATAAACCTCCACTTAACTCTCTGGAATCTCTCTTTACTCACACGTTTTAAAAAATTGGATCGCTTGCGCCGTCGGGCGGATGAATCTAGCCGCCCGTGCCGGATGTGCTTGTCGTTGACGTTGATGTGCTGGATGTCTGGGTGCCGATCAACTGCTGAATGTTGTCGGCGTCGTAATAGTTGCCGTTGATTTTAACCAGCGCCTTGCCGTGCGTGGCGTCAAACTGCACGGCCTCAATCGGCCCGGTGACGGTTTTGGCCTGGTTGCTCTGGTAATCCCATTCAGGCGCGCCGGATACGTTGTTGGTGAAATCCCAGCGGGCATCGGTCAGGGTGGCGGTTTTGCCCACCATGGAGGCGGCCTGGGAAAACTTGGTGGCGTTCACGATGTCCTTCATCTGGTCGGCCTGTTCCAGTTGCAGTTGCTGGGTTAGCATCTGGGTGTTGTCTTGCGGGTTGGTGGGATCCTGGTATTGCAACTGGGCCAGCATCAACTGGATAAACCCCTGGCGATCCAGCTTGCCGGTTCCCAGGTTTTTGCGGCTGTTCTGGAAGTTCACCTGATTGGTATTGTTCTGGAGTTGGTTTAGCGTCCCTTGGGCATTAATACTCACCGGAGTTCCTCCTTACCTCTCTTGAATCTATGCCAGCAGGCTGATGTTGCCGTTTTCGTTGTGACGGGCCGAGGTGTCCGCTTTGCCCGGCGCATCGCCCAGAATGGAATTCCCACCGCTGAACCCGCCGGTGCGGTTGCCGCCCGGCTGCTGGGCAAAGCCTTGCTTGTTCTGGAATTGCCCGGCCAGGTGGTTGAACAGGTTTTGATCGGGTTGGCCTTGCTGGTTAAAGGATTGTTGCGGGTTGTTGTGCGACGTATTCTGTTCCTGCTGGAACGATTGGTGCTGCTGGCCGTGGTGGTTAAAGTCGCGGGCGCTTTCCGGGCTGCCCGCCAGCACCACGCTCAGGCGCTCCACTTGCAAACCTTGCGATTCCAGCGTGTTTCGCAGCGAATCAATCTGGCTCTGTAGCATTTCATGGCTTTCCTGGGTGGTGGCGATTAGCCGGGCGCTCATTTCCTGGTTGCCGTGGCTAATCAGGTTAATGCGCACCTCGCCCAGGTTATCCGGGTTCAGGCGAATCACCAGCTCTTTCTGCCCGTTTTTAATGCTGTAGAGCGCGCCGTCGGCCACCTGATCAACCGGCTGCTGGGCGCTGGAGACAAACTGGGTCAGCGGGTTTTCTCCCTGGTTGTGCAAGGGTTGGGCGGTGCCTTGCGGACTGCCCATTCCCGCCAGCAGGGAATTCACGGAGCCATCCGGCTGTGGGCGCACGGCGATGCCGTCCAGCGAATCCGTGCTGCCAGTGTCATCGTCGCCCGTGTTTCCGGAGACTCCCTCTATTTTGCCGTTCAGCGCCTGGAGCTTTTCGCTGATGTTGCTTAGGGACTGCAGGACCTTATTGTTCCCCGCCTTCTCTCCTGTTCCTAATGCTTGTGGCGTGGGGTTCTCTGCGGCTTCCAGCCCCGGCAAGAGGGAATTGGCGGCATGGGGGCCGTCCAGTTCGCCCTTGGCCGGGGAGGAGGCTTGGGTCGGTAAGGGGAGGGATTCAGGAGAGGGGATAGTCGATAAATCTGGCGTGTTTAATTCCGGCGTGGGCGCGTTTACTGCTTGGGGCGCAATGGGTTGAGCATCGGGTGCGCCTGCCTGTTGCAAGGCGTCCGAAAACGCGATGCCCTTGCCTGCATTGGTGATATTTTCGCCAGCCGGAAGGCTGGGGCTATTGCCGCTGACGGGCTGGCTGGGGCTGTTTGTTTCGCCAATGGCTTTTGTGGCGGCAGTGGTAGATTCCGGATTTGCCGCTTGAGCGCCGGGTATATTCTGTTGGAGCGGCAGTCCCGCAGCAATACCTTGGATACCAGCGGTTGCAATGGCGGCTGTAAGATTGTTCCCGGTGACTGCCGGGCTTGGAAGTGCGGTATCTGTATTGTCGCCTTGCGATGCGTCTGGTTTACCTTGCACGTCGTTCGGTATGTTTTGCCCCGGCATGGCTTGGGATAGCAGGGCTTGCAGGGTTCCGCTCAGCGTGGCGAGTTGCAGGGAAAGCCCGGTTTGATTGTTGGTCGGCTCGGTTGGTTTGTCCTGGGCATCGCTGCTGTTGGCGGTGTCAGGGGTGGCGTCTGTTTCCTGCGCATCAGGGATTTGTTGGGTATTCGGGGACTCGCTTTGCGCGGTATCGCTGCTGGTGTACTGCTCTGGCTCCGCTTTGCCTTGCAAGGTGTTTTTGGCGTGGCGCTCAGCCGGTTCTGCATGCGGTTTGGTTACTTTGTGCAAAAGGCTGGAGAAATGGGCGCCCAAGGTGCTGGCGTCCGGCCCGTTGTTGGCCGGTTTATCCGAGCCGTTGTCCTTTCCTGCAGCTTTATAGCGTCCGGCCCGGGCGGAAAATTCTGAAACGAAATTCAGCGAGTTTGGCATGGAATACTCTCTGTTTCCCTTTTGGCTATTAAACTGGGGTTTTGTGTCGAATGGCGCGGGTTAGCGCTATTTCCGCCAGGAATTCGTCTTCTGCCTTTTCAAGTGCTTTGCGGTACTTAGCCTGATCTTTGTCCTTCAGAATATCCAGCGATTTTTTCTTGATGAGCGCCTGCTTGAGTTCTTCCCGTACGGCGAGCAGTTTGCGTTCCTGGGCCTGTAGCGCCTGGAACTCCTGAAACCGGCTTTGCTTCAGTTTCCAGATGTAATTGGGGAAATTCTGCATCTGGGTTGGATCCAGGATCAGTTCGCGGGACAGTTTTTGCTGTTGATCCCGAAAGGACTGATCGATTACTGCATCGTATTCCTGAATGCGCTTGAGGATTTGCGCCCGCTTGTGTTCCTCTGCGGCTACTTTCTGTTGAACCAGGTTCAACTGGTCGGCGCGATAATCCAGAACCGATTGCAGCTTGAAACGATATTGCTTCAGAGCGATGGGCCTGATCTCCTATCTGAATGGGTGGATTTCTCTCTTTGCCTTGCCGACCGGGGGTGGGTCGGCACCCTTCGAACTGTGGTGTGTCACCAGGTGGTTCATATTTAAAATAGGCCATGTCCGATCGGCTTTTCCTCGTTCATGTGGTTTATTTCCCCCAAACTCGAATGTTCGGAGGATTTTCCGCATGCCGGGAGCTTGCCCGATGGCTGGCAAACGCTTTGCCGTTCGGGTTTTTTGGGGCTGGCTTTGGCTGGGATTTAGTTAGCGTCTGGGCTTTGGTAGCAGGGGCAATAGCCCGCTTCTTAGCAGCATGGCCTTTTCGATGGCGGGCATGTTTGGCATGTGTGGGATGCCCGGTTTTTTATACGCTGCATACCCTTGCCGAAAACGCTCCTGGCGCAACAGGCTGTTGATAAAGTCGCTAATGCTGGCGGCAGCTTCGCCCAGGCGGGCCAATTCCAGAAAATCCTGCGTGTCTTCATCCAGCGAAATTTTAATCATTTTTTTACGCATGAGCAGCCAACCTCCCCTTCCCTGTCCGGTTTTTATGGTAATCATGCTTTTGCCGGGTTTCCATTAGACACTTGGATAAACCTGTCGGCAATGGCCGGGTTTATGGCGCTGTCAGTGGTTTTAGTCTTCTCTTTGGACGGGATGCAGAATTGTAGCAGTTCGGGGAATAGGCAAGGCAGGGCCGGAATGTTAAGTTGAAAATCATATAGACTGGCCTGAATTGGGGGAGGAATGGATATGAAGACGTATCGCTGTCCCTATTGTGGCTGTAAGGATTTTGAATTCAAGGACGTAAAAACAAAAATTAGCGGCGCTGAAGCGATTGCCGCTCCGGCGGCCGTACAGGTGGAGTGCTGCGCCTGTCATTGGGTGGGCGACGTGGATCAGTTGGGTGGGAATCACTAGCCTTCAGGTTTTTCCAAAAACCTTCCATAACCGGCTGGGGCTGTGCTACACTGTGCAACCATGCCCCCGTAGTTCAGTTGGATAGAACACTTCCGTCCTAAGGAAGGTGTCGGGCGTTCGAGTCGCTCCGGGGGTATTTTTATAACTTTATCCATTAGTGTTTGTGGGTAATGATTTTTTTACGGGGGTCTTACAATAGATTGAATTGGTTTGGGGTACCGGGCTTTGTAATGGCTGATGGCTGTCGGAATTAAAGTTTTCAGGGTTTGTGCCGATAATTAACCCAGTCCGTTGAATAGAAAGTCTCCCATGTCTAAAGCCGACATGCATGGTTTTACATTGGCTGAGCTGTTGATTAGCCTGGCGGTTTTGGCCGTGATCGCGACGTTTACGATTCCCAAAATACTGCAGGCGCAACAAGGTCAGCAGTATAATGCTGCCGCCAAAGAAGTGGCCGGCATGATTTCAGCGGCATTCCAACAGTATCGGCTAAGTAACCAGGTGACCGCCTCTATGGTCGCTGGCGACCTGACTCCCTATTTTAATTATGTCGCGGTGGATACCTCTCGAACCATTGATAACAAGTACGGAAGCACTACGTCATCTTGTAACGTTTCCGGGGGTGGTTGCCTAGTGTTGCATAATGGTGGTGTGCTACGCTATAACGGCTCAACGCTGGCTGGCACCAATGCAACCAACGCGTTAGAGTTCATCTTTGACCCCGATGGCGTTCAAACCGACAGCACAACGGACAGCCCCGGAAAATCCGTCAATTTTTTCCTGTATTCCACCGGTATGCTTACCAGCCGGGAAAATACACTGCCCAATACGGCGGCAAGCGGCAACACATATGGCTCGTCCTCAATTGCCGATCCGCCCTGGTTCAGTTGGTAGTTTCGTCAGGTGTTTTAACGTTTGAATTCAGTCGATTTATACTGTTTTTTGGGGGATTGAAAGGTGTACTTTTCTGGAAGCGAAAATATTTTTTGTGTACCTGCAAGAAGGTGGGCTAAATCAGGCTACTCAGCCATTGAATTATGGATAGTGTAGGGATTGAAACTACAATCAATAGGAGCCAAATACCCATTAATAGTACGCGAGATGATTTCATGTTTTTGAGCTTATCTTGGATACATATTAATCCGGTGATTTAATAGCGTACAACAATCCTGTTTATGCTTTCATAGGGGGATGGAGAGTCAGAGAAGATCCAAGCGGCATACGCAGGAAGAACAAGCCTTACTTCGTCAAAAAGCAGTAG
>CABHPA010000179.1 GCA_902168245.1 Candidatus Melainabacteria bacterium
GTCAAAACCATTTCGCATCAGGTCTTCGGGAATATCGCGGGGCAGATTTTTGAGGGGGGATTGATCCTCCTGGCAGTAACTTTCCGCCAGCCATGCTTTGTTCGGGTATTTACCAATAAAATGCTGCCAGAAGGGCAAGGTACGCGCACGGGCCACATCCACCCGGAAGCCGTCCACGCCAACCTTATTCGCCATCAGGTCGAAGAAGCCTTCGTAATATTGCTGTAACGCCTGATCGTTCTTGAACATAACGATGTCGATCCAGTTGGTCGGCACCAGCGTTTTGCCGTTTTTATCCTTTAATATCAAGTCCGGGCGGGACTTGGTGAGATCCGCCGAAGCGCAACTGGGGACATCCACCATCACGTGTATGCCACGCTTGTGGCACTCATTTATGAAAATGCGGGCTTCTTGCAGCACGTTCAGGTTGTTGCCGGGCGTGTCGAATTCAGGGTTCAGGCTCTGGTAATCGGAAGGCGCATATAAACTGCCGCCCGCGCCCAGTCGCTTGGTTTGGCCCACAGGGTTAATCGGCAGCAGGTGAATGGTGTTGACACCCAGATTCACCAGTTGATCCAGGTGGTTCACCGCGGAAAGGAAGGTGCCGTTCTCTTCCCGGCCAATCGAGATCCGCCCGTCGTGGTTGCGGTCAAAGGAGCCGAAAGTCCGGATGTTCAACGCGTAAACAATGGCCTGCTTTTTATGGAACATGTCCTTGAGATCGTTATTCCAAATCAAGTTGGCCGATGCAGGGGCTACCGCCATAGGCGCGGCCAAGGGAGCTACCGGCATCCGCAGGGGAAAAGCGAACGAGGAACGGGAAGGTAAAAACCGGGCGGCATTGTTATTGTTATAAGGATTATAAGGCGCCGTCGTGGCCGAGATACCGGCGGCTGGCTTTTGCGCTAAATACGCGCCAGGCGACGGAATCGGGGACATGGCGGGCATCATCCAGGGCTGCCCGTTATACGCCGTCTGTGCGGGTAAAGCGGGATATTGCGCCACGGGCCGACGCGGTGGATAGCTTGACTGATAAGGGTTCAACAGGTGCGACGGCACCGGGGTGGGCGGCAGGCCAATCATGAGTGCGCTCCCGACGGACTGGGGTTTTTACGGAAATCGCGGCCCACGAAGAAGGTAGTGTACAACACGGTCGCCGCCAACAGGCCGCCGCCCAGGTAGCCGACCATTCTGCGCCGCCATAGGGAACCCAGTTTCATATCCCGCAGCGCCTTAATCAAGTGGCTTTCGGGGGTAGCGCCCATCAGGTCGCCCGCTCGCTCGGTGCCGCTGGCTTGCAGGATTTTTTTGAAGATATGCGGGTTCTCACGGCCCGCCATTTTCTCCGCCTCGCCCAACCTGCCCTGAAGGATCAGGTCGGAGACCACCTGCGCGTTGGTATCGCGCATCCAGTCGCGCACCCGCTTGGTCACGTTGTAAACTCGCTCGTCATGCAATTTTCCATGCTCATCCGCAAAGGAAGCCCGAATGGTCTCAAACAGGTTACGGTAGTGCGTCACCGTGCTTTGGGCGTTATGGATGCGATCTTCCACCCGCAGCTTTTGCGCCTCGAATTCACTGGCGCTCAACTGTTCCTTGAATTCCGCCAGGAAATCGTCCGCCTTTTTCTTCAGATCTTCCAGCCTGCCGGTGGCGGGTACGTCCTTCTGGCCCGGTTTGTACTGGCGATCCAGGTATTTCAGGGTGTTTTCCACATGAGTCAGTTTCAGGGAACTAGTATCGCCCAGGTATTTCAGGATATTGTCAAACAGGCTTGCATCCTTGCTGTCCACCACATCGTGAATGGATAAATGCTGTCCCAGGCCGGTCTTATGCAGAATGCCCCGATCAAAATCCTTCCACCAGCTTGAAAGCAAAGCTTCCGGGCGTTCTCCCACCAGCCTGTTCAGGTGGTTGCGGGTGCGCTTGGCGATTTCGGCCTGGTTTTTGCCGTTTTTGGCGGAGCGGGCCGAAGCCGCCGTGGTTTTCATCTGGATTTGGTTCAGGGTGCGGACGCCCCAATCCTGTAAGTTGTCGCAAATCAGGCCGGAAATCACCGGCGTGGCGGGGCCAGCCACCAGCATCATCCAGGTGCGGGCCTGCACGGAAATCTGGCGCATTTTCTCCTCGGTCTGCTGCCTGCGGTTCGGCCCCAGCGGAATGTTATATCGATCCGCGACGCGGTTGATGGTCTCATCCGGCAAAATATGCAGGGGCAGGTAGTTGGGATCCTTGAAAAGGTTCTGGCGCTGGCCGTAGGTGCTGTCATACACCTGATCCAGGTTAACGCCGGTTTTCATTTTCACCATCGCGTTAATCAGCTTGGGCGTGGCGGCCATGGCGCCCAGCCAGCTCATAAAGCCCATATACTCCCCAACGCCCAGCACCTTCTGCTTTAGCCCCACGGTCGCCAGCGTGGCGATGGCCAAACTGCCCATGCGCTTCACGTTGTCATCCAGTATCACCAGTTGGTGATCCTTCACCGGGGTGAGCGTTCCCACCTTTTGCACCGTTTCAGCGGTTTGTTGCAGGTTGTGCCAGGAATCCTTCATCAGGTTGCCGGTGGCAAGGCTGGCATAATGACCCGGAAATTTCTTCTGCAAGTCATCATTTTGCGGGGGAATGGAAACCGTTGACTCAGGCGGCGCGGTCAATTCCGGCACAACCTGCACGGCGGGGCGAAAACCATCTTTATTATAGACATCCTTATTATAAGGAAAGACATCCATGCTTGGCCCCGGTTGCGCCAACCCGCTGCGTTGCCCCGGCTGGAAGCCCATGGGCGGGTAAGGGCGGTTCGGCGGCAAGGGGGTATAAGGCCAGCCCATTACGTTTGACCTCCGGCATTCAGGCCGTTCGGGCCGGTTTCAATCTGCTGAACCACTTCAAACACGCCTTTTCGGGGCAGCTTGGACACCGCGCCACCCGGCAGGCGGGTTTGAATGGCCGCCGTGTAAGCGGACTGCTCCGGCGACAGCGCGGGGGACAGGTTGGAGGTAAACGGGGACTCGTACTGGCGTCCCTGGTTGCGATTGGTGGCAATCCAGCTATGCAGAAGGATCAGGCCCGTAAACGCGGCGGAACCGCCCAGCAGCCCTTTGCGCCACAGCGGGTTTTTCTCGCCCGGATAACCCAGCAGCATTTCCCGCAGCGGCGGGCCGAACGTGCCGCGAATGGCTTGCCCGGTACGGGTCAGGCGCTGAGTCAGGCAGCCGCCCTCCTGGTTGCGGGGCCGCCAGATATCCACCATGGATTTCAAGCCGTCCGGCAGCCTGGCCCAACCGTCGCTGCGAGCCAGATAACCGGCGCCCAACGCGGCCAGCAGGTTGCCCAAAATCAACTTGTCGGCGCGGGAGGCGCTGATGATGGTGCGGGCCTCGTCATTCACCTCGCGCTTGGAATCGGCGATATTGTCGGGAATCCGCATTTTGCGGCGCATCAGCTTGTAATCCTGTTCCTCCAGCAGGTCAAACCGGGGGAAGTCGGCGCTGGCGTATACTTTTTCAATGTCGCCGTTGTTTTTCTTGAACCGCAGATCCAGATCCACGCCCGATTTGTACTTATAGAACGCGTTAATGCCCTTATTGGCGGCCATAACGCCCAGATAATACATCAGGACGCCGACTCCCTGGCGGGCGAAGTTCAGGTTGTCCCGACCAAAGCGGGCGCCCACGGCCAGGAACGCGCCACCCAGATAATACGGGATACTGGTGATATTCAGGTGATCGGAAAAGGTAAAATGCCCATCGCCCCGCAATCCCTGGTAAATAGTGGCGGGAATGGTCACAAAGGTGTTTTTAAGTCCCAGTTTGGCCTTTTCCAGCGGGCTTAGCCTCAGCAACTCGTCATCGAACGGGGAATCAATCCGGTATTTCTTGCGGGTGATGGGGTCAATCAACAGATCCGTCACCGGCACGGGCTTGTCATCCTCCTGGGGCCGGTGCCTGCCGGTGGCCAGACCCGTATCCGCTATGCCTTCCGCATCCGGGGCGGGCGCATAGGATGAGGCCGGGGAATTATAGCCAATCGGCGGGTTCATACTGGGCCAGCCCTGAGTGGGTATGGCCGCATAAGCCCAGGGCGGATAAGAAGCAGGGCCATACAACATAGCCGCCTTGGGAGAGGCGGTCCATGGCTGCTGCGGCATGGCGGGTTGCCTCGCCGGGGCCATGCGGCCCGCAGTCGGATAAGGATAAGTTGTAAATGGTGCGATGCCCATGCGTTACCCCGAAAGATACCCCTGAAGCTTTCGATATACCGACCCTTTTGCATGGGCCGGGTGTTGAATTGTAGTGCTAAGTCACTGAGTCGTCTTTGGAACTACTCATATAACAGCCCTCAAGATCTTAAATTGTCATGGAAACAGGGCAAAATCCAATCATTCATCCGAACTGTAATGACAATTGATTTAAAAATGGAAAGCCAGAAACCGATACGCCAATACGCCGCACAACTCGTCATTTTCCGGCTTCAAAATTCCCTGGCGGCAATTTTTGGGATTCAGCGACTTTTATAGTATCACTTTCAAGCGCAGCCAAAATCCGTGCGCCAACATGATGACGCGGTTTCCTGTTTGAGGGATAGTGCTGCATACCAGTTTTGTGAGGTATCGAGATAGTGACCAGCGTCAAGCCACCAGCCCTTCGTTTTTCCGGCTACCGGATGAATGAAAACGGCAAGGCGCAGGTATTTCTGCCGGGTCACCAGGACGCATACAAGGTTCATGCGGAAATTCTGTCTCCCAAGCAAAAAGCACCCCTGCGGGTCGAACTGGAAAAATCCGTCGACCAGTTCAGTTGGGCCACGCCCGCCAATATTGAACCGGGCTCGGCTTATCGGTTCGATATCCAGTTGAACGAGCACGACGCCATTCCCACCGTGCTGGATGTCCCGCCCCAGGATGACGACGAGGCCGCAGCAGGCGGCAAAGGCAAACAAAACCTTCTCAGCGTCATCAAGTCCAAGGGCGCTAATTATTGGGAATTCAACCAGCCAGACGCCAACGACCAGAAGGGGGCCAAGTACCGGCTGACCATTCCCGGCAACCCGGCCCTGACGCTGGAAAAAATCGTTCCCGGCCAAAAGCCCGTGGAACACCCGCTGGAAAAGAAAGGGAACCAGTGGACGTTTACGCCCGACAGCAGCGCACCCGCCGAAACCAAATACCGCCTGCGCCCGGAGCTGGATTTGCTGGAAGTAACCGACACCCCGCCCGCTTACGAGGACGTGCCGCCCGCCCCGCCCCCCTATGCCGCAAAAGCCAGCCAGGGCTTATATAACCAGATTTCCAGGCACGAGGCCAACACGCCGCAAAAAAGCGCGGTCATCGCCGATCTTTATCAGGACAGTATCGTCAGCGAGGAGAACCTGCGAAAACTGGATCGTGAAGCCCGCCAAGCCCGCGATTTCCCAGTCTTCCAGCCGCAGGACAAGCACATTCCCTTCCTGCCCACGCGGAACCATTTTAATATCCTCAGCCCCAAATTCGGCCCCCAAAACCCGGCGCTGGAGGCGATGCTGAACCGACTGAAGCAAGCAGGTTTCACCTCCATCCTGTTCAGGCCGTTCACCGGGGGAGATATCTTGTCCTCCCATGGCTACTGGCCCACCGATCCACATATCCGCAACAACACCTTCCAGGACGAGGCGGCGTTCCGTCAATACTTCCTGACCATGCTCCAGCACGGCATGAAAGTGTATGCGGATGGCGCGTTCGTCAGCCAGGGGCTAAACGGAGTGCAAATGCTCTCCAACATGGCGCACAACAAGCGATCCCCCTACTGGACATGGTTCAAGTCCAACCAGACCGAAAACACTGGGGCTATCAGTTTTCCAAAACATGCCTACGAAAAGTTCACGTTCGGCATCCTGCCCACCGTACTGGACAGCAAAGGACACCGCTCGGTGGACTTCAGCAAGTTTTCGGTACGGTTCATCAACGATCCGACCCGGAACGGCTACAACCGCAAAAAACCGACCTTTATGGAACTGTACGATCCCAGGCTGGAAAAGCCGGACGGCAGCCCGCAAGACTCGCAACCGAATGCCTGGAAACTGAAGGGCAGCATGGATTCGGTGCAAAAGTACCGTTTCCCAATCGATCCCCAAGAGTTGCGGGAGAAAAAGACCAGCATCTACAAGGGGCCGGGCGATCAGGAAGGCCAGGCCGGGAAATACCTGGAATGGAAAAGCTTCCGACTGGACAAGGCCGGCCGGGACGATTCTTCCAGAAAATGGGACGGCCAGGTGGATGTGGCGTTAATGAACACCAAAAACCCGGAAGTGGTGGATTTTCTGGAAAGCGCGGTCGGCCATTTCACCCGCAAAGTGGCCAACCTTTACACCAGCGAAACCGCCAAAATGCTGGCCAAGGCTCAGGCCGCAAACCCGACCGGCGCCGAAACGGATTGGCTGGCCGCCATTACCGTACCCACCGACGGCAAGCCGACCAGCCGGTTACAGGTTTTGCCACCCATTACGCAATCGCCAGCCGACCGCCTGATGATCGAGGAACTTCGCAAAGCGCGGCATAGCGCGCGTCCGGAAGTGGAAAGCAACCAGTTGGGCAAAACCTTCTCCCGGCGGATGCTGGATGAAATTCCCATGAGCGTGTTGCATTTGCCCGCCCTGTTCAAGGCCAACCTGACCTATCCCGGCTTCCAGAAAGCCTTGCGCGAGAAAGAGCGCAACTGGCTCTCCAAGTTTATCGCCAACCAGGTGTTGCAGCCGCTTTCCCGGTTGTGGCTGGTGGGGGATATCTTCAAGGGCATTCGCAACCTGCTGTTCCCCGACTCCTTTGAAGGTCGCCTGGGCGAAAAACTCCAGAAAATCTTCACCAAAGACGTTTCCACCGACGCGCAGGCCAAGCTGCGCAACGGCAGAATTCAATCCATCGTGGCGGGCAAACTGGCCGAGCAGATTTACCTGAGCGCGTTGACCGGAGAAAGCCTGGAAAAAATCAGGGAATGGGAATCCGATCCGGCGCAACTGGAAGACGCGTTGTACCGAAACCTGCCGGAAGACGTGCTGAAGCAGGATCCGGTCACCGCTTCCAAAATGCTGCCGGGCATCCTCAAAAAAGGGTTGGATAAAATGAGCAGCGGCTACCTGGCCCGACTGGTGGAACAAGAGCTGCGCGGGCTGGATCCCGAAATGGTGGAAATGGCCAACGCGGTGCTGCAAAAACGCGAATTCGGCCTGAACTGGCGGATTGACGCGGCCAAGGACGTGGCCGACATCGACGCGGTGCGCGGGGCCGATCCTGCCAAGCGGGCCAAGGCGTTCACGGAAGAGATCAAGTTCGTGAAATCATTCTGGACGCGGGTAGGCAATACCGTTCGCGATGTGTTCAAAAAGGCGACCATTGTGGCGGAATTAACCGACTTTGAAAAACTGGCCGGAAATGACGAGGTGGCCAGAACCGCTATGAAAAGCCTGTTTGAGGACAATACCTTCACCAGCACGCCCAACATGAAACACGTTTACAGCCCGGTGATGCAGTTGGTGAACTACGCCCAGCGCCCCGACGAATTCGGCGCATGGCAGATGAAACCGAGCGAATTCCTGAACAAGCACCTGATCCCGATGAGCCAGTCGTTCCCGTTCCCGTCGGTACGGCAAGCCCAGAACCTGACCACCAGCCACGACTACGCCACCAGCAGCCACGCCAAGCTGGTGAACCCGGAACTGTTCAACATGGATCATATGAGAACCTGGGGCTTGAAGGACGACTTCGACGTGGCCAGCGCCGAGCTGGAAACCAAGGAATGCTTCAAGAGCCAGCGTGAAGCGTTGAACCGCAAGTACGGCATCAACACGGAAGGCATTTTGTTCAACCTGCGGGAATGGCTGAAAGACCGGGGCGACACCCATATTAAGGACAAGCTGGAGCAGCAGGGCCACACCCGCTTGAAAGGCTATTTCGACGAGTACGAAAAATGCAAGGATCCCAAGCAGAAAACCACCAACGACCGTCCCACCCCACGGGAGCTGAAAGGCGAGTTTGTGGATAAACTGCTGGATATCATCCCTCAAAAACGCCTGAAGGAGCTGGGCCTTGCGGATAAACCGGAAGCGCTGGCGGCCTTGAAACAAGCCTTGACGGCGCGGATAACGGAACCCAGCGAAGCCAAGGCCATGCGCGGCGTCATTATGAACGCCACGCTGGATGCGGAATGGCCAAGCCTGAAAACCAGCGCCCCCCAAAACATGCAACTGCTCAAGGCCAACGTCCAGAACCGGATGTGGCAAGGGGTGGATCAGGCCATTCAGCGTTGGGGCGCCCATTTTGGCTATCAGCCGCTGGATATCGCGCTGAACCATGTGTTTGAGACCTTCCCCGAAGACTGGTGGAAAACGGACGCCAACGGGCAAATCCATAACGAGGCCGAGGCCCACCAGTTCCTGGAGGTTCTGAAGTTTAACATGTACCAACACGCCAACCGGCCGGTGATGGAAAAACTGCTGCGGGAATTCGCGGTGCAAATTGCACTGCCCGGCAACCCCTCCATCTACCTGCCCGACTTCTTCGCCCAAGGCGGCAGCGAATTCGTGAAAAACATGTACGCCCAAAACCGCAACATCATCCGGGTGGACAAAGACAGCAACGATGCCGACTTCAGGCAATTCCAACAACAGGCGGGCAAAATCCTCAACGCCCGCAAAAACCTGGAAGTGCTGAACTCCGGTACGATACTGCCGGTGGATATTGACGACGATCAGGCCATTCTGCCCGTCATTCGCGACAACGGCAAGGATCAGGCGATTGTGCTGGTGGATGTGGCCAAGCAGGAGCCGCCTAACCTGACGGAACGGAAAATCGGCTTTGACAGCAACAAGTACGCCACAGTGGGAGACAGCCCCGCCCAACGCGACGTGAGCAACTTCAAGCTGAATTCGCCGTACCTGACGCCGGGCACCATTTACCAGGATGAGCTTAATCCGGGCGATAAATTCACCATCGATCAAAATCATCAACTGGTGCAAATCGAGGCGCAAGGCAGGCCGTTGCCACGTTCGCGCAACGGGGCAACCTTCCATCTGCACAACGCGCGCATCCTGAAACGACTGCCCAAAACGACCGTTTCCGCATAATGTTTGACTCGCAAAATACGCATTATTTCTCTTTTGACAAATAGTGCTGAAACACTGGACACAAGGCTATTTATCATTAAATGAAAAACATAAACAATAGCAGGTTTTAACTATTTATAGGAAAATATGAGTTATTTCATGATGGGGTCTGCATTTTTTTGCAAGCAATCCAATCCGGGTTTTATTTTTGTTTCAGTCATCCTCAAAATTCTTGAAGGGAAATAAAGATTTATGCCGCCAGTCACTCTAGCGCCAGCCAGCCATGAGACGCCAGTCGTCCCGGATCATTTTCCCGACGGGGAGGCGTGGAAGAAAAAGAGCTTGCTGCAACTGTTCAACATCAGCGTGGGGTTTCTGGGGATTCAATTCGCCTGGGCCATCCAAATGGGGCAAATGAGTCCTATTCTGGAAAAACTGGGTTCCAACCCCCAACTACTGGGACTGATTTCCTGCGCGGGGCCGGTTACGGGCGTACTGGTGCAACCTATCGTGGGCGCGCTAAGCGATCGTTGCGGCTTGTTACAAAAACCTCTCTCTATAAGAAGTCTCAATCCATTTAGATTATTAATTAATTTGCTGGTTACTATAACCAATTATTGTGGTCGTATCTTGGGAAAGCGGCGCCCGTTTTTACTGCTGGGAGCCTTGCTGACCGCCGCCGCCCTGATCCTGATGCCCAGTTCCAACACCTTGCTGATGGCCGCCGTGCTGCTGTGGGTGCTGGACGCCAGCATTAACATCACCCAGGGGCCATACCGGGCCATTGTGCCGGATGTGGTGCATAAAACCCAGCAGGCGACCGCCTATTCGCTGATGAGCCTGACCATCGGGCTGGGTTCAGTGGCGGCTTTCCTGATTGCGTTCGTGGTTCCTTCCCTGCACACCCTGTTTTACCTGGGCGCATCCGCCATGCTGATCGCAATGTTCTGGACGGTTTTCACCACGCCGGAGCCTAAGCCCGCCGCGATTGCCGATCCTGCCCATGGCAACCAGCCGCAAGATAACTTTATAACCGCCACCGCCAAATCCATCGTCAGCATGCCGTTTGAAGGGCTGAAGCTGTGCGTGGCGCATAGTTTCTCCTGGTTCGGGCTGGCCTGCCTGTTTACCTTCTTTTCGGTGTATGTGCCGCACCATATTTTCGGGGCGGTCGGCACGGAAGGCAAAGCCTACGCCGACGGCGTCCAGTGGGCTTCCCTTTGTTATGCGGTATTGAACGCGGTGTGCTTTGCCTTCTCCGCGTTCATTGGCAAGCTATGCAACGCCACATCCAAAAAAGCGGTGCATTCCTTCGGGCTGTTGTGCATGGCCGGGGCATTTCTCTCCATGTTTTTCATCCAGACGCCCGTACAAGTAATGATCGCCATGGGCTTTGTGGGCGTTGGCTGGGCCACCACGCTGTCCATTCCCTTCGCCCTGCTGTCGGATCACCTGCCCAAAGGCAAGGAAGGCGTGATGATGGGTACCTTCAATATCTTCATCGCCGCCCCCGGCGTGTTGAGCAACCTGCTGGTGGGGCAAATCGTCACCGCGTTTGGCGGCAACGTGGCGGTGGCCATGATCGTGGGCGGTATCGCCATGATTCTCTCCATGTTACTGCTGCAAACCGTGAAAGAACGCCCGCCGGTACCCACCATCCCCGGAACCGCAGCGCTGGCAAGCTAAACAACCCGTTCCCCAAAATAAAACGAAAGAAGAGGGCCGCAAACCGCCCTCTTCACGTATAATAATCCTTCCGTCCCCCACCTCACCGGAACCTAAATATGATCAGCCTGACAAACGTCGCCAAGTCCTTTGGCTCCGATACCATTTTTGAAGACATCAACCTGCAAATCCGCGACCACAGCCGCATGGGGCTGGTGGGACGCAACGGGGCAGGGAAATCCACCCTGCTCAAGCTCATTACCGGGCAACTCCAGCCAGATGAAGGCGTTATCAGCCGTTCACCGGGACTTCGGGTCAACTATCTATCCCAGGAACCGCAATTACAGCCGGGCCTAACCCTGCGGGAAGAGTTGCAATCGGTCTATGCGGTGATGGATCAGTTGCACGAAGAAGAAGCCATGCTGATCAAGCATCTGGAAACCGCATCGGACAAAGAACAGATGGATTGCCTGGATCAGTTGGCAATCGTACAGGAACGTATTTTACTGTACGATCCGGCCACACTGGATGCCAGGATTAGCCGCCTGTTGCAGGATTTAGGCTTTACGCTGGCTGACTTTGACCGGAAGACTTCCGACTTCAGCGGCGGCTGGCGCATGCGCATTAACCTGGCAAAAGTGTTGCTGGAAGGCGCAGACGTGCTGCTGCTGGACGAGCCGACCAACCACCTGGATCTGGAATCCTGCGAATGGCTGGAAGGCTTTTTAAAGTCCTATCCGGGCGATATTATCCTGGTATCGCACGATCGCCGGTTCCTGGATGAAGTGACCACCCAAATCGCCGAGCTTGAGCTGGGCAAAATTACGGTGTGGACGGGCAATTACAGCGCCTACCTTCAACAGAAGGCCGAGCACATGGAGCGCACCCTGTCCGCCTATGAGCGGCAGCAGAAAGATATCGCCAAGCAGAGCGCTTTTGTGGATCGGTTTCGGGCCAGCGCCAACCGCAGCACCCAGGCCAAAAGCCGGGAAAAGCAACTGGCTAAAATCGAGCGCATTGAGCTGACCGAAACCGACAACACCCGCATGAAAGTGCGTTTCCCCGCCCCGCAAGTGAGCGGCCGGGAAGTGCTGAACCTGCGTAACGTCGCCAAGTCCTTCGGGAACAAGCACCTGTTCAGTGATTTGGAAGGGGATGTGGAGCGCAACCAACGGATTTTCCTGCTGGGGGCCAACGGCTGCGGAAAAACTACGCTGCTTCGCTTGATCCTGGGTATTGAAAAGCCGGATCGCGGCCAGCTCCAAACCGGACACAACGTGAAGCTGGGCTACTTCTCCCAGAACCAGTTGGAAACGCTGGATCCGAAGCTGTCTTTATTCGACACGCTGCATGAAGCCTCCCCCAAGCTGACCCATACCGAGGTGCGGGGGCTGCTGGCACGGTTCTTGTTTAACGGGGACGAAGTGTTCAAGCCGGTGGAAGTGCTGAGCGGCGGGGAAAAAAGCAAGGTGGCGCTGGCAAAACTGATGTTATCCGGCCCCAACACGCTGCTGCTGGATGAACCGACCAACCACATGGACATTCCCGCCAAGGAAGTGCTGACCGACGCCTTTCGGGACTTTGAAGGCACCATTCTGTGCATTTCACACGATCGCTATTTTATTCAGGAACTGGCCACCCACATTTGGGAAGTGTACGAAGGCCACTTGATTCAATACGCGGGCGATTACGACTATTACCTATACAAACGCAAAGAACTGCGGGCCAAAACGCTGGAAGCGGCAGCGGCCCAAAAGCAGCGCGGCAAAGCATCGGCGGAGCAATCTGCCGCGGAAGCCAAGGCAAACGCTGCATCCAATGGAAAAACCCCTTTGCAGGCCCGCAAAGAAATTGAGAAACAGATCACCCGGCTGGAAAAGCAGATTATTCGTACCGAAGAGGAAATTGCCCAACTGGAAGCCCAAATGGTGGAACCAACCGTCCAGCAGGATTACCAGAAGTTGCACGAGTTAGGGCAATCCGTGGAGCAGAAGCGGGCTGATCTCGCCAAAACCAACGCCGAATGGGAAACCTTCAGCGATCAGCTAGCCGCCTACCCGACTGGCTGAAGCGCAATATCCATCTGCATATCCCTCTGCGGCGCAATACTCAGAATCGGTGTCGGTTGCTAACATAGAAGCTGATATAGCGCGCCCCAAAGCGGGGCAATATGGGGGATTCGTCGAATGCGACAAATCATAGGCACTTTCCTCATTATTATTGGCGTGGCGTATTTCGCCTTTCGTGGCTTCAGCTACACCTCCCATGAAAGAATGATGGAGCTTGGCCCCATTGCGGCCAGCCGCACCTCCCATAACGAGCTGATTCCCTATTCACCGCTATTGGGCGGCGCCTTGATTGGCGGGGGGCTGATTTTATTCCTGGCCGGGTTCAGCCGTCGGGAGTTTTGAGGTTTACAGCTCCTTAACATTTGGCGTTCATCGCGCTCAGGCAATTTATGGGGTGTTTGATCTTTATTCAGGGAGAGATGGAAAGCGCTTTCCGTTTTCAACGCCATTTTCAGGCCGGGTGAAAACCACGGTATTTCGAGTGGGGTTTGACACATCCCGCCTACTCGGTTGACAATGGAAAGCTAAAGCGTACACGCCTCACTCCCCATCTTGTCAGTACTTGTCACCAGAATGGTATTTTTATGACCTCTGAAACTCAAACCCCTCCGGGAATTTTAAACGAAAAAATCCGCAACATCGCCATTATCGCCCACGTTGACCACGGCAAAACCACGCTGGTGGACAGCATGTTCCGCCAAAGCGGCATTTTGCGCGAAAACGAGCAGCTTGCCGAGCGGGCAATGGACAGCCACGACCTCGAACGCGAGCGCGGCATCACCATTCTGGCCAAGAACACGGCCATCCCTTACGGGGATTACAAGGTTAACATTCTGGACACCCCAGGCCACGCCGATTTCTCCGGCGAAGTGGAGCGGGTGCTGACCATGGTGGACGGCGCACTGCTGATTGTGGACGCCGTGGAAGGCCCCATGCCCCAGACCCGCTTTGTTTTGCGCAAGGCATTGGAACTGGGCCTGACCGTGGTGCTGGTTATCAACAAAGTAGATCGCGCCGCCGCAGACCCGTCGCGCGCGGTAGACCGCGTGGTGGATCTCTTCATTGAGCTGGGCGCGGACGAGCACCAACTCGATTTCCCGATTGTGTACGCCAGCGGCTTGGCGGGCACTTCCAGCCTGTCTGAAGAAGACGCGCTGAACAACAACATGAGCGATCTGTCTCCGTTGATGGAAACCATCGTCAAGCATATCCAAGCCCCTCCCGGCGATAAGGAAGCCCCTTTGCAACTGCAGGTTTCCACGCTGGATTACAACGACTACCTGGGCCGTATCGTGATTGGCCGGATTACCCGTGGCGCTATCCGCATGGGACAAATGGTAGGCCTGTTCCAGCGGGACGGCAAGCTGAGCCAGCACCGGGTCACCAAGCTGTACGGCTTCCAAGGCTTGAAACGCATTGAGGTTGAGATTGCCGAAGCGGGCGACATTGTTGCCGTGGCAGGCATCCCCGAAGTGCAGATTGGGGAAACCCTGACTGATCCGGCCAAACCGGAAGCGTTGCCGCTGATCAGCATTGAAGAACCCACGCTGAAAATGACCTTCTCCATCAACAACAGTCCCTTGGCTGGACGGGAAGGCAAATTCGTCACCTCCCGCCAGATTAAGGACCGGCTGTGGCGGGAAGTGAAAAGCAACGTCAGCCTGCGGGTTGAGGAAGGCGACACGCCGGACAGCTTCGTCGTCAGCGGTCGGGGCGAGTTGCACCTGAGCATCCTGATTGAGACCATGCGCCGGGAAGGCTATGAGTTCCAGGTCAGCAAACCGGAAGTACTGACCAAACAAGTGGACGGCCAGCTTTGCGAACCGTTTGAAGACCTAATTTTCGACGTGCCGGACGAGATGACCGGCAGTTGTATCGAGAAACTCTGCCAGCGCAAGGGCGAGCTGCGTCATATGGAAAGCACCGGCGGGCGCACCGTGGTGGAATTCAAGATTCCCTCCCGTGGTTTGCTGGGTTTCCGCAGCGAATTTATCCGTATGACCAAGGGCCAGGGCATGATGACCCATGCTTTCAGCGAGTTCCTACCCTGGGTAGGCGATATCGGCACCTCCAGAAACGGTGTGCTGGTGGCCAGCGAACCGGGTGAAGCGACTTCTTACGCCCTCAAAGGCGTGGAAGATCGGGGCATTTTCTTCATTAAGCCTCGCACCACCGTATACAAAGGCATGATTATCGGCGAGAACAACCGCTCGCAGGATTTGGTGCTGAACGTCTGCAAGACCAAAAAGCTGACCAACATGCGTAGCGCCGGGGCCGATGTGCTGGAAGTACTGCAAACGCCCATTGAAGTGACCTTGGAGTTCGGCCTGGATTACATTGAGCAGGACGAGCTGATGGAAGTCACCCCGCTGAACATTCGTCTGCGCAAGGAAAACCTGGACTTCAAACGCTCTACGTAAGACGATTTTCCGGCTTTTCGCCCGCTATTTTACAGGCTGCGGCTTCTGAGATGGAACTGGCTCGCAGCTTTTCGGCGAGCCAGTTCCAAACTCATCGGCTTGCATATTGGGATGCGGATGAATGACATGCCACAGCTTCAGGTATTCTTCCTTGGCGTCCTCTCCTACCAGGGCGCTCAGTTCCTGGGACACGGCTTGGTCATGAACGCCACCCGCCAGCTTTTGCAGCACCCGATCCACCCGGCCTTGCAGTTCCTGCTGCCGAGCCTGGATATGCCGATTGCAGTGGTGCGCCCATACGGAGATTCCCAGAAACGTAGCCAACCCCAGCCCGGCTTGCACAATGGTCAGCGTATATGGCACCAGAATGGGCAGCCGACCCCGGTGGACATTCGTGGTGATCGGCTCTTTATAGGCATCCAGCACCCCGTTGATGCCCTGGGCCATTGTCACGCCGTAAACGGCAATCAGGCCCAACGCTGCGGCAGGCTCGGTGCGCTTGCGCTTTTTAATCCATTTGCCCAACAAGGGATCGCGCTCATATGCCATCGCCAGAAGCAGATGGCCCAGCATACTGTTGGAAGCCAGCGGCTTGGAGGTCGCCGTGACCGTTGCGGTCTGCATTTTGGAATGGGTTTGCGCACCGGGCGGCGTTTCGGCAGGCTCCGGCGCAGATCCGGGCAGGCTTTGCGAATCGGACTTGCGGATTTCCTCTTCCGTGTTCAGCATTTCCAGTTGGGCAAACGCAGCAGACAGGCCAAGCTGGAACCACAGCGACAGCAACGTGAACCCCGCCAGACTTCTGCGGCCCAGGGCTTGCCTGAATGGGACAGGCGCGGTAAATCGCCCGCATTGACGGTTTAGCCCTGGAAACATGCCCGCAACTTCTCCCTGTAAGCCCTCTTTTCGTGCCAATGTAGCACATGAGGCTCCAACCGGGTATTGCCCGGTCGGGGCAGTTAGACCTAGCCGAAAACAGGGAGCCGGTTATTCGGGCAGCACGGCAAGCGGTTCATTGGGGCCAAGCCGCGCCGCTTTTCAAATCCAATGCCCTTAAGGGGGGCGCTTTAATGCGTCGCGCTCCAGATTTGCATGAACTCGCGACTGGCCCGCTCGCCAATCAGACCGATCAGTTCGGTTTGCAATGAGTCCGTCATGGAGCCAGCCTCCAAGGCGTCCAGCACATGCAGCACCCGCGCGTTAATCACTTGGCGGCGCTGCTCAATCCGCTTCTGGTAACGATGCCCGAAATACGCATGCGCCCCAATGCTGCCCAGGGTCAACCCGCTGCCCACCAGGCCCATGACCGACGGGGCAATGCTGTCGTGATGGCCGCCTCCGCCATGCTCATGCTCCTCGCCTCCCTCGCCGTGGGCCTGGGAATTGGACGCGTTGAGGGTGGCCAGGCCGGTAATGTTCTGGGCCAGGCTGAGCCCGCTGATACTGGCCACGCTGAGCAGGAACAGGGTATTGGAACGACCGGCGCGTTTTACCAGCCGCTGCATTTCCGGGTCGCGACGATAGGCGATGCCCGCGATCATGCTGCCCCACAGGCTGTCCATGGCGTCTTCAGAAGCAGCCATTCCATCGCCCAATAAACTGCTGACGGCGGATGTCGCGCCTTCGTGGTGGGCTAGCAGTTCAGGTTCCGGCGTAACCATGGTGTCGACATGGGTGGCCTGCCCCAGTTCAATGGTTTTCAGCGGGAGCGCCCCGGCTAGTTTCGCCGTCGGCTGGGCCACAGCAAAGCCGCCACCAGACCCATACAAAGTAGCGACAACCAAAGCAACTGCGATAAGCCTTCTCGAAACAGACAATGTAGGAAGCATGCCATTTAAAATCCTTATTGACACAGACTAATAACTACTATGGACGCATCGTAAGCCAAACAAAACGCCGCCATAAGCTAACCCCCCGGTGGGGATAGCCGGTCGTTTCATGCGCATTTCCATTTTGGGGCGATTGTGGTGTGATGATGTCGTGCGCATCGCGTTCATCCCCGATGAGCCGTTTGAACGACTTTTAAAGAAGCAATGTCATGGCGATTACGGACGACTCCAAGGAAAAACTGAAAAACCGGCTGGCCAAGGCCATGGGCCACTTGAACGCCGTGCATCGCATGGTGGACGAGAAAAAATACTGCATTGACGTGCTGCACCAGATGAAGGCCGTGCAGTCGGCGCTGGACAAAATTTCCGAGGAAATTTTAAAGCAGCACCTGGAAACCTGTGTGGTGGAGGCGGTACGAAACCAGGACGCCGCGCGGGTAATTGACGAGCTGATCCAGGTCTTTCGCCGCGCGCCGGAACTGAACCTGGAGGATTTGCGCCGCTTGGCGCCCCAGCAGCTCCCGACAGAAAACCCGGCGCAACCCGCCGCCAATGGCAACGGAAAAAACTGCTGCCACTAGTGCTTAATCGATTAACGGCACTTGGGAACGTCCGCAATCCATTGGTTCGGGTTTACCGGCAAGCCGCTGACGTACATGCCCCAATGCAAATGCGGGCCGGTGGCAAAGCCGGTTGAACCCACATACCCGATCACGTCCCCTTTCTTGACCATATCGCCCGGTTTGACGTTGAGGCGGGACATATGGATATAGATGGAGCCGATGCCCTGGCCGTGATCCAGCCCCACCGTGCCGCCGTGCAGGCGATACATGCGGGCAATCTGCACCTTGCCGCCGCTGATGGCGTGAATGGGCCGCCCGGCGGGGGAACGCAAGTCCACGCCCTTATGATAGTCCCCGGTGGGGATACCATTGTGCAGCCTTTTTACCCCAAACGGAGAGTTCTGGCAGTCGACGGTGGGACTCATAAAAGGCTCCGACCAGTATTTTACGGCGCTTATGGTATCCTTCAGCGCCTGAATGGCCTCCAACTCGCCGGGCAGGGGCTGCAAGCCCTCGGTGGTCTTGCTTACGGTCACGTTCTGGGTGCGGTAATGGGCGTCCTGAATGGTCACTTTGTAAGTGTTCACCAGATTATCGCCGGGGTCGAACACCTTTAAGGCGTAGCTGCCCGGCGTCTGGAACACCGAAACCGGCACCATGGCCAGCAGGGAGCCATCCTGTTGCGGGAACAGCTCTGCCTTGCGGTTGGCCAGCGTAACGGTTCCGTTACTGGAAGCGCGGGCAAAACGCGACAGATCATTGACCCGCACCTTCAATACTTCCCCTTGGCGGACGCTGCCGGGAACCTGAATACCAGAAGCCGCCACACCGACAGGAAAATGCTCATTTGGTTTCCCCGTGACTACAGGACGATCGACAGACGCGCCGGATGGAACGCCGTTCCCCGGCACTGGCGGCGGCTGGGAAATCGCCAAGCCCCCCATTAGCCCAAACCCGATTACGATTACAGCAAAAAGGCCCGTCAAAAAAGAGAACACGCCTGCTTTTCCCAGCCCGGCTCCCCAAACAGATCTCACGTCCTATTCCCCTTTCTTTGCTTTAAAATTCCTTTTTCAATTATAGTAGTTGGATGACCGATTCGTCGCGCGTCACGCACACCCCTCATCAGGATCCCCTCCCCCATGTTTGTCGATAAGGCCACAATTCACGTCAAGTCCGGTTCCGGCGGAAACGGCATGGTCGCCTGGCGGCGCGAAAAATACGTGCCTTTTGGCGGCCCGGCGGGCGGCGACGGCGCACAAGGCGGCGATGTGTTCATTGAGGCCACCAGCGACCTGAACACCCTGATGGATTTCAAGTATCAGTCCATCTTCAAGGCAGAGGACGGCGAAAAAGGCGGCCCCAAGAACATGCATGGCAAAGCGGGCAAAAGCCTCACCATTCTGGTGCCGTGCGGCACGATTATTCGGGATGCGGACACCGGCAACGCCATTGCGGATCTCAAAGAACCCGGCGATCGGGTCGTCGTTGCCGCTGGTGGGCGCGGCGGGCGCGGCAATGCCCGCTTCACTTCCTCCAAACGTCAGGCGCCCCAGTTTTCCGAACCGGGAGAACCGGGCATTGAGCGGAATCTTGAACTGGAATTAAAACTGCTGGCCCAGGTTGGCATTATTGGCCTGCCCAACGCCGGAAAATCAACGCTGATAAGCGCCATCAGCGCAGCCAAGCCCAAAATCGCCGATTATCCCTTTACAACCTTGGTGCCTAACTTAGGCGTGGTTCGCAAGCCTAACGGGGACGGCATTGTAGTAGCCGATATCCCCGGCCTGGTAGAAGGCGCAAGCGAAGGCATCGGGCTGGGGCATGAGTTCCTGCGCCACGTGGAGCGCACCCGCTTACTGCTGCACTTGGTGGATATTTCCTCGGATGATGACGTGGTGGCCCATTTCGACCTGATTAACCGGGAACTGGCCCGCTACAGCGAGCGGCTCTCCAAAAAGCCGCAAATCGTGGTGCTTTCTAAAATAGACGCTGTGCCGGACGAGATGATTGACCACTACAAAGAATTATTGGCCCCCAAAACCAGCGAGCGCATTTTCTCCATTTCCGCCGTGACCAGACACGGGTTGGAACCCTTGTTGCACACGGTGTTCGAGATGCTGGATCACCTGCCGAAAGAAGACCAGATGGTGCAACTGGTGCCGGATTTACGGGCATTCGACAACGACGACAGCGATTTTGAGATTACCCGCAAGGGCAAAATCTTTATGGTCTCCGGCGGCAAGATTGAACGGCTGTTCAGCGTGACCGACATGCGGAATAGCGAGGCCGTACAACGGCTGATGAACATTCTAAAAGCCATGGGTGTGTACAAGGAACTGGCGCTTGCCGGAGCGGAGGAAGGCCACACGATTAAAATGGCTGGCCTGGAGTTTGAATATTCCCCGGATGAAGTGGATTAGTTAAGCCCCCAAAAGCTAGAGGGCTTGCGATCGGGTTTAATGCAGACCGTTGCGGTTATCCAGTTCCAGAATCACCCGAATCAGCAAATATGCCCCATGAATGGCCACTGCGGATACGCCTCCCGTGGGATGGATGCCCACGGATTGCTTTTCCGGCCCATTTCCAGCGGTTTCAGGCGGATTGGCGGCATGGCGGGATGCCCCAGCCGTGCCTGAGCGAGCAATAAATAGCAGCTCAATGGATTGGGTATTGCCCGCGCCCATCGCTTCCTTTACCTGTGCGCGAATGTCGGCTTCATAGGGGGCGGCTTGCGGATCATGCTCAAGCACCGCCAGCAGGCGAGCGGGCCGCTCCACCGAAACGCTGATTTTAAACTGCCCCAGGGTCTTGGTCTGGATGAACAGGGCCAGTTGCGGCGCATCGCCGTCCTGGCCATCCGCGTCCTCGCCATCCTCATCATCGTCGCCGCCGGGTTTGGGTTCAAACCGCAAGGAAAACGCCTGGGGCGGGTGCAGGGGATAATACGGCAAATACAGGCTGATGGTGGAATGCAGCGCTTCCGCCGGGGACTTGCCCGCCTTGGATACCAGCTCGGTCAAGGTTCCCATCAAGTCCCCCATCTGCTTGCCGGAACCGGCCAGGCTGGTGGGGCCGCTCTGCATTAACTTCAGCAGCTTGTCCTGGGCCGAATCCAGATGCTCCTGCAAAAACGCCTGCAACGCTTCCGGCGGAACCTGCGCGTCCTCGGCAAGCAACTTTTGCAGCAATTCCCGGCCCATTTTGGGATCGAGATCGGCCATCATGGCCAGCAGTTGAACCAGTTCGCGGGGCATTTGCAGCAAATTTCGCAGCACTTGCATTAACTGCTGGGCGGAGAGAACGTTTTCATGCGCGAACAAAGCCCCCAAACCCATAGGAGCAGGCAACGCCTCACCCGGTTCGGGCGGTGGTAGGCCACTGGCCGCCTGCCCGGCATTCGATTCCGAAGCGGACTGCGCCCCCTGACTGCCCGGCGGGCGGGACACGGCGGGCTGCTGCTGGCCGGTCGGCCTGAAGTTGGGGCCAATGTTGGACACGGTAAAAAAACCTTTCCGGTTGCAAACAGAGGTGGCTACTGACTGACTGGCTGCTGACTGAAATTATCGGCAGGGACGCAAAAAAATTGAATCGGGCAGCCTGCCTTCCAAATTGTAAGCAGGCTGGAGGACTTTCATGCAAAGCGGTTCCCCCGGACATGCCCGGTAAGGTATGCTTTTGCTATTAGGTGCAAGGAGTTTCCCTTCATGTGGAAAAGTAGATGGGGCGGCAAACCTGTCGGCCCCTTAACAGGCACAAGCGTAAAACCCTCTGGAATAGGGCGACGGTGGCTGGGTAGCCTGCTATTGATTGTCGCGCTGGGCGTTTTACCGGCATGTGGCAGCAAAAAGGCGGTGTCCGTAAGCGAGGTGAAGCATCGCGGCAAGCTGGTGGCCGGGGTCAAGTTCGACAGCAAGCCGTTCGGCTTTCTGGACACGGACGGGCAGCTCAAGGGCTACGACATTGATCTGATGCGGGAACTTTCCAGGCGACTGCTGGACAAGGAAAAAGGCGTGGAATTCCAGCAGGTGCTTTCCTCCACGCGGGTCATCGCCATTAATTCCGGCAGCGTGGACGCGGTGGCCGCCACCATGACCATTACCCCGGAGCGGGCCAAGGTGGTGGACTTCAGCATTCCCTACCTGACCGCTCACCAGGCGGTGGTGGTGCCAAGCGACAGCCCGGCGCGCCATTTAAAGGATCTGGACGGCAAAACCATTTTGTTTGTGCTGGGCACCACCAGTGAGGGCAACATTAAAAAGCGCCTGCCCGGCGCGAAATACACCGGCTTTAAAAGCTCCACAGATGCGTTTTCCGCCCTTAAAGCCAGACGAGGGGACGCCATGACCACGGATGACACCATTATTTCCGGCTTTTTATCGGATAACTGCGGCTTTCGGGTGCTGGATGAAAAACTCTCCGACGAACCCTACGGCCTTGCATTCCGCAAAGGCGGTGCGGAAACGCCGGATGACCTGCGGGTGCAAGTGAACCAGTCGCTGCAAGCCATGGAGAAAGACGGGACGCTGGCCCGCCTGAAAGCCAAATGGGTGGACGGCATGCTGAAAGGCAAGCCCTGCAAACCCTGACGGCAGCCCCGAACATCCAGCCCGAACCCCAGGCGCACAAATTGAGTCAAACTAGCAAATGGACATGTTTCTGAGTGATTGGAGCATCCAGCAGACCTTTCTGGAAGGCTTGCTGACCACGTTGCGGCTTTCGGCCGTCTCGGCGGCGTTGGCGCTGACATTGGGCTTTTTTATGGCCTTTGCCAAGGTATCCAGCCAGCCATGGCTGAAATGGCCCGCCACCGCATATGTGGAACTGTTCCGCAACACGCCGCTGCTCATCCAGCTTTATCTGGCTTACCGAGGACTGCAATCCATTGGCCTGATTCTATCGCCGGAAACCTGCGGCATCCTGGCGTTATCTCTTTATACCGGAGCCTATCTCACCGAAGTGTTCCGCTCCGGCTTGCTGGCCATTCCCGCGCAGCAAACCGAGGCCGGACTTTCGTTGGGTCTGGGCCGCTTTAACGTTTACCGGCTGATTTTACTGCCCCAGGCATTCCGATTGATTTTACCCGCCCTCGGCAACCAGTTGATCAGTCTGGTTAAAAACTCCTCGCTGGTAGCGTTTATCACGGTCAGCGACCTGTTTCTGGTGATTTACAAGGGTGCGGTGGATCATTTTCAACCCGTGGAATATTTTATGGAAGGTGCAGCCATTTACCTGGGCGTATCCCTTGCGATTTCGGGCGGTATCCGGCTGCTGGAAACCCTGACCACAAGACGGGAAACAAACGTACCCCCGTCATTGCCGCCCTCAGGCAAAAACCCCGTCGGGGCCAACGGCTATGGCTAGCCCTGTGTTTCATTTTGAGGACATTTTGTTGGGTTTGCCGCTGCTGGGCAAAGGGCTGCTGCATACGGTAACGCTTGCGCTGATCAGTTTTTCGGCGGCGCTGGCGCTAGGCACCGGCCTGGGCTTGCTGCGCGGGGAATTCGGCGGCTGGCCCGGCAAGCTAGCGGCGCTCTATATAGAATTTTTGCGGGGCATCCCGCTGATCCTGTTCCTGATTTTCATTCATTACGGGCTGCTCCCGTTGCTATTTGGCGGCAGCAACTTTCTGGTCTCCAGCCTGATTGCGTTTATAATCTTTGAAGCGGCCTACATTGGCGAGATTATCCGGGGCGGCCTGCGCGCCGTCACTCCGGCGGAGCGGGAAGCCGCCCAATGCCTTGGACTCACGCACGGGCAGCAACTTCGCCACGTGGTATTGCCACTGGCGTTTCAGCGCATGGCCCCCGCCCTGGCGGGGCAGTTTGTTTCCCTGCTCAAGGATACCTCGTTGGCCGCGATTGTGGGCGTGGTGGAACTGACCCGCGCCGGGGAAATCATTTACGAGCAGCGGTTTCACGATTTTGAGATCCTGCTGTTTCAGGCCGTGGTCTATTTTCTGCTTTGCTTTAGCATCTCCCTTTACAGCCATCGCTTTGAGTCGCCCGAACGACGCCCGCAAAACATCCTGGCCCGAACCATCGCGGATTAAGCCCCGGCGACTCCCCACCGACTTTAAGCAATTGTAAACTGTCCCAGCCCCTTCAATTACCGAAAAACATGCGCTATTCGGCAAATCCCAGAGAGAGTGCCACCCAACCCGCTCTCCATAATAGGCTATTAACAATGCAGCGAGCCATTTTTCGGGCTATTGCAGCGATTTTAGCAAATTGTCGAAACACAGAGGGCAAAAGCCGCCTATTCTGGCGTTTTTAATACTTCTTTAAGTTTTTTTAAGTACAACTACGACAAAATTAGCATATATTTCTGAAAAGTCGTTTTAATGCGTATGGATAAAACTCGTTTCAGTACTCAGACAGTCTCCACGATTTTTTCTATAAAATCGTGGAGTTTTTTTTACCCTTTCAAGCCCGTTTGCGGCGGCCTTTCACCAGATCATACATCAGCGGGACCACATACAGGGTCAGAAAAGTGGCCAGCAACATGCCGCCCACAATCACCGCACCCAGGGGTTTTCTGCCGTCTACCCCCGCGCCCAGGCCCACCGCAATGGGAATCGCCCCAAAAATGGTGGCCACCGAAGTCATAATAATCGGCCGGAACCGGATATGCGCCGCCTCAATCACCGCCTGGCGAACGCTTTTCTCCGGGGAATGCTCCCGAATCTGGTTGGCGAACTCCACGATCAGGATGCCGTTCTTCGTCACCAACCCCACCAACAGCACCAGGCCAATCTGGCTATAGATGTTCAGGCTGTAGCTGACCGGCTCCCACTGGGCAAAGAAGGGGATCATCTTAATCAGCATGGGCGAATAGGAGAGTACAAACAGGGTCACAACCGCGCCCGCCAATGCCAAAGGCACGGTCAGCATCACAATCAACGGGTCCACAAAGCTCTCGAACTGGGCGGCCAGCACCAAAAATACCACCAGCAGGGCCAACGCAAACGCAAAATAGGTGGCGTTGCTGGCATCGAAGAACTCCTTGGCCTCGCCCTTCCAGGCCAAGCGCATACCGGGAGCGATTTCCTGGTTGGCGATATCCCGCAGGCTCTCCAGCACCTTGCCCATGCTGATGCCGGGCATCGGGATCAGCGAACCGCTAATGGTGGCGGCGCGCATGCGGTTGTAGTGGTTCAGTTCCTTGGGAGCTACGGCCTCGTGATGCTCCACAATGTTGGACAGCGGTACCAACATATCATCCTGCCCGTTCACGTAAATGGTGGAAAGCTGGTCCGGCGTCACCCGCAATTGGGGTTCGGCCTGCACCATCACATCGTAGCGTTTACCGTTGTACTGGAAGGTGGAAATATCCAGCCCACCTAGCAGAATTTGCATGGTGCGGGCCACGTCCCGCACGGATACGCCGAGTAACGACGCTTTTTCCCGGTTAATGGAGACTTCCAGTTGGGGCTTGTTGAGCTTAAGGTCGGTATCCACGTTCACCAAACCGAATACCTCCTTGGAGGCCCGCGCCTGGATGCGCTCCATCACCTGATTCAACTGCTGGATATCGCCCGGCGTCTGTATCGCCAGCTCGATGGGCTTGCCAAAAGTCTGTACCGGGCTGGACGGCGGGCTGATGGGGAACACAAACGCTTCGGGAATCCCCATCATCTGGGGCATTAAACCGCGCACAATCTGTTGTTGCTTGCGACTGCGTTCTTCCTGCGGTTTTAAAGACGTAAACATCAGGCCGTTGTTCACCTGCCCCGGCCCGGCTGTGGCCAGCGCAATCACCGAAAAGGTTTTGTAGACTTCCGGCGTGTTAATGTAGAGCTTTTCCGCCTTGCGCACGGCCTTGTCGGTATAGTGCATGGTGGAGCCTTCCGGCGCGCTGATAAAAGTGAGAATCGTCCCTCGATCCTCCACCGGCAGGAACTCGCGCGGCAGCAGCATATACAGGCCGCCGCTCACCACCACCATCACCAGCACCATCACGAATACCAGCGCCTTGCGGTTCATCAGGCCGCCCAGGGTCGATTCAAACCGCTTGGCCGCCACGTTAATCGTGTGCTGGAAAGCGTCCATAATACCGCCCAGTAAGTTGCGGGAAGGCTTGGCCTCCTCATGCCGCAGCAGTCGGGCGCAGAGCATGGGCGTTAATGAGAGAGACACGAAGCCGGAAATCAACACCGAACCGGCCACTACCACCGCGAATTCCTTCAAAATTCGGCCCAGGGTGCCGCCAAGAAAGATAATCGGCAGGAACACCGCCACCAGTACCGCCGTGGTGGCGATAATGGCGAACCCGATTTCCTGGGTGCCTTTAAAGGCGGCTTCCATGGGCTTTTCGCCCATCTCAATCCGCCGGTAGATGTTCTCCAGCACCACGATGGTGTCATCTACCACCAGGCCGATGGTCAGCGTCATACCCAACAAGGTGATGGTGTTGATGGTGTAGCCCAGAAAATACATCAGGGCGAAGGTGGCCACCAGCGAAATAGGGATGGATATGGCCGGAATAAACGTAGCCCTGGCGTTCCGCAGGAAAAAGAAAATAACCAGCACCACCAGCCCGAATGCCACAAACAGGGACTCCACCACTTCATCGATGGAGCGTTGGATAAAAATGGAACTGTCGAAGGCGGTGTCCATGCCCAGGCCGGGCGGCAACTGGCTGCGGATTTCCACCAGTTTTTTCTTGACGGCGCGGGCCACATCGAGGGTGTTCGCCTTGGATTGTTTCACAATGCCCAGGCCCACCGCCGGTTCGCCGTTAAAACGCACCAGGGAGCGGTCATCGCGCGGGCCAATGGCCGCTTTGCCGATATCGGCGAGATAAACCGGGTTGCCGTCCATCCGCTTGATAATCAGCCGGTTGAACTGATCGGGCGTTTTCAGTTCGCCCAGGGTACGCACGGTAAATTCCCGATTGGTGCTTTCAATGCGCCCCGAGGGGATTTCCACGTTCTCGGCATTCAGCGCCTTTTCCACATCGGAAACAGAGACCTGACGGGCGGCCATTTTATCGGGGCTGAGCCAGACCCGCATGGCGTATTCCCGCTCCCCGCCGATAATGACCTGCCCCACGCCGTCCACAGTCTGCAACTGGTCTTTAATGTAGCGATCCGCATAATCGGTAATCTGCAAGGGCGTATAGTTCTTGCCATAGAGGCCGATCCACATAATCGCGCTGGCGTCGGTGTCCTGCTTGGAAATAATCGGCTCCTCGATATCGTTCGGCAACTCGCCGCGGGCGCGAGACACCCGATCACGAACGTCCTGGGCGGCGGTATCCACGTTCCGCTCCAGCTCAAATTCAATGATGATGCTGCTAGCCCCTTCCCGGCTGACCGAGTTCATGCTGCGGATGCCCTCGATACCGATCAGCTCATCCTCCAGCTTCTCGGTGACGGTGCTTTCGATAATCTCCGAACTCGCGCCCGGATACACGGTCGTGACCGAGATCACCGGCGGGTCGATATCCGGGTACTCCCGCACCGAGAGGAAAGACAGGCTGACCACACCGAAGAGAATCAGTAGAATGGACATCACCGTGGCCAGCACGGGCCGACGAATGGAGAGATTGGAAATCCACATGCGCTATTGTCCTTTCGGTTTGCCACCGACCGAGGCACTGTCGCCAAGATGGACTTCCATATTATCGTTCACCTTTTGCAGGCCGCTGATGATGACCCGCTCGCCCGCCGTCAGGCCGGATTCGATTTGCACCCGGCCCTGGTTGCGATGGCCGACCACCACTTCCTGCAAATGGGCTACATCGGTCGGCGCGCCGGATGTGACCGCGTGGGCTTCCTGCTTGGCGTCCTTTTTATCGGTCGCTTTATCAGCTCCCGGCTGGGCCGTGGGGACATACATCTCATGCTTCACCACATAAACAAAGGTCTTTTCGCCCTGTGGCACAATGGCTTCTTCTGGAATCACCACTGCGTTCGGGATAGTGCCCAACGCCAGATCCACGGTGCCGAACAGGCCGTGCCGCAACTTGGCGGAACCGGGCAAAATCGCCTTGACAGTGACCGTATGCGCGCCCTTGTCCACCACCGGGTCGATAAAATTGACCTTGCCGGTGAAGCTGGCATTTCCCAGTCCTTCAAACGTTGCCGTGACCGGCTGGCCTACTTGCAACTGGTTCAAAAAGCGTTCCGGCACGGTAAATTCAATCTTAAAAGTGGATGGGTCCACCAGGGTGACTAGCTTTTCAGTGGGTGCCACATAATCGCCAATGTCCACGTACTTTTGCCCGATAATCCCGTTAAACGGCGCGCGAATCAGGGATTCGTCCGCCAGGGCGATGTTGTAGCGATAAGTGGACTGGGCTTGCGCCAGACTGGAGGATGCCTGCGAAAAGCGCGCCCGTGCGGCAGACAGCGCCTGCATAGATTCCCGGTAATCGGCGTTTGCGGTCTCAAAACCACTGCGTTTCTGCTCCACTTCCAGTTGGGAAACGAATTCGTCGGCGTACAGCCGCTCATAACGCTCCAGTTCGGATTTGGCCAGTTTCAGCTTGGAGGCGGCGCTGTCGCGGCGAGCCTGGGCCTGACGGATATCGGCCTTCTGCTGCTCGATATTCCCCATGGAAGCGGCTATGCCCGCCGCCGATTCCTGCAACTGGGCCTCTTGCTTGTCGGCTTTCAGTCGAATCAGGACTTGCCCGCGCCCCACGGCATCGCCTTCGCGCACCTGAATGCGGGTGACGGTTCCCGCCGTTTCGGTATTCAAATCCACCTTGTTGTTGGCTTCCAGCGTACCGCTGGCCTGATAGTCCACCACCCAGGGCTGCCGGGCCGCATCGGCCACGTCCACTACCGGCGGGGGCATCTGCCAGCCCGCGCCTCCGCCACCGCAGCCGGACAGGCTGAGGGCAAGCGCCCCTGTAATCAGCCCTCCCCCAATTGCGGTTAATGCCGCGTTCAGCCGGAAAGACCTAGGGTTTGCGGGTGGGAGGCGTCTGAGTGAAAACATCTGGTTTAATCCCATTCAATACATGTTCAATAGAAACTTCGCCCAAAGAATTCAGCAGCGCCACCTGCGCCGTGTTGAAATCCAGAATGGCGTTTACCACACTGACCCGCGCGGCAGCCAGCGCCGTTTGGGCGTTCAGGACATCCACGTTAATGCCAAGCCCGGCCCGAAAGCGGCCAATGGCAAGCCGATGCGCTTCCTGCGCTTCAGCCAGGCCGTTCTGGGTGACAAAAATCGCCTTGGCCGCAGCCCGACTGTCCAGATAAGCCTTAATCACCTGGCTTTGAATGTCCCGCACCTGCTGCTGGCGCTCCAGAACTTTGCGCTGCACTTGCAGACGACGGGTGCGGTAATCCAGCGGAATGGCGGTGCCGAGTTTGTCAAACAGGTTGGCCTGCAACGCAAACCCGCCAAAGCGACCCAGCCCCAGTTTGTCAATTTCAGGGCCAGTCCCGTTAATGTAGGTTTGCAAGGTGACGGAAGGCACCAATTTGGACAAGGTCGCCTTGGCATCAAAGCCCAGCGCCTTAATCTCGGCGTCCACCGCCTTCAGGTTAGGGTTGTTGGCAATTGCCTTGGCCGTCAGCTGTTCCGTATTTACGGTCAACGGCACCAACGGGCGGGGCTGCGCCGCAACCTGGGGCGGAATCAGCTCAATATCGGGATCCAGGTTCAGTAAGTTGAGTAAGGTTTGTTGGGCTTGGGCCAGCGTGTTCTCCGCTACAATCAACCCTTGTTCCCGTTGCAGCAACTGGGTTTTGGCGCGAACCAAATCCAGCTTGGTTCCTACCCCAGCCTTTAAACGGGCTTCGCTTAAAGCCACCTGGCTCTGGGCTTCCTGAATGTTCACCTTGGAGTTGGCCACCTGAATACCAGCGGCTATCAACCGATAATAGTTGCTGGTCGCCTGGGTCATTTGTTCCTGCGTGGTGGCCTGCACCTGGATTTTTGCTTCTTTGGCGCGCTGACGGGCGGCCAATGCGTTAAACACATCGAACCCGCCCGGATTGATCAGCCAGCGGGCGGTCAATTGAGGCACCAACCGGGTCTGGTAAACCGGAATGGTCTGGCTGCCGAAGATCTGAACAACCCCCTGAAACCGGGACTGGTTGTAGGTGCCTTCGATATCCGGCAGCATTTCCACCACGGAGCGGTAATACTGGTTGCTCTGAATCTTGGAGGTCAGCCGGTTTTCCAGCAACGGCAGGTTCTGGGCCTCCACCAGCTTCAGCACGGTCTGCAAGTCCACCGGGTATTCCTGCACCTTGATCACGGATGCGGTCAACACCGTGTTCAGCAGTTGAGCGCCTTCAGCGGCTTTTTGCTCATCGTAATATTGGATTGGCGATTGTTCCAGCGGGTTGACATCCTTGGGAGTCTGCTCGGCCTTGGTTTCCACGGGCTTAGCGACCGGCAACGCGTCAGCGTTGACTGGCGTTCCAGGCTGTTGGGCGACTGCAGCGCCTTTCGTGGCGTTCGCATCGGTCATGGACTTGGCGGAAAGGCTTTTTGGCTTACCCGCATCCGGGCTGGAAGGGTAAACCTGCTCCGGTGACTGTGCAAACCCGGAACCGGCCACCGCAAGAGAGAACATGACGCTCCAGGCCAAAGGCAGCCATCGCCTTTGCTGGCAAGTGGGGATCAAACGTATCATTCGGTGTGTACTCTTTGCGCTACCTCTGACTATTGTCCCTGACAGCGAAATAAATGACAATGCGGCAATCTTAATGCAGCGTTTGCCGCTCGGACTGATCCAGCCGATGCAGGTACTGGGCCAGGATATAGGCCATCGCACCCCGTGTCATCGGTTGCAGCGGACGGAGATTGTGAGAGGGCGTCACGTCCACAAAGCCGTTTTTCAATGATGTCGCCACCGACTTCCTCGCCCAATCCGGCACCTGGGCCGCATCCGGGTATTGCGCCAACACTGCATTGACTGTCGAGTCCTCATATTGCTGCACCCCATATGCCTGCGCAAAGATAGCCAGCGCCTCCGCACGACCCACCGAATGGGACGGGTAAAAATAATGGTCGCGGTATCCGGCCATAATGCCTCGATCCACCACGGTGTCAATATCATTCGCCGCCCAGTACCCACCGGGAACATCCCGTAGGCCAAGCTCGCCCTTATCAGGCGCTGACGCCTGGCGACGCTCCAGCTTGAACGCCTTCACCAGCACCGAGGCCAGTTCGGCCCGGCTCAACGGGCGCTCGGCGTGAAACTTGCCGTCCGGGCTTTTACCCATCAAGCCCGCCGCTTGAACCTTGGCGAAAGCTTCTTCCTGGGAGCCAGCGGGGGCAGTCACCGCTTGCTCACGCGCCTGCTGCAATTCAGCCTCGCTTTTCGCCCCGTTTTCCTGCGCGCATGCGTTGGTTAAAATCGCGATAGACGCCATGGCAGCCAACCCAGCCGCCGTTAACCCTGCAAAGCCCTTGCGAAGCATCATCTGTGAACTCCCCGGTCGATTGTACACGGCAATATTCTACCACTACCCGCCGCACCGCCATATCGGGCAATCCACATGCGCCCCGCTTTATGCTACGGTACCGCCATCCTCGACCCAATACGGCTGTTAACCAGAAAAATTCACAAAGAGAGGCCCATCCCAATGATCAAGCACGTCGCGTTTTTCGTCTATCCTGTCACCGATATTCCCGCCGCCCGCAAGTTCTACGAGGGCATACTCGGCCTCAAGTTGGCGCACGATTACGAGGGCCATTGGCTTGAATACAGCATTCAGGACTTTACGCTCGCCATCACCGACTGGATGGAAGAGTCCACGCCCTGCCACACCGGCCCCAGCCTGGCGCTGGAAGTGGCCAACGCGGAATCCACCCTACAGTTTATGAAAGACAACGGCGTGAAGGTGATTAAGGAGCTGTTTGACACACCCGTTTGTCGCATGGGAGTCATTGCCGACCCGGACGGGAACGGGATCATCATTCATCAGGCAAAAGCCTAGAAACAGGAGCCAAGGGGCTGCAAAATCAGCTGACATTGGGACTCAAGGCTCCCAACGGTGGTTTACCGGGTAATTTCCACCGCGCCTCGTGGGGTGACTCGGATATCGATTCCCTGCTTGGTTTCAAACCGCTCGCCCAGCAACTGCTGACACTCCAAAATAGGCTGCCTGCCATTATATTCTTGGCTCAGAATATGTTCCTTACTATAAGGACTAACATCGTTACCATAAACCCAGCACATTCTGGAAGTGGGATCCTCATTTACAAGCGCCAGCATATATAACGCCAATTCTCCTGCCTTTTCGCCGGATACGTTCATATCCAGATTAGAACCTTTAAGATGGCTCACAATGCGAGTCCGGTACTTGTCTTTCGCCGGATCGTACTTTCCCAGGTAAACCAGGGCGCTGCAACTCATCAGGGATTTGGTCGTCAGAATTTCCCGTCTATGATCTTTGCCTGCCGCCTGATAAGTACTGCCCATGGGCACTTCAATCTCAGGGTTACTTCTGTTAAACCAGCCTGAAAAGCGGACTTTCGGCTGAAGCTGCGCCCGGCCTGTTGAGGTGAACACATCGCCAGACAACCGGGCCGCGTTTTGACTCAGGACGACGGGTGAATGCGAGGTAAATCTGGAAGGGCGCGCGTTTGCGCCAACATAGGATGTCAAAAGGATTTGCATGAATGGATACCGAATTTCGTGATGAACAATTGGTTGATTATTTATAACTACAACAAAAAAACGCGCTTTAAAACAGTTTTTTAAACAAAAAGTTCGTCGTCAGCGCTAAGCCAGAATGACGTTTTCGGCTTTCAGACGCTTGAGCAGGTTGGCGGTTTCAATGGCGGCCAGGGCGGCGTCTACGCCTTTATTGCCCGCCTTGCAACCGGAACGCTCGATGGCTTGCTCAATGGTCTCGGTGGTCACCACCCCAAAAATAACCGGAATCCCGCTTTTCTCGGCGGCCTTGGCGACGCCTTTGGCGGCTTCGTTGCATACGTAGTCGTAATGCGTGGTTGCACCCCGGATTACGCAGCCCAAGGTAATCACGGCATCAAACTGGCCGGAAAGCGCCATTTTGGTGGCCACCAACGGCAGTTCAAACGCGCCCGGCACCCAGGCCACGGCAATATCCGCCTCCGCCACATCATGGCTGGCCAAAGCGCCTAAAGCACCCTGCAACAGCTTTTCCGTAATCACATCGTTGAACCGGGACACCACCACGCCGATTTTCAGCCCGGTGCCAATCAGCTTGCCTTCGTAAACCTGTGCCATGGCCGTCAAGCCTCCTTGAAATCCTAATTATGAGTCACTTGGGGATTTTACCAGGTCGAGCAGATGCCCCAGTTTGTCCTGCTTGGTCTGCAAATAGTCCTGGTTATGCGCATGGGGAACCGAGGAAATCGGCACCCGATCCAGAATTTGCAGCCCATAACCGTCCAGTCCGCGAATTTTGCGCGGGTTGTTGGTCAACAGGTTAAACGCCTTAAGCCCCAAATCCTTCAGGATTTGCGCGCCCACGCCGTATTGCCGCAAGTCCGGCAGAAAGCCCATTTCCAGGTTGGCTTCCACGGTGTCCAACCCCTGCTCTTGCAGCGCATAGGCTTTCAGCTTGTTCAACAGACCAATGCCCCGGCCCTCATGGTTTCTCATGTACACCAGAACACCCTTGCCATGTGCATCAATCGCTGCCAGGGAGGCATGTAACTGGTCGCCACAATCGCAGCGCAGGCTGGACAATACATCCCCGGTCAGGCATTCGCTATGCACCCGCACCAGCGGGATCACATCGTCCGCCACGTCCACATCCCCTTTCACCAGGGCCAGATGTTCGGAGAAATCCAGCTTGTTGCGGTAACCGATTACTTTAAAATCGCCGAATTTGGTGGGCAGGGAGGCTTTGGCCTCGCGAATTACCAGGTTTTCCTTTTGCAGGCGGTAGTTAATCAGTTGGGCCACCGTAATAAACTGGAGGTTAAAGCGTCGGGCAATCTCAAACAGCTCGTTGCGACGAGCCATGGTGCCATCCGGGTTGAGGATCTCGCAAATCACGCCCGCCGGTTTCAACCCCGCCAACCGGGAGAGATCCACGCTGGCCTCGGTTTGGCCCACCCGCTCCAGCACACCGCCCGGACGGGAGCGCAACGGAAAAATATGGCCGGGTCGGCGCAAGTCGGCAGGCACTGCATCCGGGGCCACCGCCACCTGGATGGTCGTGGCCCGGTCGCTGGCGGAAATACCGGTGGTCACGCCGAACTTGGGCGCCGCGTCCACGCTGACCGTGAACGCCGTCCCCATCGGGTCGGAGGAATGGGAAATCATCTGGAACAACTGGAGCTTGTCGCACATATCCGGGGTCATGGTCAGGCAAATCAGCCCGCGCCCTTCCATCGCCATAAAGTTGATGATTTCCGGGGTCACTTTTTCGGCGGCGCACACAAAGTCGCCCTCGTTCTCCCGATCCTCGTCATCCGCGATAATCACGATCTCGCCGTTACGAATGGCCTCAATAGCCTCTTCAACCGTGCTGAAGGCGTTATTCTGGTTTTCGGACTGGGATTCGCTGGACATACAAGGCTCCTTGCGAGTGATACGGGTCAATTTTCAGTTTCAACGCTCTGTTCGGGTTTCATTTATTTGGGCTTTATTCAGGATCGTGGTTAAACCAGCTCCCGGTGCGGATGTTTCCGCCGGTCGGCACCGAAGGTCGAGTAGACAGAGCATTCAGAGAGTTCAAGGCAGGCACCAGCGAGGGCGCATCCACCACCATGCCCGATTCCAACGGCAGTCGGGTCGGGTAAGACGATACCAGGTCATCCGCCAAATCAGCTTGTACGTTGCGCTCAAACAGCAGGCGGCGCACGTATTTGCCCAGCAGATCGGTTTCAATGTTCACCGAGTCGCCCGTCTGGTAATCACCCAGGTTGGTGTGGGCCAACGTGTGGGGAATAATGGCCACGGAAAAACGGTTTTTCTCCACCGTGTTCACGGTCAGGCTAATCCCCAAAATGGTCACGGAACCTTTCGGCACCAGCAGTTCGGCCAGGTCGGGAGCATTCACCTCAAAGGTAAAAATATGGCTGTTGCCTTGCACGGTGCGGGAAACCACAGTAGCCAGCCCGTCTACGTGTCCGGTGACGTAATGGCCGCCAATCCGGCTTTCCGGGGTCAGCGGGCGCTCCAGGTTCACCCGGCGGCCGGGTCTGAAGCCGGAAAAATTGGTTTTGGACAGGCTCTCCGGCGAAGCCTCAAACGTGAATTCCGTGGACTTAAAAGCCACCACGGTCATGCAGGCGCCGTCCACGGCAATGCTGTCTCCCAGTTTGACGTTTTTCAGCACTTCGGCGGCGGACACGGTAATCCGGCTGCCCTCAACGCCGCTTTCCACCGAGGCGATGACGCCAACTTCCTCAATCAGGCCCGTAAACATAAGCAGGGATCTCTTTTTCTTGCGGCTTATTTTAATTCTTTTTTTTAATTCTGGTTTTCGCCGGGAGTTTCTCCCCAAGCGTCCTGTTCATTGTAGTGAAAACAAAAACGGAACATAAGCGGCAGTTGCGCTTCGCAGATTCGATCCGCCGACCGGATCGGGCGAGTTTCCACCGGGATTATACTACACCGCCGCCCTTCCCGTGCAAACGGCTATCTCAAAGCATCCGGCCCGAAGCGGATTCGCTACAGGCCGGATGGATTTTTAAAACCTGGCCGGAACGCCGCTAGTTGCAAGAATCCTCTTCCGAGAAGCTGAACCCGTAGCGGCTGGCCGTGCTGAGCAGCGCCAGCTTCTGGATTTGATAGGAAACCGTCTCGAAAATAGGCGTGAGGGAAGCGATATCCTTGGCGTAGAAAGACTGCCCGCTTGGCGTACTGTCCGACATATCCGCCAGCAGCTTTTTATCCGCCGCAATCAACCCCACCGTAAACAGGGTAACCCGCTGCTTGGGATCGGCCACCCCGCAACCCAAGTTCTTTTTGGCGTAATCTCGCAAGCCGTTCCCGCCAAACGGGGCGTTGGAGTTAATCCCCGCGTTCGGGCTCGGCTCGCCGTCGGTCAGCAGAACGATAATCCGGCGATCGTAGGAGCCATTCATCAGTTGCTGCCGGGCGTATTCCAGCCCCTTGTAAATATCCGTGCCGCCCTCCAGCTTGACCGTGTTCGGGGAGCCGTCCCGATCCGCCGGATCCAGGCGGTTGATCCACAAGTACTTCTGGCGGTTCTTCACGAAGCGGCCGTTCTGGGCCTTTTCCATCTTCACCTCATGCTCCTTGGCGGCGTAGCTTCCCCAGGGGAAGTATCCCAGCTCAATGGAGTTGGCCACCGTAGAATTTTCCTCCAGCTTCAACAGCAAAGACAGGGTTGCCGTGCGGGCGGCCTCAAAACGGGACATCCGCTTGTTCACGATGTAAGACCAATGTTTTTTCGGATCCGGGGACTTATCGTCCTTTTCGCTGCAAATCGGGATCAGGATATCGTTCCGCAGGCTTTGCCAGCCATTGGCGCCCGTATCCAGATCCGGCCCCCACCAGGAATAATTGAGCCGCGCCTCTGGCACGAAGGTATAAAATAAGTTCTTATCGCCGCTACCGGGGTTGGTCCAGGTGTTGTCGCTGTTGGAAGAACAATTGCCAGAACCCAACACCCCATCTCCCCAAACCTTTTGGCCGGGAATGGAGGGATTGGCCTTGGCATACGGGTACGCCTCGTTATATGGCGTGGTCGTGTCGGGATCCGCGCCTTTTTTTGGGCCGGGGCCGGGCGATTTGATCTGCTTGGCGTACACCAGATCGAGCTGGCTGTTGTCGTTGGGATCCAGCACCACCTTGTCCGGGTTGTTCGGGAAGGTGAAGCCCCATTCGTTGTTGCCGGTGGGGAACACCTTATACCGATAGAACAAAAACGGCGAGGTCACCCCCCACACCGAGGGGATATTCCATGCCGAATCCGACCAGGCCATGGAGGCGGAGCGATCCATGGCGATTTCCACGCCGGTATTTTCGGTTTTGGCAGTGGTGCCGCCTTCGTTGTAGAAGAAGTTGATGGGCATGACAAATAGCGGGTTATTGGTGTCCTTGTCTGGCCCCATCACCCGGAAGGTAGCCTGGTAATAGCGGTTTTTGCTGGGCATATCCGCCGTGTTGTTGGAATTGTTCATGTTCACCACTGTCCACTGGTAATAGAGTTCGCTGCTGGTATTTTGAGCCTTGCAAATATTGTATTTCTTGATGCTGTTGGCCTGGTTGGTACCCACCGGCAGCTCGGTAGTGGGGTCAAAGCCCGCCTTGGGCGTACCGGAACCATCGCAGTCAAACGAGGCATAGTCATGCGCCAGAACTTTATCCACCATGGTATTGGCTAGGATGGCCTCTTTCGATTTAATGCCGGAAACCCGGAACGCGTTGCCGGAATCGTTCTGGGGGCCGCCCACCATTCGGATGATGGGAGCCAGCGCCAGGGAAATAAACACGATCACCATGCCCATTTCAATCAGGGATACCCCGCGCGCCCTGGCGGGGGGCCGTTCGCTCTGTTCCAGTGCTGTCATTCTCATAGGGGAAACTCTTCTTCTGCCTTCATGACTCATTACCGCAATTCTCGGCAGATGCGGCGGAAACTTAATTTCCTATGAAGTTTTATGAATTCCGTTAAACCTTTCGGGGGATTTGCCGAATCAAAGTGCAAGCCCGATATTCATCCGGTTGAACGTCCCGCTTTGGGCGGGCAAGCCCTAAGATCAGGCTATCCCCCTCTCTTTTCAAGTTTCTTGCAGGAAGAGCCGACAGAAGAATGAGAATATTTTTCAATCTGAGTACCCCTCGTTTTGCCCCAGGGCAGGGCGGCTTGCTGGCCGTCGCCATTACCATCCTGATCGCTCTGGTCATCGGCGCGTCCACGCTGAGCGGCCTGTCCATGCTGAACGCCACCCGCTCCGTGGTGATGAAACAGACCTTGCAAACCTATTACGCGGCCCAGGCAGGCATTCAGGAAGCGGTGGCCACCCGCATGGTGCCTCGCAGCAATTACCTGAACTTTGACAGCGCCGCCGCGATGCCCGAATTTTACAGCCGCTCCGGCATGATTTACAAAGACCCCACCACAGTGAAAAACAACAACGCCACCGGGCTAATGGCCATTTACCGTTACGTGGTGGTGGGTGGCGACTCCGCCAGAAAAGCGGACGGCAACTATTATGCCTCCAGCCCCAACGCGGACTTGAACCCGTCTGGCATCCAGCGCCTGATCGCCACCGAGACCATGCCCACCGACAGCTCCTTTGTGGTGATCAGCAACGGCATGAGCTGTATTTCGACCAGCGGCTCTTCTCTGGTGGCGACCGACCAGTTGCAGGTATCCCCCACCCCCAGTTGCAAGGACCCCAGCAAGTACAAACTGGATGAAATCACCCTGGTGGCCCAGGTGCAGCTGACCGGAGAATACCCGAACGGGGGCAGCAAACCGCTGGACAAAGTAACAAAATTAAGGGGCTACAAAGACCACACCAAGCTGCGCATGCCGCTTAATGCCTTCCTGCCGGGCTACGGCTGGGCCGGAACCAACCAGGACATCAATTTCCAAACGGTATGGGCCTACAGCGCCGCCGGGAACAACAACGCCAACCTGAACCCCCTCAAGCTCCAGCGGGTCGTATTCTACAACTTTGCCGACGGGCAGATTTTCGCCGACCAGGCGGTAAACGCCAACCAGGTGACGGTCGCCACCAAGATTCCCGCCAAATCGGTCATCCGGCTCTATTTTAACGGCCCGTTCGATTACCGCTCCATTTCCCCGCTGGTCGACGACCGCCAGTTGTCGGGTTGCCAGGGCGCGGGCGCGTCGGCCTGCCGCCTGCGCGTTATGCAAGGCACGGATATTAACGGCAACAACGGCGTAGCATATACCGGCAACACGCTGATTCCCCTATTTCCGGGCGGCACCCAGGTGATTATGCTCCCGCCGCTGACCGGCACCATCAACGGCGGCGGCGTGCGCCACGCCATTCGGGTGGACGCCAGCAGAATGAGCGGCTACAGCGGCGCCAAAGGCCCGAATGACTACAAGATTATTTTCACCACCCAGTAAACCAAAGCCCTGTCCGCTTTTGTATTCAACCCGGACCGCACAATGAGCAACACACGAAAACACCCATGAAAAAAGACGTTGCGCCACACGAAACCGCTAAAAGCTTTTTCCAGTCGCTGATGCAGAACCAGTGCCACGTGTGCTGGGGTCTGTTCACGGACAAAACGCAAAAGGAATTCATCAACTGGACGCTGAAGGACATTTACGCCCAGAACCCCAGGGCCGCCAAAGCCGCCAAGCTGGGCGCCCCGGAAGTAAAGCTGATGTTTGAGACCAACAACCTGGACTTAATCATCCGCTTCTGGCGGCGCTTCGTTCGGCAAAGCCGGGCGGTGGAGTTTGGCCGCTACGCCTATTTCGACACGCTGGAACACCGGGGCAAAACCGCCATCGTGGAAGCCCGCATGATTTACGAAAACGGCCAGGAACACCGTGTACAACTGACCATGGTGCATGAACGCGGCGGCTGGCGGCTGGGCTACCTGGAATCCGGTCTGAGTTTCTGACACGGGGAAACGCAGGATTAAACGGGCCGCTCTAATGAGAGCGCAACTTTTTTAAGCGCTTGCCTTAACCGCTATTTTTGTACTATCCATAGATACTGGCTTCATATTCTGGTTTAAGTTTTTTGGGGTTTAGTTTTTGTCATCTTGTCGAGGTTTCATATGCGGGTATCCCATTTCTCCGGAACATTTATCATGGCGCGTCCCCAAAACCAGGCGCAAACGCAACGGGTACTGGAAATCAGCCAGCAACAGGCGGAACAACACCACTTTCTGGTCGAGCGGCTCCCCTGCCAGCCGGATCAATTGGTGCTCGGCACAAAATCCACCCGGAACGACCATTTGCTGAAGGAAGCGTTTAAAGCCAACGGGATTGAATTCAGCTATTCCCCCAAAACGCCGGAATCGCCGCCGAAAAAACCGATTGTCGCCCTGAAGGATCTGGAAGAAAGGCAATACCTTGGAACCACCCTATTGAGTAAACAAGAAAGAGCCAATCTTTTCGCCTAACCAATGCCGCTCATCCTAGCGGGGCGCAATTAAGCCGCTCACCGAAGGCAGGGTCAATTTCCGCCGAAAATCGGGTTTTATTTGATCAGGTCCATGTCCCCCACAGGATAGAGATAGAGAGCCGAGCAATGATTTACGTTCTACTAGCGGTTTTCCTAGGCAGTTATTACCTGATGATGCGCCTGTTCTGGTCTCGTACGCACAAGGGCCGCAGAAGCCGACTGGCCAGTTACCTGTCGCAATCCGGCTGGCAACGCCAACGTTGGTCTATCAGCCTGTATAATGGCCGCCATAACCTGGGTTTCGGCTATTACCTGCATCGCTCCACGTAATTGAGCCGGACGCCCGCCGCAATATCGCCGCCATATCATTGAAACCCTGCCCATGCAGGCAATGCTTTCACTCCATTCACGGATGGGGTTAATTGTGCTTGGGCGGAATCGAGCCTTGCGTTGCAACATCCCAAAGTTGTTTCACCATTCTGGATGTGTTAGATAAGACGAACAGATACAACATTCTCGCAATAAAAAGGATTTGGCCCCATGTTCGTCACATCTTCCATGCAAGCCCGGTTCCCGGTTTCCAGAACGCCTGTTTCCCGCTCACAGGGGAACACAGCGTCGGGATTACTGACTTCAGACGTCATGTTCAGCGGCGGGCCAGATGGCTCTACGACTAGAAAAAATAAAAAGAACAAACAAGCAGCCAGCCAACCGCTGCCAACAGTGGAAGACACCCTGGAAATAACGACCAGGGCCAAGACGCCCGAGCTTGGCGGCGAAGCCAGCGACGCGGAGCTGGATTCCTGGGAAAGGCTCTCCGGTTCGGATTCCGGGGAGGAAATTGAACCGCTCACAAAAGAAGAAAAGCTGGAAATGGAAAAACAGCGCCGGGAACTGAAATTACGCCAATGGGGCGAGCGTTTTGAAATGCCCGCCAGGGCCTTGGGCGCTATTGAAACCGCCGTAAAAAATCAAACACGACAGATCAGCGGAGGCGTCAGCGGTACAATTAGCGCGTTACAGTTCAACGCTGCCAGCATGGCGTCGTCCGGCATAAAAACCGTAACTTCGGGGCTAAATACGGTCTCCCGCAGATTGGATGAATACCAACAGAGCGGCGGCAAATAAACATTGCCCACATAAAAATCAGGTACATCCCCAACCAAGCCGAAAGCTTACAACAACGCCTGAACCGTATCCGGCAAGTGGCGGACGATGAATTGGGCCAGCGCCCGCATGTTCTCCGGCAGGGGATAGGTTTTTCGGTAGAACAGGGCCATGCTTCTGCCGTTATCCGGCTTGCGGAAACTGGAAAACACCAGGCTGTCATTCAGCCTAGAGCCGGTTGGGCGGGCCAGTGCCGGAATCACCGCAACGCCCAGTCCACCCGCGCTCATTTGCAGCAGGGTTTCCAGGCTGGTGGCCTTGAAGTTCATAGCGGTAGCCTGTTCCTTTAACGCGCACAGGGCCACGGTCTGATCTTTCAGGCAGTGGCCGTCTTCCAGCAACAGCAATTTCGTGGTGTCAATCTCCTGAATATCGATGGCCCGGCCCATTCCGGGCGCATCTTCCTTGCGGGAAGCCAGCAGGAACGGCTCAAAAAACAGGGGAATGGCGCTAATGCTCTCCTCCTCAAAAGTGGTGGCGGCAATAACCGCATCCAGCTTGCCTTGCTTGAGATCTCGCACCAGGTCATCGGTCAGCCCCTCTTTTACCATGAGTTGCAAGTGGGGAAACTGCGACTTTAACGCCCCCACAAACAGCGGCAACAGGTACGGACAGACCGAGGCGATGGCCCCCAGCCGAAACGGGCCGGATAAAAGCTCCTGATGCGCGGTGGACAGCAGAAGCAACATTTTGGCCTGATCCAAAACGATATTGGCCTGCTCCACAAACTGTTTGCCCGCTTCCGTCAGGCTGACCTGCCGCTTGTTGCGCTCAAACAGGCGCACCCGCAATTGCGCTTCCAGGTTTTTCAGTTGCTTGCTGAGAGCAGGCTGGCTGACCGCGCATTCCTGGGCGGCCACGCTGAAGCTTTCGTGCCGGGCGATGGCCAGCACGTATTCCAGATCTTTCAGGCTCAGGTCGCTGACGTTCATAGAGTCACCATTTTAATAACCAAAAGTTATTACAAATACTTCTTTTATGTATTGGAGTTCTAAGAATAGCGCTGCCATAATGACCATGTCAACACCAAGACAGGAGACTGGAGCTTATGAAACACCACCACAGCGAAACGGAAAAAAACCTGGAAGCCGCCTTTGCCGGGGAATCCATGGCCAACCGAAAATACCTGTACTTCGCCAAAATCGCGCGGGAGCTGGGCAACGAGGAAATCGCCACCCTGTTTGAAAACACCGCTCACCAGGAAACCGCCCACGCCTTTGCCCACCTGGAGTTACTGTACCCCAAAACCGGCTTGAGCGTGGAAAAGCTTCTGGAAATAGCCATTGAGGGCGAGTTGTACGAAACCAACCACATGTACCCGGAATTTGAGGCCACCGCCCGGCGGGAAGGCAAGCTGGACGCCATTTCCGAATTTCAGGAACAGGCGCAGGAATCCGCCGAACATGCGGTCCTGTTCCTGCAGGCGGCCAAGCGGTTCAAGGCGCTCACCGGCGTGGAGGCCCACCACGCGGCCCGCTACCAGAAAGCGCTGGCCAATATGCAAAACGTCCAATCCGCCTAAAAAGGAAAGCCAAGCCATGACCTACAAACAATACATCTGTTCCCTGTGCGGCCATATTTACGACGAGGCTGCAGGCGATCCCGACAGCGGATTGCCTTCCGGCACAAGGTTCGAGGACATTCCCGATGACTGGATGTGCCCGGATTGCGGGGTGACCAAAGACATGTTTGAACCCTACAGCAATTAAAGGCCGATTGATTGCCGCATCCCTCGCCCCCCTTCCACAACACAACCAACATAGCGACTTCACCTCGCTCCAGCCAGAGGCAGCCTTTCCTGACGCCAAGGAGGGCTGCGCTCTTTTTCCGGCGCTTTCCGCAAAAATTGCCCGACAAGGCAAAGGCAACCGCCCACGGATTCTGCTACGCTGGTTTCTGAACCAAGCAGGGAGGAAACGCCCATGAGCCGGGAAATTAAACGCGCGGGGAATTACCAGCGTTTCGAGACCACGCAGCGGTACCATATGATTTCGCTGGATGAAGAGGATTTTTATGTTTGGCGCGGGCCGGACAGGCTAGAATTAAGCGACTTCGGCCATGAGGCGTCCGAAATTCTGCATGAGGGGGATTATTTCCTGTTCATTCCTCGCAACGAACCCGGCCTGAAAGCCGGTATTCATCACCTGGCCTGCCAGGAAGGAGAACAGTACCGGGTTTATATGCTGCCCCAAGGCTTGCCCTCCAGGGCCAACCAGTTGGTAGACATTCTGGAAGCCCCGGAACTGCTGCCAAGGGAAAGCATTTTCGTATAACCCGGCCATCCTCACAAAAAGACCGCCATTGTAAAGAGGCAACTGGCCAGCCTTCAGAAATGGCCCAACTAATAACCGATAAACATTTTTTGCAGGCCGATTTTCTGCTTGGTCACCCCTTTGCGTATCAGGATTTGCTTGGCTTCCTCCAACTGTTCCGCCGGGGTCAGGTAATGGCCGCTATGGTTGTTCATCATAATCGCTTTTGCAGAAATCCACATATGCCCGGCGGCGATGACATTGCCGCCATCCAAAAAGCTGGGGTGTTTCAGGCTTTCTTCGTTAAAGCGTCGGGTAAAGTAAATTTGCCGATACTTGTTGATGACATAAATCACCTCGACAACGCCAGGCTGCCCTTCCGCCACAATCGGCTTACCCTCCGCGTCGCACACCCGCCCGTCTTTCACGGTCATCTCGTACTTGGCGCGTTGCAACTCATCCAAATAGTTCCATTGCGCCTTGTCCTTCTCAACATCCACATCCGGGCGCATGGGGATTTCCGTGTATGCCTTCATGGATTCCGTGGTTTCCACGCGACGATGGCCGGGCCGCCCGTCCTGTCTTACGAATTCATCGGCAAAAGCCTCATCAAACGGGTTCACTTCCGACTTTAATTGACCAGGCGTGGTCTTAGGGGTTTTATTCCCAAAGGTAAGCGCTTTGTGGGGGTGGACAGGCGAAAAAATCATAAACGGTGAGGCCATTCTGTAGTTGAAGGTGATAGGAAACACACAGGATATAAAACAAAAGTATTAAAAAAATACTTCAATATGCTTTAGTTTGGCCTAAAAATAAACCCTGTCAATACGATGAGTTAAAAACCCAAAAGCCTATCCATAAGGCATCCTTACGCGGTAAAGACGAAGGCTTCAGCCTTTAAGCATCTGTCGGGCAGGTTGCCGGTAATTTAACAATAAATTCCGCACCTTGCCCTAGCTCGCTTTCTATTTTCACCGTTCCCTAGTAATGCCGAACGATTTTGGACACCGTGCCCAGCCCAATCCCGGTACCCGCATACCCGTCATGGTCGGGCGCGCGGCTGAACATCTCGAAAATTTCCTTCTGGCGCCGCTTTTCCACCCCACACCCGTTATCCTTCACCCGAATCTCACAGGCGCCATCGCCGGTTTCAAAAGCCCTCACGCTCACATGGGGCGGCACACCCGGCCTGTGGAACTTGAGGCTGTTTTCAATCAGGTTTTGCAACAACTGGGCCAACTCGGAATGATCTCCCTGAATGGCGCACATGCCGCCAATTTCCACGCGCCCGCCCGTTTCCAGAATCTGGGTTTCCAGCGTTGAGGCCACTTCTTCCGCCACCTGGCGCAAATCCACCTTTTCTGGCGGCGGCAAGGCGCGTTTGCGCCGGGCAATGGCCAGCACATTCTCAATCAGAGCCTGCATTTTTTCCACAGAGGCTTGTATACGCTCAAAAAAGTCCCGGCTTTCCGCAGATAATGAAGAGGCCGGATCCTTGATAATTTCATCGGTAAAAAACCTGATTTTTCGCAGGGGCGCTTTCAGGTCATGGGAGGCAATGGCCGCAACCATCTCAAGTTCCTGGTTCGTTTGCTCAAGCTGCTCGGCATAGGCTTTTTTCTCCTTGAACAGCCCCCGGTAACTTATGACCGTCGAATAGAAAAACCAATAACTGATTGCTAAAGTCAACAGAACCAGTACAATTAACAAGGCTGAAACTGCGTAAACTGACTGGTTTGCCTGGGTTCGATCCTTCAGTCGCCTTTCAAGCAAACGATTTTCGTGCGCCTGCATCAATTTGACCTCAAACTGAATCGCCTCCATCATCCGTTTCCCACTGCCGGTCAAAACCATTTGCCTGGCGGCTTCAAACCCTTTACGCTTCTGCACCTCAATCACCTGCGCTAAAATTGCGAACCTCTGCTGAATCAAGCCTTCAAGGCGTCGCATTTTTTCTTGTTGAACCGGCTTGCTCCGGATCAATTCAGACAAAGCCCGAGCGTTCGCCTGCTCATCCTGAACCGCAGACTGAAATAAAGCCACGTAGCTTTCATCACTCGTCAGCAGGAAGCCTCGCTCCGCCCGTTCGGCATCCTTCACATTAGAGGAAAGCCGTTCTATATAATCCTGCACCTCGTAAGTATGGGCCACCAGCGCAGCGGTTTGGGCTGATTTTGAAAAATTGGTGAGCGTGTACCCAAAGGTAAACACCAGCAACAGCAGCGCCACGCCAAAAAACAAGTTCCCGAAAGCCATCTGCCTCTTGCTCTGCAACATCTGAAACCTCTTGAAAAGAAACGTTTTAAGCCTGTTTATAAAAGGGGATATCTAAAGATTCTAAAGCGTTAAAAGACACCACCACAATTGGTTATATGGCGTACGCCATAGTAATAAATTCTAACAGCAACACGGCCAGGCACATTACCCGACCCGGCATCCGTTGCGACACGGCCGAGTTATCGAATATCCAGACAGATTCCATCCCGCATATTAATCAAACCCTTCATCAATACAAATTAGCGATAGGTTTGATTAAACCCTTCTATTGTCATTCTCCTTAAATCAAGTTGCGTTTTTTAACCGTGCAAGCAGCCCAGCCGTATTATTCAGGTTGTATTTCTCCTCAAAACGGCAAAGTCCCGTCCAAACGAAATGTGGACAGGGCTTTAGCCTAGGTGCGGACGCCTCCATTGTTATTGGCGCCAGATCCGGTACCCGGCGTGTACAGATTGTTGAAACCCTTTCTGTCGGGAAGCTGGCCGGGATCCCAACCCAGAATTGAAACCAGGTTGGGGATGGAACCATTGGTCACTGTGCCGCTGACAGTGGTTCCTGCGCCATTGGCCTGCACGGGTGCGCCGTTAGGGTTGTTGATCACCACGTTGTTCTGGATGGTGTGGCCGGTGCTGTCCATGGTGCCGCTATTAGGGTCGCTGTCCCCCCATATGCCAATCCAGCGGGAGCCAGAAACAATGTTGTTCTTCACGACGGCATTTTTGGAACCGGCCAGCGTGATGCCCCGGCCATAGGCGTTATCCAGCGAAAGGTTGCCGTCGAAGGTGTTGCCCTCGTCCTGCCTGGCGTCGCCCCGGTAGGAATCATCGGAGTAGCTGTCATCGCCCGCCTGATAAACCACGTTACCCTTGACCAGGTTATTGCTGGAGCCGTTCATCAGGGCAATGCCGTCCGCATTAGAGCCTAGCACCAGGTTATTGGTAATGTGGGAGCCGGTGGCGTTATCAAGGCGAATGCCGTTGGAGGCGGCCCCTTGCGTGATGACATGGGTCACGGTGGCGTTGGAGGCGTTTTGCACCAATACCGCCGCCGCATCAGGCATGGAGCTGCGATTGGGGGCGTTCACCGTGGTTTTAACATTGGAAAGGGAGGGGCTGTCCCCGGTCAGCTTGACCGCTTCCTGATCCGGGTTGGTGGCGTTCAGTACGGTGTCTTTTCCGGCCCCGTTCACCTGGGTTCCGTCAATGGTCAACACGCTGCTGTGGTTATAGGTGCCTGGCGGAATCCAGACGCTCTGGCCGGTGGCCTTGGCCTGATCCACCGCTTTTTGCAAGGCTGCCTGATCATCGGCCTTACCGTCGCCGACCGCGCCGAAGTCCTTCACGTTCACCGAGTTGGGCGGCTGGGTGGCGGGCGGGTTATTGGTCACGTCCTGCGCCGGGGTATTATCGGTCTTGGTTTCTTTGTCTTCCGCCTTGGCTTCTTTCACTTCTGGCGTGTTGTCAGACTTTTCCTGTTTCACCGCCTGCTTGTCCTCTTCCTTCTTTTCCGGAGCGGGGGCCGGGGCAGGCACTGGAGCTGGGGTCGGCGCAGGGGTGGCATTGGCGTCCACCTGGCCGCTAAACGGGTTGGCGTTGCCATTCTGCCCGTTGTTTACGCTCAACGCAATCAGGGCTTGCAGCAGGTACGCAATCAGGGGAAGCAACGTGGAAAGGATGTTGCCGTTGCCCATGGCGTTCAGGATGGATTCTCCCGATACCTGGGATTGCGTTGACGCCAGGGCCAGGGCGTTTGCCAGCAAGCTATCGTCCAGCGCGGGCGTGGGAGTTGCCGTGGGCTTTACCGTCGCCGCCTGAAGCGAGGTATTCAGGAAAGATGATCCCTGGATCATAGGACGTCTCCTTAAAAATGACTGCGTGTCATAAAGATGGGTTTCCAGCCTTTAAAAATATAAAAACAATAAAATGGAAATAATTGATATATCTTAAATATCTTTTACATCGCCAAACCTCTTCCTCCTCATATCCCGGCCCATTTCAAAAGCATACCGCTACAGCCTCTAGCAAGGCTATATTTCCAGCCCGTGTGCGTCCGAAGCAACCGTCACACAAAGTCAATTCATATTCCCGAAACCCAACACAGAGTGTTTACAAAGGTCAGGAGCCCCTTCATTCCAGAATAACCCATAACCCTAAACATTTGGCCATCCTTCATTCCTGAGATCCTTTACCGCACCTGAATCGGCCACGATTTGTTTATAAGGCCCGCTTTGACCTTCCCAGCGAAGCGGAATATTCCTGGGCTTCCGCCTTACAAACGATCAATTAATCATAATTAATTGTTTTTATTATTTTACGCATAGAAATTTCCAATCCCTCGATTGAGTATTTAAAAGCAAGCATTTTCCCATCCGAGAGTCTATCGAGTTTTACGAAGAAGAGTTAGGAGAGAGTACTTTTATGGCAGCAATTCCACCGTCCTTGTCCGTCCGGACTCAAGCGGCGCCGGGGCTATCTGCGCTGGCCGCCCCGACAGCAGCGCTAGCGACGCCAAACGCATTAGCGGCGCCCAGCCCACTCGCCAGCCCCGCAAACGCCTTGGCAGCGCCAACAGGCGGCGCAACGCTAAATGCCGCCAGCATGGGGCAAATGTTAATGTCCATTCTCTGTCCCATATTGGAAATGTTGACCGCAATGTTAGGCGGCGCGGGCGGTGTCGGCGCCTTTGCCAACAGCTTGAGTACGCCCAAGCCTGCCGTTGGTGGTAACGCGGGTAATGCCGGAAACGCAGGCAACGCAGGTAACGCGGGTAATGCCGGAAACGCAGGCAACGCCGGTAACGCCGGTAACGCGGGTAACGCGGGTAACGCGGGTAATGCCGGAAACGCAGGCAATGCAGCCGGTGGCGATGGCGACGGCGGCGACGGCGCAGCCGGAGGAAAGGCCAAATAATGCCCACATCAAACAGACGCGGTTAATCCGCCAGTTGCCCCTGCCGGATGATGCCGCTTCACTTGCTATCGGTCACTTCCTTGGGAATATAATCATCGGTTCCATATTTTGACAAATACAGTTCCCGTTCCCTGCTCTCGTTCTCGCCATAAAAGAACGAGAGCAGCACAAAACGCCTTCCGGCAGTCACATCGGTCGCCTCATGCATGAGGGAACATGAAAACACAACCGCGCTGCCAGTGGGCGGCTTATACAATTGCGGGCCATATTCCGGAAAGCGCAAATAGCCGCCCTCATATTCATCCGTATTCAGGTTCAGGCTAAGCGCCCATTTGCGATGCGCGGTGCCGCCGCTGGTATTGTCGCGATGCTGGCGGAAATAGCCGCCTGTCTCAGCATCGTAGCAGGCGATCTTAAAATGCTCGTACTCATACACCACATAGTTAAAGCATTTTTCAATCTCTGGATAAACACGCCGCTGAAAAAAGCCGTTAATTTGGGATTTTACCTGTTCATCCCTGATGAAATGATCGCGGCGGATTTTCATACGGGCATCCACCACCCCGTAAGTTTTATCGCCATCGGATCGCATAAAATGCGATACCTGGTTCTGGGTTTCCCACAAGCCCATCAAATCCCGGCAAGTCCCGCCGTCCAGAACATCCGGAATCAGCAAAACCGGCGGCGAATAAACATCGCTGACCAGATAGGGATCCCTATTTGGACAGCAGATTTTAAAGGTCTCAATCACCGCCGCAATCTGCTCCGCGCTAAAAGGCGAAAGAATGCCCACAATCATTAAATTGGCATCCAGCAAAAATGCCGTGCTGGGGTAAGAAACCGTTTCCCCGCCGGGCCAATCGACATCGCAAAGGCAAAACATGCCAGCAACCTCATGGTGCGGGTCGCTCAGCAGGCGATAAGTAATCGCGGCGTCTTCCGCGAATCGTTGTCTCTGCTCAGGGCCGTCCGGGCCAATGCTCACGATTTTGGCGCCAATTCTCTCAAAATCGGGCAGCGCAGCCTGTAAAGCCTGTAAAAGTTCGGGGTTGCCCGGTTGGGCGTCACCGTCCTGAAAAACCAAAAGCTGGGGAAAACCGACCTCTTGCCTTAAAATAAACCGCTCGCCCGTGGCATCCAACAGGTTAAAAGGGGGAGCGTGATCGCCCGCTGAAAGCATCTGGAATTTCCTCAATCCGGCAAAAAATCAAGTCGCCTGTAGCCACTATACACACCATTCCCCCATACCGCTTCGTTCAAGTGGAGTAGGCGGCACCGAAATTCAGGCGCTCTGCAGGCTCTCGTAAAGTTGTCCCGGCCCCAGCAGAACTTGCAATAGCTGATTACGGACTTTTTCCGAATTTAAGACAATTCTGCTGATGGCCTGATACGCCGCATCCGCATCCATTGAGGCATACAGCAATTCCTGTTTCAAATCGGGCGAATTCCAAAACTGCTCTTTGGTGTTGTTTGCGGCTTGTTGCCGAAGTATTTCCGATTCCAGCATTTTGCCTTTGAGATGGTTCATACACACAAGCATGTCATTAGCTTTTACCTGATCGGAATCGCTTAACTCACCCCCAAAAATATCGTTCAAATTGTCTATCAATTCTGCCAAAAGCGCTTTTTCTTTTTCATGGACAGAGCCGGAACCCGCTTCGGTCAAGGGTTGAAGCTTGATGCCATCGCCCTCGTTCAAAGACAAGGTTCGTTTTCCCTGATTCCTCAAACTGTGGTGGGTCAACACCACCTTGGACAGGTCAATTCCTTCCCGCTCGCGGCCAAATTCCAGCAAAGGCAACAGACGTTTGTAAAAAATGGCCCGCTTTTCAACGGCAGTGTTCCCGTAATCAAATATCTGGGACAAAAACGAATACATCCGCTGATACCCGGCCATATCGCTTTTGAACAGCATCAAGGCGTTCAGCTCGTTCTGGGCGTCCTGAATCGCATCGGCATCATCTCTGGCCTTGGCGGCTACCAAATGGGACTGGGCTTGTTTGTATTTTTTGAGCAAGCGATCCGCAACCGGCTCCAACGCGCTGATCAACTCACTTTGCCTGGCCGTTGGGTTCAGTTCAACCGCGACCACCCGATCCACCTCAAAGTCATCGTAATAACCCGCTGAATCCAGCTTGGCCCGCAGGTTATACACCAGATTGGGATCGGTCACGTTTTCCAGCTCCGCCGTGGTGTGATAGGCCTTGAATGCGGTCAGAATCTCTTCCGGCTCGTTGATAAAGTCCAGAATATAAGTGGTATCTTTCTTGACGCCATTTTTCTCATAAGAACGATTCAACCGCGAAAGGGTTTGCACGGCCTGGATGCCCGCCAAACGTTTATCCACGTACATACCGCAGAGCAAAGGCTGATCAAAGCCGGTTTGAAACTTGTTTGCCACCAGCAGGATCTGGTATTCATCCGTAGCGAAGGCTTCGCGGATATCCCGGCCCCGCAGGTTTGGATTCAAGACTTTGCTGTTTTCGGTAAATTCTTCCTCGCCCAACTCCTTGTCCTGAACCTCGCCGGAAAAGGCTACCAGTGTACCAATCGGATACCCTTGTTCCTTAATGTATTTTTGAATCGCCAATTGCCAGCGCACGGCTTCTTTTCTACTAGCCACCACTACCATGGCCTTGGCCTGATTATTCAGCAACGGCGCGACATTCTCCCTGAAATGCTCCACCACGATTTGCACTTTTTGGGCAATATTGTAATCATGCAACCTCACCCACTACATAATACCTTTCATCGCGGCGCTTTTCTCGACGGTTGTCTCATCCCACTCCTTGCCATCGCAAGCCAGTTTAAAGGCCAGTTTATAGGACGTATAATTTTGCAGCACGTCCAGAATAAACCCTTCCTCAATGGCTTGGCGCATGGAATAGACATGAAAGGCTTCCGGCAGATTGTTTTGACTAGGCGGTAATTCGGGATTCGGTCGCCGTCCGAAGAGTTCCAGCGTTTTGCTTTTGGGCGTGGCGGTAAAAGCCACGTAGGTAATGCCGTTTTCCCCGGCGCGGGCGGCCATTTGCGCAGCCAGAATATCCTCACTGCTGATTTCGCCCCCGTCGTTCAATTCCGCCTGCTCCTCGGCGGAGAGCATGGCCTTTAATTTGGCGGCGGCTTCCCCGGTTTGGGAGGAATGGGCCTCATCCGCAATCACGGCGAAGCGTTTGCCTTGGGTGGCGGCCAGTTCCCGCACGGCGTTGAGGGCAAAGGGAAAGGTCTGGATGGTGCAGACCACGATTTTTTTATTGCCAGACAACGCCTCTGTCAGCTTGGCGCTTTTGCTGGATTCCTGATTGGTAATCACTTCCACCACGCCGACGGTGCGCTGAAAATCAAAAATTTCTTCCTGCAACTGGTCATCCAGCACGGTGCGATCGGAAATCACCAGCACGGTCTGAAACAGCTTTTCGTCCCGTTCGTTGTGCAAGTCCGCCAAAAATGGGCGGCCCAGGCAATCGACTTGGTTTTGCCAGAACCGGCGGAATGTTGAATCAGGTACTTGCCGCCCGGCCCCTCTTCCAGCACCGTGGACAGCAGTTTGCGGGTGGCGTCCAGTTGGTGATAGCGGGGGAATACAAGGCTTTCAATCTGCTTTTTTTTGTCCCGTTTGGCGACCATAAATCGGCCCAGAATTTCCAGCCAACTATCGCGCTGCCAGATTTGCTCCCACAGGTAGGTCGTGCGATGCCCGCCGTTTTCATTCGCCGGGTTGCCCGCCGCGCCGTGATCGCCCTGATTGAATGGCAGAAAGCGCGTAGCCGGGCCTTGCAGATGCGTGGTCATCGCCACTTCGCTGTTGCTTACTGCGAAATGCACCAGCGCCCCGTTGGGGAAGGACAGCAACGGTTCCGCCGGTTGGCCCTTGGGTTTGGGATGGCGATCGAACTTGTACTGCGCCACCGCGTCGTCGATGGATTGGGTGAAATCCGTTTTGAGTTCCACCGTGGCCACCGGAATGCCGTTGAGGAACAGCGCCAGATCGATGGCGTTTTCGTTATGCAGCGAATAGCGCACCTGCCGCACCACCCGCAGGCGATTGGCCGCGTATTTTTCCAGGGTTTGAGGATTCAGGCCATGGGAGGGCTTAAATTGGGCCAGTTCCAGCTTTTGCCGCAAGCCCAGCACATCCAGCCCATGCCGCAGAATGCCCAATGTTCCTTCACGATCCAGCGATTCCCGCAGGCGGTTCAGCAACACATTGACAGGCGTCCGAAATTCAGTGCCAGTTGAGAGTAGAGATTTTCCTTTAAAATTAAAAACAGGAGAATCTCGAAATGAAGAAAAGTACCCTAAAGGGCATCCATATCCGTACGCTTTAACAAGCTACGGCTCTGGACAGTTTTACGGAAGAGCAGATTGTCAAAGCGTTACAGGAAGTGGAAACGGGTGGCAAGAAGGCTGTAGACCAGCAGCGTGAGCTGGGGGTGAGCAATGCCACGTGGTACATCTGGAAGCGCAAGTATGGTGGTCTGGAAGTGAGTGAAGTACGGAGACTGAGGGAAATGGAGCAGGAGAACAACAAGCTGAAGCGAATTGTGGCCAATCTCATGCTGGAGAATGAAGCCATTAAGGAAGTTTTATCCGCAGCCGTAGCTTGTTAAAGCGTACGGATGTGGAGCCCCTTGGGGCAAAAAACTTTAAGGCCCAGTGAGCGTCGCGAGGTGGTGGGACTGCTTCAGGAACAAGGGTTATCCCACCGCCAAGCCTGTCATTTGGCAGGCATATCCCGGAGTGTGGCTAAATACGTGCCCAGGAATCCTAACGAGGCGTTGGTAGCCCGTATGAAAGAGCTGGCTTCTGAGCATATTCACTACGGGTATCGACGGATCTGGGCCTTATTGAAGCGTGAACACTGGGACGTTAGCTTGAAGCGCGTCAAACGCCTGTAGAAATTGAACCACTTACAAGTACCTCAGCGTAAGCCAAAGCAACGGCGATGCGGCCCCTGTGTTGAACAATACCCGTGTCAGGCATTAGCCCCCAACCATGTCTGGAGTCTGGATTTCGTAGCGGACCGTCTGATCTGAAAAAGGGATCCGGTCACTATTCCGGATTACAAGCCCAGTCAGACAGGTGAAAAGGCATTGGCTCAAATTGAACGTTCAGAGTCATCTCTACAGAATGCGAATCAATGGGAAGTTATGCAAAACCAGGCGATTCGTACTTTAAATCAAATGGGTCGAGCTAAGGGCTTGCCCAGTTATGAGCAATTCCACCAGAATAATGGCGTAGTTTATCAAATGCAGCCAGGACAAGGCATTTTAGGGATTGAACGCTCCCTTCCTGCCATCCGGGGATTAATCCCGGAGGATACCAGGCAAATAGAGCAAAATTTGTCCCATTCGCAAAGGCCTTTGATGCTATCGGATCAACTTCGTAACTGGCAGATGGAAATGGCCGCTGAACGGGTAGAGAGGCAAAATCAACGCCAACAACAGTGGACTCGCCAAAAGGTTGGCGAGATTATGTGTTAATTGATAACTGGCGTTAATGCTTTTCCTCTTATTAGTTAGAAAATACAACAACTCGGTATGTGCTTCTTGGTGCATACTGAGTTGTTTCGTAAAAAGGATGCATATCAATGTGGGGCTTAATGAGATGGTTTTGATTAGGAAATACTAAGCCTCTATCATAAAAATACAAATTGTACAATAGGACTTAGAGCTAACTCTAAATGGGTATGTTGTAAGAGAAGGCATATCCTAAAATGCTTTCATAATGGGGTATTGTCCCAAAAGTATACTGATTTTGTAAGGCTTTAGCCATCAAGATGACGTGACTGAACTAGAACAATTGTGAACCTTATGGAAGCTGTTTGCGAACAAGCGTGCATCCAGGAAAAAGTAAAAAGCATTTTTTGCTTTCACCATTTGAATGATGTAGAACTGCAAACCATTGCAGATATTTCCAGCATTCAAAAATACAAGGCTGGCGATATTATTTTTAAGCAAGGGCAAAAAGCAGTTTTCTTTTTTCATTGTTCTGAGCCGAAATATTCAGCTTTATAAAATTTCTCCAGACTGGTAAAAAATCATTTTATATCCCCTAGGTGCTAACGAAGCCTTTGCTGAAGTACCAATATTTAGCGATTTATCAACGCACCTATTGAATAGCTTATGTATGGAAGACAACTGATCATGAAACTAATTAAGAAACTAATTTTTATTTACAGTTCTTTAATAATTCTTTTTCTAACAGGCTGTCAATCTCCTCCTGAAAGCAAAGAAGTAGAGTATACATACCAAGTTAGTAAGCCCTTAGTAAAGGATATGAGGCTGAATGATGAATATGTGTGCCAGATTAGAGCTATTCAACATATTGAGCTTCGTTCACTAGAAAAGGGTTATTTACAAAAAATATATGTAGATGAAGGACAATTTGTTCGTCAGGGGCAAATGCTCTTTAAAATCAAGCCGAATATTTATAAAGCCGATGTTGAAAAATCACAAGCTGAAGTTGGACTCGCTAAGATTGAGCTACAGAACAACAAGGCATTGGTAGAAAAAGATATTATTTCCAAAACTGAATCGGCAATGTCTGCTTCCAAATTAGCCAAAGCCGAGGCGGAATTGGAGATGTCCGAAACTCATCTGGGATTTACTGAAATTCGAGCACCTTTTAATGGGCTTGTTGGCAAGTTTGGAGACATAAGAACTGGAAGTTTGCTTGATGAAGGAGACTTGCTTACAACATTGAGTGACAATCATAAAATGTGGGTGTATTTTAATGTGCCCGAAGCTCGATATTTAAGCTATATGAAAAACAAACGAAATAATATTTCTCAGACAGTTCAATTGAAATTGGCTAACAAAGAAGTGTATTCTGAAGGTGGAACTATAGAAACTATTGAATCTGATTTTAGCAACACATCTGGGAACATTGCATTCAGAGCTACTTTTAATAATCCCCATTCACTTCTACGTCATGGAGAGACAGGCAATATTCTTTGGCCTAAATTGATAAAAAAAGCCATAATTATTCCACAAAAATCTACATTCGAAATTTTAGATAAAAAATTTGTACTTGTGGTGGACAAAAAAGGTGTTCTCCATGAACGTGAGATTGTAGTTGCCGAAGAAGCGCCCAACATTTTTATTCTCAAATCTGGAATTAGTCCAGACGAAATGTTCTTGCTTGAGAGGCAAAACAATCTATATAAAGGGGATAAAATAAAATACAAGATTATGGATCCCAAAAGTGTAATAAAGAGTTTAGATTTGTATGCAAATTAATTGAGATTAATATAACTATGTTTCAGAATATACTAAAAAGACCTGTTTTAGGTTTGGTTATCTCTATATTTATCGTTTTTTTGGGTTGTCTTGCTATTCAGCAACTGCCTATTTCACAGTTTCCCCAGATTGCACCTACGGTAGTCAATGTTTTCATTGCTTACCCAGGTGCCAGTGCAGATGTGCTGACAAAATCTACGCTAATTCCACTAGAAGCATCTATTAATGGCGTACCAGGTATGCGATATATGGCCTCAGATGCTACCAGTGCGGGCGAAGCAACCCTTAGACTTGTATTTGAACCAGGTACAGATCCAAACCAAGCTGTGGTAAATATTAAAACACGTGTGGATAGGGTAATGAACACATTGCCCGAATTGGTGCAAAGAGAGGGGGTCATCTTATTACCTCTCCAACCATCCATGCTTATGTATATCGACTTATATTCTGAATCCAAGTCAATCGATCAAAAATACCTTTTTAATTACGCTTACACCAAACTTATTCCAGAAATTCAACGGATACCTGGTGTGGCAAATGCCAGTTTGTTAGGTACCAGAACTTATTCCATGAGAATATGGCTTAAACCTGACAGGATGAGGGCGTACAATATATCTCCCACAGAAGTTGTTGAGGCTATTAAAGGGCAAAGTATTATTGCACGTCCAGGCAGGTTAGGGCAGAGTTCGGGTAAAAAAGCCCAATCTACTGAATATGTTCTTGATTATGTAGGCAGGTACAATGACCCTCAACAATACGAGAATATCATTATAAAAAGCTCTGAACTTGGAGAAATGGTCAAACTCCGAGATATAGCCACGGTTGAATTAGGAAGTGAATTTTATGACATATATAACAATCTCGATGGAAAACCTTCTGCTTCACTAATACTAAAGCAAACACCAAACAGCAATGGTGCAGAGGTAATCAAAAATATTAAGAGTAAGATAAATGAGCTTAAAAAGGACTTTCCAGACGGGATAAATGTAAAATACAGCTATGATGTGTCCAAATTTTTAGATGCTTCTATTGATCAAGTAAAAGATACTATAAGAGATGCATTTATTTTGGTAACCTTGGTTGTATTTTTGTTTTTGGGTGATTGGCGTTCTACAATCATTCCCATCATTGCTGTGCCTATTTCCTTAATTGGAGCATTTTTTGTGCTCCTAATATTTGGAATGTCGATAAACTTAATTACCTTGTTTGCTGTGGTATTAGCGATTGGAATAGTTGTAGACGATGCTATTGTTGTTGTAGAAGCCGTGCACAGCAAAATGGAAGAAGATCCCTCCCTAACGCCATATGCTGCTACGCAAAAAGCGATGGGGGAATTGGGGGGGGCCATTATTGCTATTACCCTGGTTATGATTTCCGTATTTGTGCCGATTGCGTTTATGCCTGGCCCTGTGGGTGTATTTTATAGACAATTTTCCATTACAATGGCAAGTTCTATTGTTATTTCTGGGTTGGTAGCACTAACTCTTACGCCTGTTCTTTGCGCTATGGTTCTTAGAAATCATCATGCAAGTCATACGAAATCATATAATTTATTGAAACGAGGTATTAATCAATTTAATGCACTTTTCGATAAATTGACTCAAAGATATATGTGGTTCTTGGATAAAATTGTTTCAAAAAGAATCATAACCTTCAGTGTAATAGTATTATTTTCAGTTGGAATTTTCATTTTTAACAAAATAGTTTCCTCAGGTTTTGTACCCAATGAAGACCAAGGTACAATTTACGCTATTGTTCAAACCCCTCCCGGATCTACCTTGGAATACACTAATCAAATAGTCAATCAATTACAAAAAATTTCCCAAAAGGTAAAAGGAGTAGAATCAGTTACTTCAATGGTAGGCTATGAGATTATGACAGAAGGTAGAGGCTCTAATGCAGGCACGTGTCTTATCAATCTAAGAAACTGGGAAGACAGAAAAGAAAGTGTGCACGAAATAATAGAAGAACTAGAGCACAGAACCAATGGCCTAGGTGCTAAGGTTGAATTTTTTGAACCACCAGCCATTCCGGGTTTTGGCACCTCTGGCGGATTTTCCTTGCGCCTTCTCGACAAATCCGGTGAAACCAATTATCAAGAGCTTGAAAAAGTGACTAAAGATTACATGCGTAATCTGGAAAAACGAAAAGAAATTCAAGGTCTGTTTACTTTTTACAATGCTTCATACCCACAATATGAAATAAAAATAGATAACCAATCAGCAATGCAAAAGGGCGTATCTATTGATAATGCAATGGAAAATTTAAACATTTTAATTAGTGGTTCCTATGAACAAGGATTTATTAAATTTGGACGGTTTTTTAAAGTGTTTACCCAGGCAGGCCCAGAATACAGAAGAAATCTGGCTGATTTGAACAATTTTTTTGTAAAAAATGATCACGGAGAAATGGTGCCATATAGTTCATTTATGACTACTGAAAAGAAACTAGGCGCTAATGAAATTACTCGATACAATATGTATAACTCTGCTGTAATTAGAGGTTTTCCAGCAAATGATTTTACCTCTGGAGATGCTATTGACGCCATAAAGGATGTGGCTCAAAAAACCCTGCCTAGAGGGTATGATATTGCATGGGAAGACCTGTCATACGATCAAGCCAAACGTGGAAATGAGTTCACTGTTATATCCTTGATAGTAGTACTATTTGTATATTTAGTATTAGCAGCTCAATATGAGAGTTTTGTATTGCCCCTGGCAGTACTCTTATCCTTGCCAATAGGAATTTTGGGCTCGTATTTTATGCTCAAACTAATGGGTTTGGCAAACGATGTATATGCACAAATCGCTATCATTACACTTATCGGACTTTTGGGTAAAAATGCCGTATTAATTGTAGAGTTTGCAGTGCAAAAACGAAATGAAGGGTTGTCAATATTGAATGCTGCACTTGAAGGTGCAAAGATGCGCTTTAGACCTATATTGATGACTTCCTTTGCATTTATAGCTGGGCTTATACCATTAGTTTTATCTCACGGAGCTGGTGCTGTGGGAAATAAAACTCTTGGATCTTCTGCAATGGGAGGAATGATTTCTGGAACCCTCATTGGCATATTGATCATACCAGGCCTGTACTTTCTATTTGCAACCCTTGTCGATGGTAAAAAACTATTGAACGATGAAACTCAAACAACGTTGACAGATGCAATCGTGGGCAAAAAATACAAAAATAAGAAAAAATTCAAGAAACTTAAATTAATGTTTAAATTATTCATTCGAACAATAAAAGCCTCTAGGCAAACAGATAAGCCTAGTTGAGCGGTGAAAAATAGAAATCAAAATAAAAATCAGGAATAGAATATGAAGTTTATTAAAATAATTAGTTGCCTATCGGTACTAGCACTATTTGTATTTAACACGCAAGAACCTGTACTTGCACGATCCTGGTTTCATCGCCTAAATTTTATACAAAAAGAGCTTCACCCCGTAAAGCTTCAACAAAAAGAAGTAAAGTTTAACGTACCCACGGAATATAGTTTTGATCAGTTAAAATTAGACGAATCTGAGAATACGGCTCCTATCACGGCTCATATCAGTTGGCGAGAATTTTTCTCAGATCCGTATCTTACTACCCTTATCGAAACAGCTCTGGCAAACAATCAAGAATTTAATATTTTTGTACAAGATATAGAAATTGCAAGGAATGAAGTTAAAGAGAAACAAGGTGAGTACTTGCCCAAAGTAGGCTTGGGTTTTGGAGCAGAAAATTATGGCATATCAAAAAATACACGTGATGGGGTGTTAGACAAGATTATAGATAGAAACGACTTAAGCTCCCCAAACTCCGCTTTTAACCTAGGCCCAAGTATGACTTGGGAAGTAGATATATGGAAAAAATTAAGGAATGCGAAAGATGCAGCCAGAATGCGTCTCATGGCACAATACGAAGGTCGAAATTATCTTATTTCACGATTAGTAGCCGAAATAGCTCGCAGTTATTATGAATTGATGGCTCTAGATAATTCCTTAAAAATATTAGATGAAAACATTGAAATTCAAAATAAAGCCTTTCTTAAAATGAAAGTACTGAAAGAATATGCCAAAGCCAATAATTTGGCGGTAAATCGGTTTGAAGCACAATTGCTGAAGACTAAAAGCCAAAGGTTTGAAATAAACCAAAAGATTGTAGAAAAAGAAAATCGTCTGAAGTTTTTGTCGGGTATTTATGATGATAAACCTATAATCAGAAATTCTGAAAAACTAATGTCGATGCAGGTAGATGATTCGCAAATCGGTATACCTGCTCAACTTTTAGAAAACAGACCTGATCTCCGTCAGGCAGAATTTGCAATTAAAGCAGCAAAATTGGATCTGAAAAGTGTCCAAGCTAATTTATATCCTGGTTTGAGTATTAACGCAGGTACTGGTTTTTCGGCTTTTGGTTCAGCTTTGTTTAATCCAAAATCTTTCGTCTATAATTTAATGGGTAATTTAACGGCCCCTCTAATTAACAGAAAGGCCATCATTTCCCGAATAGCAATAGCCGATTCCTATCAAACACAAACGGTATTGAATTATGAGCAAACCCTACTACAAGCATATACAGAAGTACTTAATCAAATGTTAAATATTAAGAATATACAACAAAGTTTTGATACTAAACAAAAAGAAGTACTCTTACTTGATGATTCTGTAGACATTGCCAATAGTTTATTTCAATATGCTAAGGCCGATTATGTTGAAGTATTACTTACACAAGAAGAGAAACTCAATGCTCAAAAGGAATTGGTGGAATTGAAAATGAATTTGATAGGATCTAAAGTAGATTTATATCGCGCTTTGGGAGGAGGCTGGAGATAAGAAAGCCTGGACTGACCAGCCCCAAAATGTAATACCATTTAGAAGTAGATAGAATAAGTTTGTGGTCTTGCCCCCAGAAGCGTACCAGTCCAAGTAAGAAAGTGGGGAGTTAAATAGCTTGGCGCGCCAGGCTATTTGCGGCGGCGAAGGAATGAGGGCTGCATCTCCTAATGAGCTGTGTGGGTGCACCTCATTGTAGTCTTTCCACCACGCTTTTATTTTGGCTTGAGCGTCCTCTAAAGACAAGAACCACTGTTGATTTAATCATTCCTGCCTAAACCGGCTGTTAAAGCTCGCACCCTGAAGGGTATCCATGTCCCTAAGCGCTAAGGCGTAAGGGCTCTGGACAATGAACGCATTATCCGTGGGCTTGCCAGGCCTGGAGAAGTCTAATTGAACCCCTCTGGCATATGCCCAAAGATCCAGTTCCCTGGAAAATAAATTCAGGACCATTGTCTACCCGAATGCATTCAGGCTTTCCATATCGCTTCACCGCCTGATTCAGGGTCTCAATGACATTGCAGGCGGTATACCTAAAGCCCACACCAATCGCTGGACTAATCCGGGTATGGTTGTCCACAATGGTCAGGCAACGCAATTTCTGGCCATTATACAGATTATCTGACACAAAATCCATGCTCCAGCATTGGTTTTGCCTGGCGGCAGGGATCCTGACTTGTCTCAATTGAGGGCTAACTCTTCTCTTGGGTACTTTCTTCCTCATTTGAAACTCTTCTTCCTTGTAAATCCGGTAGACCCGCTTAGCATTAACCGCTAAACCTTCTCGCCGAATGAGAATGGTAATCCTTCGATACCCATATCTAGGCTTTTCGGAAGCAACTTCCTTAATCCGCTTTCTCAAATAAGCCTGCTCAGGCCGCTTGGACTGGTAGCAAAAGGTAGCCCGCCGGAACCGCACAAGACGACAGGCCCGACGGACACTGACCTTGTAACAGAGCTTCAACCAGCTCACCAAATCCTTTTTCCGAGCAGGCTTCAAAGCTTTTTTGAAACGATCTCTTGCAACATATGCTTATCCAGACTCAGTTCTGCTACCAATTGCTTCAATCGGGAATTCTCTTCTTTGAGCAGCCTTAATTCCTTGACCTCCATGACGCTCAATGAGCCAAATTGCTCTTGCCAACTGTCCAGAGCCCTTGCGCTTTAGCGCGTAGGGATATGGATGCCCTTGGGTATAGAATGCGGCTGCGGAGATACCCAGCTGCCGGGTAATCACATCTACCTCGGCGCCTTGCTGGTGCTCTTTCAGGGCAAAGACAATCTGTTCTTCCGTAAAACTGTCCAGAGCCGTTGCCTGTTAAGGCTTACGGAACTGAATGCCCTTGGGTAGACTTCTTCATCCGAGTTAAACTCCTTATTTTTGGAGATTCCAAACCAAGTAATGATATAATGAGGGTGTTGAGTTTGTAGGGGGGTGGGGTAGAGATGGAGCGTCCTTTTTGTCCTTTTTGTCGACATGTTGCGGTTGTAAAGAATGGGTTTGCCAGAGGCAAGCAGCGCTGGAAGTGCAAATCCTGCACGCATCAATTCACCCGCCTGGAGTCCAAGGGCAAGCCGTTACCTTTGAAGCTACTG
>CABHPA010000180.1 GCA_902168245.1 Candidatus Melainabacteria bacterium
TGCAAGATTGGGCCAAAACAGTTTTGAAAATCGATTTAGAAATTGTCAAACGCAACGAAGCGGGATTTAAAGTTCTGCCTCATCGCTGGATTGTGGAACGAACCTTTGGTTGGCTCAATCCTTGTCGACTCTTGGCCAAAGAGTATGAGAAAACCGCTTCAAGCAGCCAGAGCGACATTTATATTGCCATGACCCACTTGATGCTCAAACGAATCGCCCCTGCCTAAACTTCTCAGATAGCCTCTTAGAGGCATTGAGAATAAGCAATACAAGTTTCGATGATAGTGAGTCCTATATCAGAGAATGCTTTGATCAATTCTTTGAGCACCTGAGAAGGATTAATCATTTTATTGGCATTAAATTAATCAATTTTTATGATATAGAAAGACCATTAAGCTACTATATTCGGAAGATGAGTAAAGATCAGAAATCCAAAAAAACTTTTTTTGATTTTTTGGAAAACTATGAATACGAAGACGTTTTAACATTTATTGATGGTTTTTTTCAAAGAAAATCAACTTTGGCTTAATTTATTGCGGATGAAAGTATATAACTTGGCATCAATACCAGCTCTCTAAGTGTCTAATTGTTGATTTCTCAACCATAATGGTTGCAATTAGAGGCTTGCTGATTTATGGTGAAGGTGTTGCCACCTCAAGTGGCAGCCGGGGCGTGATAACCCTGTAACAGGTGGTCTGCATCGGCCACAACAGATGCCGCTTTTCCGGTCTTTTGGCCGGGAGGCGGCACAATATGTCCAAGCTCCGGCTAAAATGTGCCGCGGCCGTCCTGTTACGGTTTATCAACTCCCGGCCACCCCGCAAGGGGCGGCTTTTTTATTAGCTGGAGTTGGTAAAGCCTGTATGTTCCTAGCGCTACGGTTGCTCTAACTCCCCAAGGTGCCGAGGTTAAAACGAGTATGAGCAATCAGGGTAGCGATTCTAAAGAGCAGCGGGACGCAGAGCGGGTGATTCTGGCTAAACTGGCTGAAACCTTGAGTCAAGAGTATGGACGCCCTATCCGATTGGATCATCCAAAGCCGAAAGCCTGGAATATGGAAATGGATGGCTATTGTCCGGACCCTCTTATTTTTGTGGAGGCCTGGGCTCGGATAGGGGTTGCCAGTGCCTCTCAGCAGCATAAAGTTGTGGTTGATTTTTTCAAAATGCACTATGCTGAAGACTTGTCAGGGCAAAAGGCTCATAAGATTCTGGCGGTCATGTCGGAAGACTGCACTAAGTTCTTACAAGGCAAATCCTGGAAGAAAAGCGCCGCTGAGCGTTATGGTATCGAAGTCAGGCTGGTAGAGGTGCCGATAGAGACGCTTGAAAGTGTCCAAAAGGCCCAGGTTCGGCAAGGAGAAAAGCAGACTCGCTCTTTACCTGCCATCCCGGAAACCATGGCCCAGTTTTCTGGTCCGAATACTTTCCTGGAAGATGATTTAGAAGCCGCTCAAGAAGCCTGATACACCTGAATAGCATTCTTGTCCGCTATGGAAGTCCATTCCAGAGGCTTTTCCTTTTGTACCTGAATGGGGATTTGAATGCTCTGGTTGGCCAGATACCGGTACTCACAAAAATCCAGAAATGTCTGGATGACTTTTTGAGGCTCCTTGCTTTGCCGCTTACAGCGATCTCGCAAGTTTTGCCTTTCCCGCTCCCAGGCTTTAAAACAGCATCCTGCAGGGTGGGCGCTGGGATTTCGATCGCTCGTGTCACACTCTGCTAAATGACAATAAAACAGTTTTTGTTTCCCAAAGACATGTCCTCTAGGATCTTGCTCCAAGCGTCCGCAATAAAAGCATTGCCGGTAGGGAAGCGAATATTCCGGGGCCACAAAGAGATGGGTAATCCAATCCCAGTTTTCCATAGGGCGGTTTAATTCTGTTTCCAGATCCAAGACAAACAACTCAAAAAATCTGAGTTCATACACGTTGACCATGGTCCAGAAAAGCGCTTTAAAATCCCGAATGACTCGAATATCCATGAGCAGATTTTTTTCAATGGATTGAGTATGACTCCATAGCTTTGCGACCACAAGCGCTTGTTCCTGGGTTAATTCTTCCCAAGGAGCAATGTATTTCAGGTAAATCTCGCGGGTACTTTGGCCGAAAACGTCCTGGATAGAGTGTTCTTGCTGGCGATGGTTAAATTCTTTGAATTGCTGTAAGAAGGCATAGTTCTGCCAAACGTCTTTTAAGGCCCCGGTCTTTTCAGAGACAAAGCCTTCAAAAGTTTTTCTTAAATAGGGGTAGGGATTTTTATTCATTTATTTGTTGCTGTGTGTGTTTTTGCATATTACTAACATTACTAAACTTGCTGAACTCTGGCAATGTGAAAGGCATAGGCCACAAATTTAGAAGGTTCAACATGCCAACAGCACCTTTGCAAAAGCAATTGCAAGCTCTGCCCACATACTTGGGCGGGAAGCGCCAACTACTGCTTTGGCTGAGCAGTTGCTTGAGTCGGGCCTGTCCCGTGGCACGGTGGCCTGAGTTAACCTTTGTGGATCTGTTTCGAGGCGGTGGTGCCGTATCTTTGTGGGCCAAAGCCCAAGGGTTTCAATCGGTCTTATCAAACGATATTTCCTTGCGTTCCCATTTGCTGGGACAAGCCTTCTTAAGCAATTCACGGGTTCGATTGAGCCGGGAAGCGGTATTGTCCCTTACCCAGTCCTTACCTGAAGGCATCCTTGCTTTTGTAGAAGCCCATTTTTGCCCGGATGTGTTTTCCACCCGGCATGCTCAGGCGTTGGATCAAGGATTCTACTGGGCACGGCAACATCCAGATCCCGCGATGCGTGCTTTGCTGCTCACCGTAATGTGGCACTTGGCTACAGAATTTGTGGCGTTTGCCACCTCATTGGGAACCAGTAACCGTCCCTTTGCAGAAGCTTTAGATGGGCTTCGGGCTTGGGATGATCTCAATCCCAAGCGTTATACCGATGGCAGTTTAAAGCGTTTATGTGAACCTGCCTGGGCGCGTCTGGAGGAAAAGCGTCGCCTGATCAATGGGGGCATTTTGGGCGGGAGTCCGGTGACTTTGTATCAGCAGGATGCTTTAACGCTTTTACCCCAAATCACCGGGGATATTTTATACCTGGATCCGCCCTATGCGGGGACCGTTTCGTATGAACGCAGCAATGAAGTATTGGATGCTCTACTAGCAGGGCATCTTGCCCCAGAGCGGATTCCAGTATCCGAATTTTCCAAAAGTACGGATGCTTTGGAAGCCTTGCTGGCCAAGGCCGATCATATCCCCATTTGGCTGCTGAGTTATGGCAATCAAGAGTTGTCCCTGGAAGATCTAGAAGAGTTAGTTCGGGTGTATGCCAAAGACCGAGTGGTTCAAGGGTTTGCCAAACGATATCGGCACTTAAGCCATGTCAGTCGTTCTCAAAACAACCAGGAATTGTTGATTCTCGCTTACCCTGCAGGAGGCCACTAGAGATGCCTTTGATTTCTATTAAAAATCTTTATCCCGATCCGCGTAATGCCAATCATTGCGATGAGACAGTGATGGCAAAATTGCAACGCAGTATTGCGCAAAGCGGATTTTGTCAAAGTCTGACTGTTCGGCCTCACCCCACGGTGCCGTATGGCTACATCCTGGTTGACGGACATCATCGGCTAAAGGTATTGGAAGCGTTGGGGCATACCGAGGTGGAATGCCAGGTTCAAGAGATGAGCGAGGAAGCGGCGGGATTATTGTTATTAACCCTAAACCGCTTACGAGGAGAGGATCAACCTCGTAAACGGGCCGAATTAATGGAGTCCTTACTGCCGGTTTGGGATATTTCCACTTTGGCGGAATTGTTACCGGAATCGCCAGCTGAAATCGAGGGGCTATTGGCGCTCTTAAAAAGAGAGGATGAAGCGTTAGAACAAAAGCTCAATGCCTTGATGGCCGAAGAAAAAAAGAGTTTGCCAGTGCCGCTAGGCTTTATGATCCCTGCCGATGAATTGGGGATAGTTCAAGACGCACTGGCTAAATATCAGGCCCAGTCCCAGCGGGATCAGGGACAAGCCTTGGTGGCCATGTGTCGGGATATTTTAGCGTTTGCTAGTGAGGAGGCTCATCATGGAGGAAGATAAGCCATCGCAAACACCTGAAGAGCAAACGGAACCCACCAAGGGTTCACGAGCGACCCAAGAAGAATTGCAAAAACGAGTCAGTGTTGCAGAGGATATGCTGGTTAAAGGTTATCCAGAGCCTGTTATTAAACGATACATTGCAGAAAGTGAAAAGAAGTCTTACCGAACTGCAGAGCGGGCAGTCAGTGATGCGAAAGCACAGCTTGCCCTAAAAGGGGAGGATGAATCTGCTTATTCTAAAGGGATTCTCAAATCTCGTATTAACTCTCTGTTTTTAGAAACCACCACGGGACCAAATAAAAACCTGGATCAAGCTATCCGGGTTGTTCAAATTGAAGCTGCTCTACTACCCAAGAACCAGAAAACCCTTAAAGGAAAGCAAAAAAATGAGTCAATTGAGCCGCAGGGAGCTACAGAGCCTACTTTATCACCCGAACTTCAAGGAGTTGTTGACCGAATTAGAAAACAGCCTGCAAAATCCGATCTCCCCGACTCAGGCGAAAGTACTTAAGGAGTATATTTACCTTCGGGGCTTTTGGGATTTTCGTTTTTTTGTAGAAACCTTTTTTCCCCATCATTGCGGTCATCCGTTTTCCCGGATGCATGAAGATTTCTTTGCTGCAGAAGCCGATCCCTTAAAACGTGGGCGACGGGAAGCGATTGCGGCTCCTCGATGATATGCCAAAACCACATTTAAGGTTCTTTTTAAATGTTTGCATGCCATTGTGTATGGCTATGAAACTTTTATTCTGATTGTGGGTCATTCGGCATCAGAATCAGAAGGAAAAGTGCGGGATATTCTTGAGGAGCTGCAGCACAATACCCTGCTCAATGATATTTATGGAGATCTGGCTCCCAAGCGTGGTCAATCGGGTTGTAGTCAAAAAGATTTTGTTACCCAGAACCAGATTCGAGTCATGGCCAAGTCCAAGGGAAAACAAGTACGAGGACTGAAGAAGGGGGCTCATCGTCCCACGCTGATTATTCTGGATGACATTGAAGCTCCGGATAAGGTGATTAATGAAACACAACGCTATAAGACCCAGCAATGGTTGGAAAAGGATATTTTGAAACTGGGTAATGTGGACGGGCGGGCCAATATTATCCTGATTGGGACCTGTTTGCACCCGGAAGCTCTTTTGCCGACTTTATTGCGTTCTCCAGGCTGGCGCGGAGTAAAGTATCAGGCGATTTTAAGCTTTGCGACCAATCAGGCTCTGTGGCAGCAATGGAAAGCGATCTATACAGATCTGGCCAATCCAAATCGCGAGCAGGATGCAGATGCTTTTTATACAGCGCATGAGGCAGAGATGCTGGAGGGAGCCGAGATATTGTGGCTGGATGGGGAATCGTATCTGGCCCTGCAAAAAAGTATTGTGAATGAGGGGCAGGCCAGCTTTCAGTCGGAAAAGCAGAATGATCCTTATGACCCTACGCGCCAAATCTTTGATATGAATGCGGCCAAGCGGTTTAAAGTGGAATATGAGCCCGATGGAAAATTTAAGGGCTATCGTTGGTTAGACGGATCTGATCGGTTTGTCCCCATCTCAGATATTGTACGCATTGTGGCGTTTCATGATCCTGCGCTGGCTGAGAGTAAAACTGGGGATTATGCGGCTTTGGTGGTCTGTGCAGGTGACATGAACGGGTATCTATACTGTCTGGATGCGTATATCGAAAAAGTGTCACCTTCCAGGCAGATTGAGCAGGCTTTTGCCATGCATGAAAAATGGGATATGGATGTCCTCTATCTGGAAACCAATTGTTTTCAGGGAGTGCTGAAGGACGCTTATCGTGCTCGCCAAGAGGCGAACTCCACGCTGCGCATTACGGATGTCAAGCAGCATCATAACAAGGAAAAGCGTATATCCAGTCTGGAACCCTTGGTCACCAATGGCAGACTCTTGTTTAATGAGGATCTGAACCCGCGCCTGATTTCCCAGATGCAACTTTTCCCAACGGATCATGATGATGGGCCAGATGCCTTGCATGGGGCCGTGGAGGAGTTAAAAAAGAAAGTGGGACGGTATTAGGGGCTGAGGCACTAAAAGCAGCTCTCAGGTCCGGCAGGAAATAATATCCTGCCGGACCTTTATTATTTACCTTTGCTTACGGACAAGATGCTCAGCGGTCATACAACAGGTGAACATCTTGTCCGCTGAATATTATGACTTGGATGCGTTCAGGAGGCTTCTGAAGGAACGTAATGAGAGGATTCGATAAGTTGGCCTGTCTTTGGGGCGGACGGCTCTTTGTTGGCCCCTTTTGGCCAAGGTAGGGTTGATATCCACCCTTGTTCGACTGCCCAGATCAGTAGCATCCGTAAGACCCGTTGGGTTTTGAGAATAGTGGCCGGGGCACGGTCTTTTCCGGTTTTGCTCACTTTCAACAGCTCATCCGACTTGAAAAAGCGGGCAATATGGGCCGGGAGTATATTACTTAACCTTTTTTCGGGGCCAAAGTAGGCGAGCATTTGCTCCAAATGTAGGATAGGGGTATGACGCACGGCCTCGTTAAACGAGCGTGTTTTCATACCCCCTCCTCCAAACCGGACGTGCGACTTTCACCGCATCCGGCTTTCCATTCCGGTATCTCATTCAACAGGTAG
>CABHPA010000181.1 GCA_902168245.1 Candidatus Melainabacteria bacterium
CTTCAACTGTTTTCCCAATAATTCTAACTGCTCAATCTCTTGGACATGCTCAGCAGCCATCTGACGCTCTCCAACCAACTTTAATTAGAAAAGCTTACCAAATGCCCTTGTTTAATGGAATTGGTATCACAAGCAATGCCCCTGTTTTTAAAACAAAAAGGAAGACCCTGCTGAGGTCTTCCTTTTTGTTTGGTTGTCCTGTCCACACCAGACTATAAGGCAGGGGCCAGCATGCCTTCCGCAATAAAGTGGTTCAGTTGCCTGGCCACTTCCTCAGGCGCCATCGGGCGACGGGCCACGCCGGTTTCCATTGCGGCCTTGGCAACGGCGGAAGCCACCGCAGGCGGCACCCGAAAATCCAGCGCAGAAGGAATAATCGTCCCGGCTTCCAGTTGTTCGGAGGTAATCAGCTCCGCAATGGCGTGGGCGGCCGCGATTTTCATATCGTCGTTGATTTCCCGCGCCCGCACATCCAGCGCGCCTCGGAAGATGCCAGGGAAGGCCAGCGAATTGTTCACCTGGTTGGGAAAATCGCTGCGGCCGGTCGCCATTACTTTGGCACCGGCTGCATAAGCTTCATCCGGCATAATTTCAGGGATGGGGTTGGCCAGGGCAAAGATGATGGGATTTTTGGCCATATTGCGAACCATTTCCTGGTTCACGGTACCCGGAACCGACAGGCCCAGGAACATATCCGCACCTTTCATCACGGTTTGCAGTTCGCCCCGCTCGTCCGCCAGATTGGTAATTTCGGCAATGTCCCGTTTGAAGGGGTTCATGCCTTTTTCGCGGCCTTTGTAAATCACACCCACGGTATCGCAGATGATAATATCCTTGGCGCCCGCCTTCAGCAGCAGCTTGGACACGCTCAGGGCCGCCGCGCCCGCGCCGTTCACCACAATTCGCAGGTCGGACATTTGCTTGCCCGCCACCTTAATGGCGTTAAACAGGGCTGCCAGCACCACCACCGCCGTGCCATGCTGATCATCATGGAACACGGGGATGTCCAGCTCCTCGGTCAGGCGCTTTTCAATCTCAAAGCAACGCGGCGCGGCAATGTCTTCCAGGTTCACGCCACCGAAGACCGGGGCAATCTTCTTGACCGTTTCCACGATCTCATCGATGCTCTGCGTTCTCAAGCAGATTGGAAAAGCTTCTACCCCGCCGAATGTCTTGAACAGAACCGCCTTGCCCTCCATTACCGGAAGCCCGGCGCCTGGGCCAATGTTCCCCAGACCCAACACAGCGCTGCCATCGGTAACAATGGCCACCAGGTTGTTCTTAAGGGTCATGTCATACGCCTGTTCCGGGTTGTCCCGGATGACTTCGCAAGGCTTTGCCGCTTCCGGCTGAGAGTAAATGCAGTTGTAAATGTAGTTATCCCGAATCGGCACGTAAGAAACCGTTTCAATCACACCATGGTAACGCTTGTGATTGATTAAGGAGATTTCATCGTTGGTCTTTCCGGCCAGTTGTTCGGGTTCAATCTCCTCCACCCAGGCGTTAGAACCTTCATAAACAAAGTTCATCACCTTGTCTTCAATGCTTTCGGGAGACACCGCAACCTGGGCCAACGCCGTATCAATGGCCGCACCGGCCACCGCCATGGCGATTTTAGCAGAAACCCGGTAATCCAAAGGCTGGGGCAGGATAATTTCCTGGGAAAGCTCATCTTCCGTCACCAAATCGGCCATCGCATGCGAAGCCGCGCACAGCATGGCGTGGTTGATGTCGGTGGCCCGCACATCCAGCGCGCCCCGGAAGATGCCCGGACACACCAGGGAGGAGTTCAACTGGTTGGGTGCGTTGTTCAGGCTGGTGGCCACCACCCGCGCGCCCGCTTCCTTGGCCGCATGGTAAGAAATTTCCGGTTCCGGCAAGGCCAGGGCGAAGATGATGGGGTCTTTGGCCATGCTGCGAACCATCTCCGGCGTTAGCACCCCGGCGGTGGAGAAACCGATGAACACGTCCGCGCCCTGAATCATGAAGGCCAGATCGCCTTTTTTGTCTTCCCGGTTGGTCAGGCGGGCCACTTCGGACTTGATGTAGTTCAAACCTTCCGTACGACGGTAATAGAGCGCCCCGTGGCGATCCAGCACCTTCACATCGCCCACGCCCACCTGCTTCAGCATTTTGGCGGTGGCAATTCCGGCGGCCCCGGAACCGTTAATAACGACCGAAATATTTTCCAGCTTCTTATCCACCACCTTTAAGGCGTTCAACAACGCCGCCAGCACCGCTGTGGCAGAGGCATGCTGATCGGCATGGAGAATAGGCAAAGATACCGCGCGTTTTAAACGCTCCGCAATGGCAAAGCAACGGGGGGAAGAGATATCTTCCAGGTGAAAACCGCCAAAGGTGGGCGACAGGTAGCGGATAATCTCCACGAACTCATCCACATCCTGCGTATTGATAGCGATTGGGAAGCCATCCACGCCCGCAAAATTCTTATGGAAAACGCTTTTGGCTTCCAGCATAGGCAGAGCCGCGTAAGGGCCAACGTCCCCAAGCCCGTAAACGCTGGAGCCATCCGTCACAATGGCGACCGTATTGCCGCGCATGGTGTAATCAAAGGATGTAAGGTGATCCCGCTCAATCTCAAGGCAGGGTTTCGCCACGCCGGGCGTGTATACCCAGCTAAGGGTCGCCGTATCCTTGATGGGCAGTTTGGGGGTAATGCCAATCAAGCCGCGATGCTTGACTCTCAGGGAACATCCATCCACAACGGTCATACGAAAAGGCTCCTTTGGGACAATTTGGGGGCAAATCTGCAATGAGGTATCCATCTACTTTACTCCTGTCGCAGCCCCAATTCAACGTGTTTTCGCATCCCCAACCAATCTCCACCAGCCAGTGAGCGGGCCTTTTGCTCGGAGCGCCTTTGTGGTTTGATAGGGCCAAGCATTCACTAGCAAGCAGCAGATGGAGCCTCGCATGAGTACTTCCCACAAAATTGCGGTTTTACCCGGTGACGGCATCGGCCCGGAGATTATGGAGCAGGCCGTCAAGGTGCTGAAAGCCTTTGAACAGAAGTTTGGCGCCAGCTTTGAGCTAACCTCCGCGCCTATCGGCGGCGCGGGCATCGATAGCGACGGCGTTCCCCTCCCGGAAGGCACTCTGAAACTAGCTCAAGAGTCCGATGCGGTGCTGATGGGCTCCGTGGGCGATTTCAAGTACGATAACCTGGATCCTAAAATCCGCCCGGAGCAAGGCTTGCTGCAAATCCGCAAGGCGTTGGGCCTATATGCCAACCTGCGCCCGGTCAAAGGCTACAAGTGCCTGGAGCATGTCTCCACCCTGAAGCCGGAAGTGGTGACAGGTATTGACGTAATGGTGGTTCGCGAACTGACCGGGGGCATTTATTTCGGCCAGCCGAGAGCGCGGGAAGGCTCCGGCAAAGACGAAAAAGCCTTCGATACGCTGGTTTACTCCCAGCCGGAAATTGAGCGCATTGCCCGCGTAGGCTTCGAAATGGCCCTGAGCCGCCGCAAGCAACTGGTGTCGGTGGATAAAGCCAACGTGCTGGCCAGTTCCCAACTATGGCGCGATGTGGTGAACGCCGTCGCCAAGGACTATCCGCAAGTGGAGGTGTCTCATATGTACGTGGACAACGCCGCGATGCAGTTGATTTTGAACCCCAAGCAGTTTGATGTGATCCTGACCGAGAACATGTTTGGCGATATTCTATCGGATGAGGCCAGCATGCTGACCGGATCGTTGGGGATGCTGCCCAGCGCCAGCCTGGGCGAGAAAAAAGCCAACGGCAAGCGCAACGCCTTGTATGAACCTTCCCACGGTTCCGCACCGCAATTTGCCGGACAGAACAAGGTCAACCCGGTGGCCCAGATTTTATCGTTGGCCCTGATGCTGGAGTACAGCTTCGGTTACAAACAGGAAGCCGCCCAGATTGATCAGGCCATTGAACAGGTGCTGAACGAAGGCTACCGAACCTTCGACATTATGGGCGAAGGCGCCACGCTGGTCGGCACAGCCGAACTCGGCGACCGGATTGCCGCCGCCCTGCTCAAATTGCCTTCCGCCGTAAGCGTTTAGGATTTCCCCCCACTCTATATCAAGCAAAGGAGAACACCCCATTATGGAACGCACATTTATCGCCCTGAAGCCCGACGCCGTGCAGCGCGGTTACATCGGCGAAATCGTCGCCCGCTTTGAGCGCAAGGGTTTCAAGCTGGTTGGCATGAAGCTGATGCAAGTGACCCGCGCCATGGCCGAAGAACATTACGGCGAGCATAAAGAAAAGCCCTTTTTCAAAGGCCTGGTGGATTTCATCACTTCCGGCCCCATTGTGGCGATGGCCTGGGAAGGCGACAACGTAGTGGAATCCGCCCGTAAAATGATGGGCGCCACCAACCCGAAAGATTCCGCCCCCGGCACCATTCGCGGCGATTTCTCCGTGGACTTGGGCCGCAATGTGATTCATGGTTCCGACAGCGTGGCTAGCGCCGAGCGCGAGCTGAAAATTTTCTTTGAAGCCAGTGAACTGCTCTCTAGCTGGAACCGCGCTTCCGAAGGCTGGATCTACGAAAACCCCAAAACCCCGGCTACCGTGTAGCACCACTTTCAAAACTTTAAAACCCTTCAACACCCGTGAGCAATCGCGGGTGTTGTGTTTTCCGCAAAAACTATTGTTCAAAAATTTCCAGGTAACGCCGAGTGCTTTCCTGCTGAGGATTGCTTAAAATCGCCGCCGGACATCCTTCCTCCACCACCCGGCCACCGTCCACAAATACCAGCCGATCCGCCAAATGGGAGACAAACCGCAGCTCATGCGTCACCATCACCAGGGTCATGCCCTGGGCGGCCACTTGCTCAATCACCGCCAAAACTTCCCGGCTCATGGGCGGATCCAGCGCGCTGGTGGGTTCATCCAACAATAAAATCTCCGGCTCCATGGCCAGGCTGCGCGCAATGGCCACCCGCTGCTTTTGCCCGCCGGAAAGCTTTTCCGGGTAAAAATCAGCTTTATCCCCAATGCCCACTTGCATCAACAATTGATGCGCCTTTTCAACCGCCGCAGCCCGCGCCATTTTTTTGACTTTAACCGGCCCCAGCACAATGTTTTCCAGCACCGTTAAGTGCGGAAACAGGTTGAACTGCTGGAACACCATGCCAATGCCCGCCCGAAAGCGGTTCCAGTCCAGATCCGGGTTACTCAGGTTCGCGCCATTCACCACCAACTGGCCAGTGCTGCATTGCTCCAACCCGTTGATACAACGGAGCATCGTGGTTTTCCCGCAGCCGGAATATCCCATCAACGCAATTTTTTCGCCCTTGTAAACCGTCAAGTCAATCTGCTTGAGTATCCAAGCGCCATCATAAGCCTTGGACACCCCTGAAAAGCAAATCATGGGCGCTCGTTCCACATGGGCGGGCTGGCCGGGCATAGGGTTTCCTTATTAAGTTAGCTGCGAACCCGTGCCAGCGCCTTGGCGATATCGGCAGCGCCGGGATTAAGGGTAAGCGCCTTGCGGTAATGCATTTCCGCCTGTTCCCGGTCGCCGGTCAGCTCAAAAGCCAGGCCCAGGTTGTACTGAATATCGGGGGAAGCCGGATGGAGCGCGGCCGCCTGCTTCAGGTAAGTCAGCGCCTGCGCGGTATGCCCAGCTTCCTCATGCAGGGTTCCCAACATATAGACAATCTGGGCCTGCTTGGGATTCTTTCGGCATTGCGCCTCCAAAAACGCCATGGCCGCCGGGCGGTTGCCCGATAGAACCAGTACTTGCGCGTACCGCTGGGCATACTTGCTTTCATCCAACCCGCTTGCCTTTTGGTAAGACTGGTTGGCCTGCTCCGCCTGGTTCAGCTTCAATTGAATTTCAGCCAGCGCCGCGTAGAGATCGGCGTTTTGCGCATCCAGCGCCAACGCCTGCCGGATAACGGATTGCGCCTGGATGTAGCGGCCAGCCTGGTAGTCACCCAGGGCATCGGACATCAAGCGACTCACCTGGTCGGTAGCGGAATCCGCGCCTTCCGGCTCCGGGGTTTCAGCTTGAAACAGGGTATTATAGCCGCCGTTGACGCTGGCCACTTCATATTCGGCAATCGGGGTATTCTTGGGATGAATCAGAACCGGCCTGCCCTGGCTGTCCAGCGTCATGGCCTGAATGGGAGCAGCGCCTCCCTTGTAACGCGGAATCGGCATCACCACCTGGTAGCCTGGCTCCGGCGCAGCTTGAGCCGTCGATTCCTCCTGAACCGAGTCAGCCTGTGAGAATGATTGCGGAGACTGACCAGACGATTGGGCGTCATATCCCGGCGCGGGAATTACATCTGGCCGAGGCATGGGAGCTGGCCGCAATGCAGGCGCATTGGTCACGGATTCAATTTGCGGCTTGCCCAATCCTGCTTCCGCGATTTCAATTCTGGGAGGAGCCGCAGTGCGGTTCTCCTGCTGGCCCACAAAGGCCAGCATTGCTAACGGCTGCCGCATGTTCGGCTCCGGAGTCAATTGCGTATCTCGGCGAAGGTTGCGGATATTGGAAAGCCGATCGTTTGCCTTTGGTTTGAAAGCGATATTGGGTTTTACCGATGGCTTTGCCAGTGTGCTTGCCGGGCTTGCAGTCTTACCAACCAATGGTTGCGGTTTTGCAGTCGTCGCCAAACTTTGAGCAGCCAGTTTCTCCGCCTTGCCAGCCGCCAACGGCAACTGTGTAGCGCCGGAAACCTGAATTTTTCGGGTTCCCAGGCCGGGGCCATTTAAAATCACTTCCTGATATTCGCCTTCGGCAACCTTTTGATTGGCAGTCGGGGTCTTTTTAAGTGTCGCGCCCCGCACAGCGCCGCCCGCCAAAAGGTTCACACCGCCTTCCGGGCTTAAAAGCCCTTGCGCCAGGCGAGCGTTATACAGGCGCAGCACAATATGGTCTTGATCCAGAACCTGCATTTGATACTGGAACGGCAAATCGGCCTGAAATTCCACAACCTGCGTGGCGGGGTCGTTTCCGGCGCGGGACTCAATCCCGGTAACGCCCGCAAACAAAGGGGCTGCCCATGCGCTCCCCAGTGACAGCACCGCGATGGAAGCTGCCGGAACCAACAGGCTCCTGAAAAACGGCCTAAAATCGGACATAAAGGCTCACACCTCTTTGGCTGCTATATCTCGCTCATTCCCCGCAAAGTGGACACTTTGGGGCTTCACTTTCCCTTCCTGTATTGTAACATTGCGCGCCCACCCGGCCCTAAACCACCTGGAGGAAATTTAAGGTCGCATTTTCAGGAAACCCTGTTACACACTGGCTATCTGATCTCAAAAGTCCAAAAAGAAACTCAGCCGATTTTGCCGTAAGAATGCAACCCGATACCCATCAGGTTTACGCCAAAGTATGTCACCAGCATCAGCACAAAACCGATGACCGACACCCAGGACAACGTGCGGGCGGTATGCTCCCCGTTTACCCGCAAGTGTAGGTATACACCGTATCCTAACAGCGTTACCAGGCTCATCGATTCCTTAGGATCCCAACTCCAGTAGTTTCCCCAGGCTTCGTTGGCCCACATGCCGCCCAGAATAATCCCCACGGTCAGCAGCGGAAAACCAAACGCCACGCAACGATAGGTAATTTCATCGTACACATTGGCCTTGTCCTGAATCAGATCCATCTCCAGATTCAGGGCATCGGTTTCACCGTTCATGTGCAAGGCGTTCACCGAAGCCATGGCGGGGGTCAAGCGCCCACCGGAACCCGATTGGGAAGCATTACCGCCGCCCAGGAGATCTTTTACCAGAAAGACCAGCGAACTGAGGAAGGCCAGCGTAAACAAGGCGTAAGACAGCAAAATAATTGGCACATGAATGCTGCGCCAGTAGCTTTGCAAGGCGGGTTGCAGGGGATGGATCTCGGTGGGGAGGGTTAAATCGTACACCAAGGAGGCCATCAGCAAAATCGTGACCGGCAGACCCAACATACGCAGCTTGAACCAGCGATCCAGCGCCATAAAGGCCAGTTGTACCCCAATGCATACCACCATCAGGGATTCATACATGTTGGATAGCGCAAAATACTTGGCATGGGTGGAGCGAATCACCAAAGACACAATCAGGCAAAGGCAAGACAACAGCATACTACCCCAGCCGCCTTCCCGAAACAGGCTTTTAGGCTGAATGGCATGCAAGAGGTAAAAAACCACGCTGACGGCCAGCAGGGTGAGGGCCGTGTAATACCAGTTCAATTCACTCATGGGATACGCTCCGCTTTGATTGGGTTGTCAAACTTGTACGCTTTGCCGGGTTTCTTCAACGGTTGCAGTAACAGATACAGCCTGCGTGGGTGTTGGGGCATTTGTTCTGGCTACAGCGTAGTGCAACCCGGAGATCAGTTCCGTTTGCAAACGCTGCAATTCTTTCATAAAGCTGAGCCGGGCCTTGTTGGTTTTGTAAAGCATCGTCACCCGGCTGCCATGGTCGTCCTCATCGGCGGTAACGGCCACCCAAATGCGCCGTTGTGAGAAAATGCACATAATGGTACCCGAAATAATGATGATGTAAGCGAGATACATCCACGGCACTTCCGGCCCTTTTTTAATTTGCAGGCCGGTGGCGATTTCGGGCCGCGCATACCGGAAACGGATGCCGGACAACACGCCCGATTGCCCTTCCAGCAGCTTGAGATTGGGAGGCATTTTGCCGGGTTTCGCACCCACAAAGCCGTGCTGATCGCGCAGGAATACCACCACATAGTTGCGAGTGACATTGGGATCCTGCTGCACAAAAAACGGGAACACCATCAGCGCCTTGCCGTTGCCCAGCTCCGTCAGGCTGACCGGGCGGTTCATAAAATTGGTATTGGTTTCCAGCTTCATTGGCTTGCCGTTCACTTCCATAAACAGCTTACCGGTGGGATTAAAGCTGGCCTGGTACAACACCGTATCACCCACCGACAGGGGATGGTTGACGGAAATCACTTCCCGCTTAGTCTCTTTGCCGGATTTATCCAGTACCGACAGATCGGCGAAATACTGCTTAACCACCGCCATGGCGTTAGGCGCCTGGCCTTCGGGGTAATATTCAATGCGGAAGTCGTTGACCCGGATTTTCCAGTCCGGCACGGAACCCAGCCAGACGGATTCATCCACGTTGGGCTTAAACATCTGGGAATCCCGAATGGAGAACGTTTCGCCTGGCACGGCCAGCTTTTGGGCCTTAAAGCCAAAAAACACGCCGAATACGGAGGCCAGCAGCATCATCAGGATGCCAAAGTGGGCCACTACCGGCCCCAACCGACTCCAGTTCCCTTTGCAGGCATACAGCAGAACCTGCCCCGGCTTCTGCTGGCTGGCAGGCGCTTTGTGAACCTTGTAATGCTTTTGCCGCAGCAACCTGGACACCTGGGAAGTCACCGGATCAATGGCATCGGTGGAATGATACGCCAGTTTCTGCGGGGATGCCTGAATATATTGCGGCCCGTAGAAGGTTTTGCGGGTGGCAGCCAGGTAAGCGGGCTTGAGCCACTGAAAACTGCCGCACAATAGGCTGAAGAAAAACAGCACTTCCACGGCGATAAACCAATAGGAAGAGTAGACGTTAAACAGGCCCATCGCCTTGAAAATGCGGTAATTCGCCCCAAAATCCCGCTTGATTTGCAGCACGTCCACCACGCCTTCTTGCGGCAGCAAAACACCGGCCAGCGTGGCCAGGGCCAGCACCGCAATCAGCACAATGGCCAAATGCACAGAACGAAAGCAGGCCAGCATGGCCCAGACTTTATCGGGGAAGGACAGGTGCTTCTGCTTGCCTGTTTGGCTTTTTTCTTCTTGGTGCTTTTCTTTTTGGGTCAGTGTTTCGAGGGGACGAGTAACCGGCTCGCCGGTAGCTGAAAGGCTCATGGATGTTCACAACCTGGATTTAAGGTCGGGTTATCTGGCAGTATTATGCGCCAATCCCCCAACTTGTTCAATGAGGCTACGAATATAGTAAGGAAAGACGGCGGGGATTTTTTACGGGCAATTTACACTTCGAAAAGAATAGGGAATTCAAGCAATTCACCCCAATAAATTGTTTTTATTAAAACAGGAAGGTGGAAGTTCCACCAGTGGAGTATATGGAAGTGTAACGTTGATATTCGTCTGAGTTAGTTAAGTGGGAGTGTTGATCGCATGAGCTTGAATTCTGATTTGCATGGCGCTGATTTAATCACCACCGTTTTATCAAACGCGCAGGAAGAACTACCGGTCACGTACGCCGGGAGTAGTTTGCTGGATGCGCTGCAATCACTGGATCACGGATTGTTCCATGATTTGCGTAATCCGGCCTGTTTAAGCCTGTCTTTAAGACTGGCGCAATAACAACGCATTTTGGCAGTCCATCTGCCGAAACAATTGTCTGATTACTGAACAAACCTTTTCATCGAGCTGCTGGCGCTGTTGCGCTCTGCGTAGTGCTTCGGCCCGGCAGCCCGATCCAGATTTCTTATTTTTTCCGTTTTAATTTTCGCTCTCAAATTCACCAAAACTCTCTCTCTCTTCTTATCAGGCACCCTGAATGGGGTGCTTTTCCTTTTTCTTCCCACCAGTTTCCCACAGCCCCAAAAGAGGCAAAGCCCTCTGAAAAAGCACCCGACGTAACTTAAACTTTCAGGTACAGGTTGCCCACCAGATTGCGAAAACGGGCCACGTCCAGTTCACAAGCGCTGACGGAAACCCGTAATTGCTCATTCTCTCCCATCAGCCGATGCACATGTTCGGCCATTTTTTGGTTGTCCTGGTAATATTCGTCCATTTTGGCGCGAAGCTGGTTTAATTCAATCTGGAGCGGATTATCCAGCATGTAGGCCAGCACATGATCGGCCACCAGACGCGCCAATTCATCCCAGTCGGACTCACTGGACACCGGCTCGTACAATTCCGTCTGCTGGCCTTGCCGGTATTGGCGAAAAGCCTCCAAGCCCTCTTCCAGATCAAGGGAAAGCGTGTCTTCCAGCGCTTTCAGATCATCCGAAAACGGGAACGGGTTTTCACCGGGCATAGCATCCGATGCATCGGAAGGCTCAAGGGTTTCCGTCGTTTCCGACATGTCCGGCCCTTCATTGGCCCATCGCTCGTATGAATACTGCAAGTGCTATCACTCCGTGCCTACAGCATTCATTATATAAATTTTGCGATCCCGCGATAGGAAAAGCCGCCAAGATGACACAAAGTTTTACAAGATAAACAAATGATTCATTCAGAACCCGCCTGCCGAAAACCCGCCTAAAATACCTGTCAGAGCGCGTGGGCGCTCAGTTGCCAATACCGCTTGATTTCCTCGTAAGCGCCAATAATGGCTTTCATTTTCTCTTCGCTGCCATTGGGTAAATCGGGATGGTAGGACAGGGTCAGTTTGCGGAACTGCTTTTTAACCAACGCCTGCGAAGCGCCCAATTCTACCTGCAAGGTGCGGTACGCCTGATAAATACTGTTATCCGGCGTTTTAGGGGGCAGGGCGCTTTGCCCGTTCTTCTGATTGGATTGCCCGGAGGAACGGGGAATTTCATCGTCCATCAGGTCGCACCAGTCGTCAAAACTGAAGGGCTGCCCGCAGTCTTGCGCATACTGAGCATGATGGATTTTGTCGTAGTTCTTTTTATAAGTGTCCACATCCTTGCGGAACTGGGCGAACCAGGCTTGGCGCTCCTCGGCGGAAGCGCGAATAAAGGCGTCAATCTTCTTGAAGGAGTCCAGCGTAAAGTAATGCCGCCAGTTCACATCCCGCCCGGTCAGGTTCAATTCGTAATCGCGAAGGCTTTCCAGCAAGGCTTTATCGGCGGGCGGCACCTTTATCCGAAAATACTCGAATATGCGCAATTTATACTGTTCGCGCTTTTCGGCGTTTTCCATCCGGCTCAGGGCTTTCTGGTTCCGGTAATCCTCTATTTCCCGGCTCAGTTGCTTGCGAAGCGGCAGGGATAACTTTTGCAGGGGGCGATCATCACAGGGTTCGCCAAGGGGCATCCAGTCAATCGTCTTGAAAAATTCCAGCATGCGTTTTTGCCGGAAGGCCGTGTTGCCCTCCAGAAAGTACTGCTCCAGTTGCCGCTTGCTGTCCGTGGACAGGTGGGAAAAAACCGGCAGCGTATTTTCGGTGAAAAAAGCGGTTTTGGACATGTCAAAAGGATACCATTTGAAGGCAGGAATCCACCAGCCATAGGTATGACATTCCTGGGAACCCGCCTACAATAAAAGCAGAAAGCGGAGTCGATTCCCCATGCGCACCATTTTCACAAGAAGTTTTACGCTGCTAGTCTGCCTGGCATTAGGCATACTGGGCATATCGCCGGACTGGGCGGCCAATGTGCATATTTCTCCGCCCATGGAGCGCACGGAGCCGGATCCCCGCTTTATCCAGTATACTTTCCCGCCGGGAACCGCCTTTCAGGTGCTGCTGCAAACCCCGCTGGACACCAAGCTCAACGAAGAGCAGGACCCGGTGGAAGCCATTATGAACCAAAATCTTTACCTGCTCGCTGAACTGGTTTTGCCCAAAAACAGCCGGTTTACCGGTAGCATCGCCCGGCTGGAAAAGCCCATTGCCGGAAGGGACGGCATTATGTACGTTCGTTTTGACCTGATTTTGCTGTCCAATGGGGAGCGGCTACCCATTAAGGCCCATGTGCGAACGGAAAGGCCGGATCATCTATGGGGCGGCCAGGTGACGCAAGGCACCAAGCCGGTGCTTTCCACCCAACGGGTTTGGTGGCTGGGGGAATACAACCGCATTACCTTTGCCGGGCCAAGGGCCATGGGCAAAGATATCAGCTTCCCGCCCGGCGAACATTGGACGCTGATTCTGGAAGAGCCGCTGGTAATTGTAAAGGCGCGGGAAGAAGATTAAGGGATATCGGCAGCGTTCAGGCGTTTCCGCATTTTTTCTTCGCGCTGGCACAGTTGGACGCCCCAGCCTATGTACAATACGCCCATCGTCAGCAAAAAGCCGTCCGGGTAAGAAAACCTTTGAGAAAACATGGAAAAGACCGGCGGCACCATAAAACCAAGCCCCAGCCAAATTTGGAAAGCCGCAAAATTATGTGTGGATTGCCGGTGCAACGCCATCATCCTGCCATTTTGTTGATACAAATCGAGTATTTTACGAACTACCGCCTCACATTGGCCCTTACACGCCAGTCCGCCGTCCAGAACGCTCAAACAGTCAGGACACAGCCCACGCAGGCAACTCCGGCAGCTCCCCACGGCTTCATGCCGGGAGTCATAGAAACATCGCATTTAAACGTCCCGCTTTATCACTCGCAATCCACAATCTTCGGGGGAAATTTTCAAAACGGCTTAATTAACCGCATCCGCTTCCGAATGGTAAATGTCGATGGTCTTGTTCAGGTTGGTGAGGTTGACCAGGTTATTAACGTAATTTTGCAGGCCAAACGCCCCAAACGTGCCGCCCACTTCCTCGCAGGTGCGCTTGCAAAACAGGATCACGCTCAGGCCGGAGCTATCCATGAAGCTCACCTTGCTGAGGTTCAGCACAATATTTTTACTGCCCTGGGACACCATACTGGCGACCGAGGACTTGATCGCCTCGCAATTGCGAAAATCGACATTCTGGGCATCAATATCCACAATGGTTTTGGAGCCATTCGCACGGCTGGCGATCTTGGTTTCTGAACTCATTGGCCACTCCCTTGGTATCGAGTAAAACACTCCATTTTAATATTCTTCGATTCATCCATTTTGTGCAAGGGGGTTGGCACTCCCCCGGCAGAGAATCATCCGATCGAGGTAGATCTTTGATTGTGCCTCCGCTACACTGATAACGGATTATCGGAAAGTTAAGAATAAGGTAAGGACAGGCAATGGCTCTTTCTGGAACATTCTCAGGCGCAACCATCCGCGAAAAGTTTATTCGGTTCTTTGCAGAAAAGCATGGGCATAAGCACCAGCCCAGCGCCAGCCTGGTTCCCAGTAACCCCACCGTCCTGCTGACCCCGGCGGGAAT
>CABHPA010000182.1 GCA_902168245.1 Candidatus Melainabacteria bacterium
CTTCAACTGTTTTCCCAATAATTCTAACTGCTCAATCTCTTGGACATGCTCAGCAGCCATCTGACGCTCTCCAACCAACTTTAATTAGAAAAGCTTACCAAATGCCCTTGTTTAATGGAATTGGTATCAAAACAAATGGTCATCCGAAATTCCGGCGGAGTGATATGGTCAAATACCACCCGCTCCGGCTCCAAAGTTTCTACAAACACACTCTTGTTCGGGTAATCGCTTCCATTTTGGGCCATGCATGACAAATTCCCAAATTCCGCCGGGACGGAGGTCGAAGGTATGGAATGTGTTGGTAAAGCCCTCCGGCCCCCACCAGCGGGCCAAAATATCCGGATTGCGAAATGCTTCAAAAACTTTCTCTTGCGGAACATTGAGTATCCGGCTGCTCACAATTTCCCGCTCAGCCGTTTCAAGCACCGATTCGTTTTGCTGGCTCATTTTCCAAGTCTCCATGCAAATATCTGCATTGTAGCTTATATTCGGTGGGACAATCCAAACTTGCTCTGATCAACCAGGGCAAACTGTTGTGCAGGGTGTGCTTTAAGCAGTGGGCATAAGAAGCCGCTTAATCCGGAATCTCTGCTTCCACCAGCTTAGCAAGCAAAGCCAGGGATTCCTGCCAACCCAGATAACATGCTTCCACGGGAATAACATCTGGTAAGCCAGTTTGTATAATATTCACTTCAGTTCCGACAGAAACCTGCTTCAAGGTAATGACTACCTGTATATCTCCTGGCAAGTTCGGATCATCAAACTGATCGGTGTAGCGAATTTTCTCATTGGGCACCAGTTCCAAATATTCTCCACCGAATGAGTGGCTCTTACCCGTTGTAAAATTCGTAAAAGACATTTTAAAAGTGCCGCCCACCTTCGCATCCATATGGTATACCTTGCCTGTAAACCCATTGGGCGGCAGCCACTTTACTACTGCATCGGCTTCCAGAAATGCTCGATAAATCCGCTCAGGAGTCGATCTCAATACTCGATGAAACTGGATGGCATTTGGCATGAAGCAACCTTTCTTTGCACAACAGGATAGATAGAATACTTCTGAGGCTCCACTCTATCACAAACGCATGAAGGTGTACCTTCTAAGCACTCTATAGTGCTAATATACCCCCTGCTTCCGAGGGTGATATCAGGAGTTACTCCTACTGTAGGCTTATTGTTGGGGTAACAGTGGTACAATAGGATTTTGGCTTTGGGAAATCATCATGATTGATGTCAGAGATGTTATTTTTGAATATCCAGGAAAACGGGCGCTGAAAGATGTTTCCTTTCAAATCGCATCAGGGAGTATTACGGCATTAGTGGGACCAAATGGGGCAGGAAAGACTACATTATTGCGATGTCTTTCCGCATTGGATGAACCTTTTTCTGGAACTATTACCATTAATGAGATTGATGTTATTGAACATCCAAGACTCATCCACCAAAAAGTGGGGTATTTGTCTGACTTTTTCGGTCTCTATAATACCTTAACGGTGCGTCAATGCCTGATATATATTGCTCAAATTCACCGAATACCCGAAGCTGACCTGGAAGCCAAGGTAATGTTAGCTGCTAATCGCCTGGAAATAGCCAAGTATTTGGATATTAAAGCAGGTACGTTGTCGCGTGGACTACGACAACGCCTTGGGATTGCCCAAGCCATCCTTCATGAACCTCAAATTCTACTGCTGGATGAGCCAGCTTCCGGGCTTGACCCTGAAGCACGCATGAATTTGTCTGATTTATTCCTACGCTTACAGGCCCAGGGAATGACACTCATTGTCTCATCCCATATTTTAGCAGAACTGGAAGACTATTGTACGGATATGCTGCTATTAAGAGATGGGCGTATTTTAGAACATTGTGTCACCCATAAAGAAGATTTGGATACCGCTCAGCAGGAACACCAGGTGTTAATCAAGCTATTGGATTTTCAAGAACACTATCTGGACATGCTGAACAAAATTGAAACCATTCAGCAGGTCACAGTGCGGAGAAATGCTATCGAATGCGTGGTTGTCGGTAATGAGCAAACATTACATTGGGTGCTAAAGACGATTATCACCCGTGAAATGCCAGTCTGTGGCTTTATCGTTCAAAAAAAGCGGTTGCAAGACATTTATATGGATTATGCTCAAGGAGAAAAAGCCGGTGATATTTCGAAATAGTGAACTTCAGAAATACTATTGGCAAAATTTCTCCAGGCAACGTTTTTATGCAATGCCCCTTGTTATTGCAGCTATCGTGTTTCTGATTTTATTGGCCGATAAGACCAATCCGGCACGTACCATTAGCGACTTTGCCTATCAAGGCATCTATATAGTGGTGTTTCTTTGGGGCGGATACCAGGCGGCTAGCGCCTTGGCTCAAGAAGTAAAAGACAATACCTGGGACAATCTTCGACTTTCTTCCGTTTCCCCATTAGAGCTCACCATCGGAAAACTATTTGGAAGCACGATGTACGCTTGGTATGGTGGCTTTCTGCTACTGCTGATTTATTGTGTTTCAATGTTACAGCAGAAAGACCTGACCACAGTCATATATAATATAGCACTTTTAATTAGTGCCGGAATACTGTGTCACGCAGTTGCTTTACTTGCCAGTTTGTTACCGTTACGGATGCAGGCTGGACGTGAACAATTCCATGTTGCAGGATATTTTATATTGGGCTTAATCGTATCAGGTTCTTTTTTGTCTTTTGGCGGCTCTATTTCTTCCCCTTATCATTTTCAGCATAATGATATGCAATGGTTCAATACGAATCTTTCCTTGCATAACTTTTTTATCGGATCTATTTTAGTTTTTCTGTTTTGGACTGTATGGGCAATATACAGGTTTATGCGAGAAGCCCTGAAATTTAAGAATACCCCCGTTGTTTGGGCGCTATTCGTAATTTTTTGCATGGTTTACCTTACTGGATTTGCTCCTCATCGATCAATGGTAGGGAAACCTGATGAAACGTCCGATATTGATCAATTTCTTCAGTTGAGCATACTGAGTGTTGCCTTCTTAATTGGGATAAGCTCGACCTACGTCAGCTTTTTTTCTGAAAGCCTAAATATTATTCGATATCGCGCCATACTGCATCACTGGGAACGAAAAGCCTGGAGGAAAATTGCGCATTTAATCCCTATGTGGTGCAGCAGCTATTTATTATCCATTCTGGTTGGCTTTAGTGTGTTAATTGCATCTTTGGGTATGGTGAGCAATATTCAACCTGTTTTCTTGCTGGTTGCCAGCACTTTGCTATTCTTGGTGCGGGATGCTGGCGTATTTCATTATTTCACCTTGGTTCCAAATGGACGTTTACCACTTTTAGCGGCCTTGTTTTACCTGGGGCTGCTTTATTTACTGGTTCCTAATCTTTTGTTCGCTGCCGGAGTGGACTTCCGCTATGTTTTCTATCCCTCGTCAACCGGCAGTGTATTGATGCTTCTCCCTATCCTGATACAGGTTGGCCTGATTGCCTGGCTATTAAAGCGTCGCTTTCATGTCGTTAAAAAGCTTATTGAGCAGGAATGAAGAAAATTCAGTTGGTTAGACCTGAACGCATTTTTAGTTAACTCTTCCCCTTGTTGTTGCAACCTATACCAATCAGATATTGTACGTTCTCTATCTCTAAAGGATAAAATTATGTTGAAGGCCTTTGGCATCATACTTTGCACCTTATTTACTTTATTTTACGTTCAGCCTACAGGACTGGCCGAAGAGAAGCCACATACAGTGGTGTTCTTGAAAAACAGCCAGATGCTTGGTTACGAACTCTGCCCAGCGAAGCCCTGGATATTGAAAATGATTGGTCAACCCAAAGGAACAAAGGGGCATGTTGTAACCAAGATATATCAGGGCGGTGCCGCTGAAAAAGCTGGTTTACATGAAGGAGATTTAATTACCCACCTGGATGATCAAGCGCTTCAACAACAGGACCTTCTCATGACCATCAGAAATAAGCCAATTGGCACGACGTTCAAGTTTACCGTACAACGAGGAGTAGAGTCCCTGCACTTGTTTCTGACAACTGTTTTTCCGCCCCAAATCACCGATCCAACCTATGAGCGGGATGTACAAGAAGTGGCTGACCTAATAAGACTAACAGGGCAGTTACAGTATGAAGTCAGTCTTCAGAAGGATATCGACAGTGCCTACAAAATCAAGGCGCAAATCCGCAATCTACTCAAACAAAGGATAAAAGAGTCAATGGAAGAAGGACATCCCTTGGAGGCAGAGAAAACTCGCAGGCTGCTCAGGAAACTTTGAAGTTCAGGCAATGATTCGAGTTTATTACCAGCTGGCTGCACCCTTGGGTATCCACTTCCGCATGTTCTATAGAGTTAGGATTCTGAGCAGCCCGTATTATTAAAGGCTTACTTTGTCCCACTCCTAAATCCATTTAATCTGCTGGTGCTCGGTCAGCAGATCTTCGGAGAAAAAACGCCAACTTCTGGATAATCTTTCTTTACTTTGTCATGAACAGCCAATCTTTGCAGCAATCCTAATTGGAAGGGTACGGAGATCCCTCCTATGGGCCACTCTGGCACACTTTATAAGTGCAGAGTTTGTAAGCACATCACTGATAATTGACGCCGTGACAGGTGCCCGAACTTTTGGTCTGCCCCCAGAAAATCGATCCAAAGCTAATGAGAAAATCGGGTTAAAATTTCGTTCAGAAAATAGAGATTCCTAACTAAGTAATGATAATAGTTTTTCCCTGAGCCTTGGTAGCAGGTAGGGTTGGTGCATTTGGGCTTTAAGGGAGAGCGAGAGCATTTCGGGGCTTTTGGAATAGGCGTGGGTTTTACGATGAAATCTGGCCGGACCTTGACGGGTCAAGGCATTGTTTTG
>CABHPA010000183.1 GCA_902168245.1 Candidatus Melainabacteria bacterium
CAGCCCAAGCCGGTCTTGCACGACCTCGCTCTTGCGCCGGATATCCACAGGAAGCTCAAATTGCCGGTCAGCCATAAAACGCCATCACTCTTCTTCAGGGTTTCAATCGGGAGGATTCGGTTATTAAAGCGATTTCTAGACAACCAGCTTCGGGAAACACGCCAGTTGCAGATAAAAACGATTTAACACACTGAGAAGATTATAACGGTTTTCACGCACGGCAGCATCAGGAACGTTGACCATCACCTTTTCAAAGAAATGGGTCACCTCAGCATATAAGCCGCTTAAGTACTCTGCTAGTTTTGGATAATCGTATTCGGTATCAGCTGCTTCCAATGCTTGGATTTTTCCTAGCAAGTTCTGCTCAGCTGGCTCTAGCGAGATGTTAGAATCCAGCTCTTGTGTGCGGAAGATACCTTCCCATTCAGGCGTTTCGTTTTTCTTTTTGTCAATGATACGGAAAACCCGATTGGCAGGCTCATAGATTTGTTGGAATTTTTCTGATGTTTGCAACAATCCACTTAAATACTGGAGGCGTACCATTACGTCAGTCATGTGAGAGAGAGGTCTACCTGCTTGTAAAACCGCGTCAATAATGTCGTGACGATAGCCCGTTTCCAAAAGGTAAACACGAAATCTCTGCAGGATAAATTCATTGATTAGATTTAATGTGGTGTTCATATCCTGCATCGGAGACCCTTTCTTAGGATCTATCACCACATCCGGTTCAATGTATTGATATGTAAAGCTTACAAAACTCAGCACGTCAAAAGATATCTGTTTTTGCAATATGGTTTGAATAATGCTGTTAGCCATACGGCGCAAGCCTAAAGGATCTTTGGAGCCTGAAGGGAGCTTGGCATTTTTCTGACTAAACACGGCTACAATCGTATCAAGCTTATCTGCCAAGCTAATGGTAATTCCTACAGGGGATTCAGGGATTTGATCGTAATGCTCCTTAATTGCATTGGCGACTTCAAGCTTTTCACCAGCAAGTAGGGCATACTTTTGCCCCATTACACCTTGTAATTCAGTGAATTCAAATACCATTCCTGTGACCAAGTCGGCTTTGGCCAAGCGTGCAGCGCGTTGGACATTTTTCAGGTAAGTTGACTCATCATAAGTTGTCTGAGTCGCTTGATGAAAGCTGGCACCATAAAGCTCTGCAATTTTTAAGGCTAGCTTTTCCAGACGTGCGGTTTTTTGGCGCATGTTACCAAGACCCTTCTGGAAGGTGATTCCTTCAAGGGCTTCCAGCCGGTCTTCCAGCGGGATTTTCTGGTCTTCGGTAAAGAAAAACCGGGCGTCTTCCAGGCGGGCGGTCAACACCTTCTCGTTGCCGTGGCGAATAATCTCGGCGGCTTCCTTGCGACCGTTGGATACGGTCATGAAGCGGGGCATCAGCTTGCCGCTCTTTTCCCGCACCGGGAAATACTTCTGGTGGGCGGTCATTACGGTGGTGGTCACTTCTTCGGGAATCTCCAGAAAGCGCTCCTCGAAGCCACCCACCACGATGGAGGGATGTTCCACCAGCATGTTGACAGTATCCAGCAGGCTTTCGTTCTCCTGCACCATGCCGCCCGCCTGCGCTGCGGATTCCTGCAACTGTTTCCAGATCACGTCCTTGCGGCGCGCCTGATCGGCCATCACCGCGCCGTCTTTTTCCAGAAGGGACAGGTATTGTTCGGCGGACTCAATACGAATGGGGCCGTCTGCAAGCACCCGATGACCATGAGACACCACATCGGACTGTACCGGGCCGATGCTCAGCGGCAAATGCTCACTGTTCCACAAGGAGGCCAGCCAGCGGATGGGGCGGGAAAAGCGAATGGTGTTGCTACCCCAGGCCATAAAGTGGGAGCCGCTCAGGCTGAGGATGATAGTCGGCAACAGTTCGGCCAGTAATTCCTTGGTGGGGCGTCCTGCGGCGGTCTGGTTCAGCACCATGTAGGTCTCGCCCTCAATGGTTTCCTGCGCCAGTTGAGAAAAATCCACGCCCAGCTTGCGGGCAAAACCCAACCCGGCCTGGGAAGGGTTCCCGCTGGCGTCCAGCGCCACCCGGATTGGCGGCCCCTTGGTTTTGAAGGCGCGTTCTTCCTGCAGTTCCGGCAAGTCCTTGATAAGCAGTGCGAGTCGGCGCGGGGTGGCGTACAAGTTCACTTCTCCGTAGGAAAGCCCTTGTTCATCCAGGGCGGCTTTGACTTTATCGGTTAGTTCCGTGGGTGCCGAAAGTAGGAATTCCAACGGAAGCTCCTCGGTGCCGATTTCAAGCAGGTATTGATTGCCTTGGGGTGCGTTCATCTGTTAAATCCTTGCCAGCCTCGCCTTAAAGACACGCGTTAAATACGCCCCTATTCTCTTACAACCGGCTTCGCTCATCAAGGCTTGCATGCGGATTGATCGATCCGGCGGCCTGCTCGCAGGGATTTCCGGCGTGAGGGGCTTTAACGGCACAGGTGGAAAGAATCGTTCCTGAGGCTTATTGGACAGCGCCATGATGAAATCAAGGGCAAATATCTTAACAATTGGTGATTTACCCTACAGACATTTTGGCAATGGTCGAAAACAGAAATTGAACCCATAGGCCTTAACGTTAAAGGCGCTAAAAACAAAGGTTCTTAAAAAATGTTGAGTTTTGCACCCAAGGGTAACGCCACAATTGAGTATTGCATAGGACTTAGCCTGTTGGCGGTCGCCGCAATCGGCAGCCTGAGGCTGTTGGGTTACTCCACGTCTGAAACGCTCGGCGCGGTGCCTAATGCGGCCGGTACCATGCAGATGATGAACCTTGATTTTCAAGGGGCTTCCAGTGGCGCGCAGGGCGCAAAAGCCAAGGGCGCCGTTACGCTGAAAGGCCCAGGCTATTATTATCAAACAATCGATCCCCAGACGGGCAAGGTTGAGTTTGCAATGACTTCCGGCGGCAACAGCGACGTTACCAACGCCACCAGCCTGGAAGGCTCCGAATGGAACTCCCTTGGCCAGTTTGAGATTGCGGAAACCTTGATGCAATTGGCGGAGCAGCAGAGCGATCCCACTAGCAAGGCTTTTATTATGGCCCTGGCTAAAAAAGCCTATTATATGGGGGCTGCGGAAGGCGAAATTGACGCGGTGAAACAGTTTCAATTGCACGACGCGAGTTCCTCCAAGGGCGACTTTGGCAAATTAAACGCGCTGGTAGACATTAAGCGGCTGCAAAGCGACATGCTGGCTGCCCTGAATAACCCGCCTGTCAGCCTGGATCCGGCAGTCCTGCAACAAGCGAGCGCGTTGTCGCTGGATGTTTATAACATTGGGCAGTCCTATGTGAATGTACTCAATAGTGTTCCAGATAATGTCCCCTATAATAGCTTCACGCTCACTTCCGACCTGGCTACCGGCCCGGGTAACGGCAAGCCCGGGCAGGCGCTGGCGGATGGGTCGGTCGTAGCGGGCTATTGTACCGATAATTCTTGTGGCGTACCCCAGTCAAAAGGCGGCCCCACGGTGGAAGAAGTGTTTACCATCGAGTATGTGCGAGCTACCGCCAAAGAGGTTATGAGCCAGGTCGGTATCACCCCTCAACCGGTGGTGGCGACCATGACCGACGCCACGGCGACTGAAAAGCTGTAACTTGCCTTAATTTCAGCTTTTTAACGCCAACGCCCGCTCATGCGCCTGTCGCTCGAAGTTGTCGGCCAAAGGCTCCAGTTTTACGCTACCGTAGCGGCGATTGAGCGCCTTGGTAATTAACTCGTCCGCCAACGTGGGGTTTTTGGGAAGTAAAGAGCCGTGCAGGTAAGTGCCGTAAAGGTTCCCGACTGCAGCACCCTCAAACCCGTCTTCCCCGTTGTTGCCGTTGCCATGGATGACCTTGCCCAGCGGGCTTACGTCTTTTCCCAGGTAGGTGCGGCCGCTGTGGTTTTCAAAGCCCACCACCTTGCCGCCATCAGGCCGTTCAATGGCCACGTTGCCGATATATCGGGTGTTACCGGCCACGGTGTAAGCGTCAATCAGGCTCAGCCCGCGAAGTTCTTCGCCGTTGTGGGGTTTGTAATAATGCCCTAAAAGCTGGTACCCGCCGCAAATGGTAAGGTACACCGCCCCATTGGCCGCCGCCTGCTTCAGGCTTTCCCCCTTAACCTGCTGCATGTCCTGGCAGACCTGAATTTGCTGGGCATCCTGCCCGCCGCCCATAAAGTACAAATCGCCCTCATCGGGATCGACGGAATCTCCCAGCCCCAGGGTGAGGATTTTGACCCCGATTCCCCGCCATTGGCAGCGTTGGTATAAAGTCAGGATATTGCCCCGATCACCGTAAATATTGAGCTGATCCGGGTACAGATATGCGATGCGAAGTTCCATGCAATTTATTGTAGCGGTTTTTCATGCAGGCGTTAACGTTTATTCACATGCTGACACAGAAATCCGAATGATTGATTTTATATTAATACAAGGTTGGACTAGGCTGATTGAAATATCTGAATGGTTGGGAATAAAGACATAGGACGTCGGGAGGTAGTTGATTCATGAACCAGTGGACTAAAAAACGGGATGTGCTGCGCGAAAAATACTGCAGCGAAGATGCATTAAGTCAGGCAAGAGAAGTTTTACAGAAAGACGAACAGACCGAAGAGGCATTCCTCGGCGCGCAAGGCATCTTGCTGCTGCATGGCCTGATTTAGCACGTTCTTTCAAACACAATTACCGCCAATGGCGGGCGGCATAAAACCGGCGAACTTTGTTGATTCGCCGGTTTTTGGCGTTTAAGCCCGTTTTTTTAATGCTCTCTCAAAATTTGGGAGCCGAATTCATCGACGCTGCCGGTCCAGTCGCCGTAGTAAACGTTGTGGAAGAAGCGCTCCATAGGCGTCTGCTTGGGTGCGGAAGGCTCTTTCCACTCCTGGCGGCTGCGCTGGCTGTTGGCGGTTTCAATTACTTCGGGCGAATACCCTTTGATTTTCAGCAGATCTCCCTCCGGTGCATAGGCCAGCGCCGGGCTTACATTCAGGCTGGAGAGTATAACGCCAGCGCCCACGGCGATTCCGGCTGCAATCTTGGATAATGTCAGCTTGCTCAACATAATCTGCCTTCTGCTCCTCAGGTTGGGATGTTTCTAATCGCTCTAGGGCCGGTATCGGCAAAGTTTGCCGGGGCTTTAATTTTTGGAGTCTCCCCCGGCTGGCAAGGGAAGGAAAACCGGCGGTTTTTAGCAGCCTTTGAATTTCAGTCAGCCTCTTTTGCCCGTTTTTTTGAGGCTCATCCAAAATTGGCCGCGTATTATAATTTCAGTTTAGAGGCGTTGGTGTTTGCCCAACTCCTGATCATGGAGGATGTTTCAGGGCGAACCGACCAATTTTTAACGCAGTGGGCCTAAACTTTTTGCGCAAACGGTCGAAACAACCCAAGGCGCCCATCCTGATTCCCGTAAAAACACTTCAGCAAACAGATGCAAGAGAATGAACCCGTGGCCGAATCTTTTTTATCCGAAGACGCCAATAACGCCGAAATCCTGATGGCAGCCATGCTGCCCGCCGATCCGCTATTGCCCGACCCCTGGAACGGGGAACTCCCCTGGGAGGCGCTTAGCGCCATGATCGAGGGGAAGTCGTCCATTGATTTGACCTCCATGCCGGTTTACAGCCGGGAGGAAGCCAAAGAGATGGTTTATAACTACGGCTTTGACCTGGATTTGCCGGAAGACATGGCCGAAATGGAAGCCTATTTCATTGAGGCGGTCAATTTCATCGAGCATCGCTTCCTCAGTCGCTCAATTGACTGGGCCGCGCAGGGGGAACCGCTGCCCCCCCTGGAAAAAATCCCCCTGTCCGTTACGGCGTCCCGCAGCGTCATTGATTTGTTGCTGCTGGCCGCGCAGAAGGATCATCCCAGCCGGCCCTGGGCCTGCGCCTTGCTGAAGGTAATGCATACCCTGGTTTATATCCAGAACAGCCCATTGTATAAGTACCATGCTCAGGCCAGCGAGACCATTCTATCCCGCTTTCGGGAAGTGATGCTGCCGGAAAACGATGGCACGGTTGTGCTACAGGGGCGCTACGATCGCAAGTTGAAGCTCTACGCCTTCGAGGCCAAACATCATAAACCCCGCGAAAGCATCCTGATCAAGCTGCTCTGCAAGAAGGAAAATGTGGCGGAAAATGTCTGGGATTTGGTCGGCGTCCGGCTGGTCACGTTCCATCCGGCCCAGGCCATCCTGGCGGTCGACATCTTGCGCGAGCAAAAGGTGATTCTCTTTCCCAACGTCATTCCCAGCCGTTCGCGCAACACCCTTATCGACTTTGCCCATTTTCGGGAAATGTATGAAAGCCAATGGGAGCAATACAAGCTGGGCAACGTAAGCCTGGAGGAAATTCAGAAACTCTTTGAGACCGGGGATTTTGTGACCCCGGAGGAAACCCACTCCAGCCAAAACCCGCTCAGCTCGCCGCAATATCGTTCCCTGCACATTACCTGCCGCCAGTTGCTGCGAGTGAAATCCGCCGGTAGCTTTGCGGAAACCCGCTTTGCTTTCCCGTACGAGGTGCAGATTCTGGACAAGGCTAGTTACCTGGACAGCAAGGTGGGCCACGGGGCGCATGCCAGCTACAAGCAGCGTCAGTTGTTCGCCGCGCGCCGCCGGGTGTTGGGCCGCCTGTTGCAGACGACAACCGAAAATGCCCCGCCCCCCTAGCGTATTACCCGCTCTTTACGAACGAATCATCCGGTCAGCCTATCATCCGGAATTATACGCGGATGAAAATGTCCGTCTGTCCTGCAAAGCACAACAGGCGTACCTGCTTTTTTGCTCGTCGGCTTCCGCCGGGGCGATTGGCAAAGCGCAGGGGGAAGCCTTTTCCAAAGCGTTGTTGCTGCTGGAAACCGAGGATTTTCGGGCGTTGACCCTTTTTGTAAATTCCGCCGGGGCGCATTTTGGCGAACCCATGGAAGGACTCCTGGCGTTAAATCGCCTTCTTGAAAACTTATGGGGGCTTCGCGCCAGGCGCGTTTATATTCGCGTGGTGTGTGATGGCTGGCTATATGGCGGCATGGGAATGTTGGTGGCCGCTGTGGCGCATGAGGTGCTTTTAACGCCCGAAGCCTCGTGGGGACTGCTGGGAAGCCGCGTGACCGGGCAGGAAATCCTTGTGCCAACCCCGCTTCAAAGCTTTCAGCCATGCCATCTCAAATTGAAAAGAATGCCTATTGAGCAAATGGCTGTTTATTTACGGGCGGGCAACTAGACGGTTGCCGCAACGGGGGCTTTGCTTGCCGGACTGGCTGCGCCCCGGTTACGCCACATGGCAAGCAATACGCTGGCGTTGAAAATACTGGAGTAGGTTCCTGCCGCGATACCGATGATGATGGCCAACACGAAATCCTTGGTGGTTTCCCCGCCAAAGAAGTACAGGGCCAGCATGGTTAATAGCGCCGTCATGGAAGTGTTAATGCTTCGCGCCATGGTCTGGTTGACGCTCATATTCACAATCGTGACGAACGGCACTTTCTTGGTGAAGTACAGGCGGTTGTTTTCCCGAATCCGGTCGAAAACCACGATGGTATCGTGGACGCTGAAACCGACCACCGTTAACACGGCGGTAATAAACAGGCTGTCCACCTCGGTGTGGAACAGCTTGCCAAACATGGCGAACATCCCAATCAGGAAGATGGTGTCATGAATCAGCGCCGCCATCGCGCAAACCGCGAAATCAAACTGGAAGCGGATGGTCAGGTAGCCCACAATCAAAATGTACGCCATCACCAGCGCCAACAAACCGTTGGAAAGCAGTTCTTTGGCCAGGGCCGGGCCAATGGAGTTTTTTTGCAGCACGGTGATATGCCCGTATTTGGATTCCAGTTCCTTGCGGATGATGACGTCATCCTGCCCCTGCAACTGCTTGCTGCGAATGGACACAATGGTGGCGACCCCGCTTTCCGCTTTGCCTGCTTCGGCTTGTACGGTCTCGGTTGCAGGTGTGGTTTTTGGGGCCGGTGTTTTGTCGGTTTCCGGTTTTGCGGCGATCGGCGCTGCTGTTTCGGGAGCGGCCGGTTTCGACTCTGGCTGGGCCGCGCCAATTTCCACGGCATGCTTGTTAATGCCCAGTCGAGGTTGTTGAATCTGGATCACGGAGCCTGTGTATCCGTGCGCATCGAACACTTCGCGGATATTGTTCACATCCGGTTGGCTAACTGGCTTGGAAAACCCGTATTCCAGCAGGGTGCCGCCACGGAAATCAATCCCCAGCCGCACAGGCGCCTGGATTTCGGGATCCATCATGTTGGAAACGATAAAATACACGCCTGGCACCAGAAACAGCAGAGAGATGCCAATAAACAGCCAACGGAGCTTGAATACATTCAGGGGGCCATCTTTAATGGCCAGTTGGCTTTCGGCTGACGCAGGTTTAGACATGGCTGATTTTTCTCTTTCCTGTTTATACTTGGGCCGCTTCGCCGCGCAATCCGGTAGATTGGCCGCTGGCGTTATTCAGAAGGTAAAGGAACGTGCGAGTCACTGTAATGGCGGAGAACATACTGATCGCCACACCGATTGCCAGCGTTAGCGCAAAGCCTTTTACGGAGCCGGTACCCATTACCCACAGCAGCAGGCAGGTAATAATAGTGGTGGTGTTGCTGTCAAAAATGGAGGGAAACGCGCGATCAAAGCCCACTTCAATGGCTTTCCACTTGGAACGTCCCGCCTTCAGCTCCTCTTTGGTTCGTTCGAAAATCAGGATGTTGGCGTCAACCGCCATCCCGATACTGAGGATAAAGCCCGCAATGCCTGCCAGCGTAAAGGTAACGCCCACCATCATAAAGACTGCAAACGTCAGCAGGGTGTAAACCAGTAGCGCCATCCCGGCCACGACGCCCATCAGACGGTAATAGCCAACCATAAACACCAATACCAGCCCCAGGCCGATTAACCCGGCAAACAGGCTCTGCTTAATGGAGGACTGGCCCAGCAGGGGGCCGACCGTGTTTTCCTCAATCACGTTGATGTCAACTGGCAGCGCACCCGCGTTCAGGGTGTCCACCAGATCTTTGGCGGTTTCATGGGTGAACTTGCCTTCGATAATCCCGCTGCCATCCACGATAGGCTCGTTTACCACTGGCGCGCTGACCGGCTGGTCATCGAAAAAGATGCCCAACGGCGCATGCGTGGGAGCCAATTCCGTGGTGAGTTTGCCAAACTTGTCGCGGCCCGTGTCGTTCAGCTCAAACTGGACGACCCAATCACCGCTTTGCTTGGTGGCCACATCCGCTTTCTTGAAATCCTTACCGGAAACCCCGGTGTTGACCCAGTTGCCCTGGGCGTCTTTTTTCTTGAATTCCAGTTTTCCCACCCGGCCCAGACGTTGCTTGGCCTCTTCGGGGTCTTTTACCCCCGGGATTTCAACAATCAACCGGTTCTGTCCGGCGCGTTGCACCACTGATTCCCCGACACCCAGGCTATTTACCCGTTTTTCAATGACCGATTGCAGGCTTTCCATAATAGGGGCATTGATTTGCGGGACATCCGGGGTGGGCTCCGCTTCCAGCGTCAGGCGAGTGCCGCCTTTCAGATCGAGTCCCAGGTGGATCTTGTCGTGATCTTTCACCACAGTCCAAATCGAAGCCATCACCAGGATGACGATAATCAGCAGGTTTACTTTCGGATTCTTGAACATGTCAGTCTCATTCAGGGGCGTGTTGCAACTTGGACATTGTACTGGAAAAGTGTCCGAAATGTTATTTTCCGCCGCAGGGATTTACGCTTGTTCATGATCCGGCCAGCCCAGCGGCGTCCGGTTGATTGGGCCATAAGGGCGATTTAGCGGGGAACGGCCATTAAGACCGATTTGACCGGGCGCTTTACAAAGTTGCCGTCCTTGTTGACCTTGCCCAGTATGGTTTTTCCGTTAAAGAACAGGCTGGAGGAGCTTCCACCATCCAGGGCCATCGCTTTGACGGCTCCGCGCGCCTTCATCAGCCCGGCGATATCGGCCAGGGTAAAGCCTGAATTATTGGGTTTGGCCGGGCTTTGGGCGCCCATCATCAGAATGACGTCTCCGGCAGCGGTTAGTCCCACGGCGCTTCGGGCGTTTCGGCTACAAACCCCGATGGGGTCGCGGGTCAGTTTCCCGGCGGCGTTATAGTCCACAAAGCCTTCCGTCTTGTCTCCCAGGCCGGGAAGCAACAACGGCCCGGCACCCAGGGATTGCTGGAGGAGGCATTGGCCCGGTATCGGGGTATTGTGGGAAACAATATCGTACTGGGTCTGGAACTGGCCGCCGTTTTTCTGGCACAGGTACACCCTGAATTCGGTGCGGTTGAATATTTTAGGCAGGTATGGCACCAGCTTGGGGTTGTTCACCAGTTGCGGGTTAATGCGCGGATCGCCACTCAGCACCCCCCCTTCAAACACAAAGGAGGTGGTAAGGCTGTTGTTCGGGTCAAAAAAGCCGCCGTTGATTAAAAACAAGGGTTTGTCGGGTGTTCCCGGTATTTTCCACAACTGGGAATCCACGCTGGCCAGGGTTTTGGAGAGGGACGGGATGACTTTGTAACCTGATTTTGCGGGTATTTTCAGGGAATAAAGCGTTCCTTGCGGGAATGTCTTCTGTTCCAGTTGCAGGCCGTCGGGCTTGCTTATGGCTTGCGGCGTCGCTTTCCCGTTGCCGGGGGCGGCTATGCTGCTGGGCGACAAGGCAAGGCCCAGGGTTAAAAGTGGCAGCGTTAAAAATGAAAGCATCATGATTCGGAGCGGGTTTTGCAGGGAGCGGGATTTTGGATTACGCATCGCTTAAGTGCTGATCCTCATATTGGCACGAATAACTGGTATGCTAACTTATAGCTCCTGAGCTGTCGATGCTCAATTGTAACGAGTTTGTTAAGTAAGACAAGCTCGTCCATATTTTCCTGGAATCATGTTCTATGAGGGGTTTTTGAGGCTCACTAGCACCAAAATGGGTTGAGTGGGTTTCTTATAATAGAATTTGCCAATCGTTTGGGATTCTTCTTTTAGGTTTTACTCAGGTTTTAACGTTATCAGGACTTCAGAATACGAGGGATTTAAGAGTGGGTAACCCCCTGCCCATCACTTCAAAACTGCTGCCGCGAGCGGGAAACTGGATGTACCTCGCCGAAGTTGCGGTCTTGACGCGGGTTCTTACGGGGATTATGCGGGTTCTGGTCAACAGCCCCAGTCAGCAGAAAGATCCCAGGCTGAGCCAAAATCAGAAGCGCCAGGCGCTGATCGAGCGCGCCTTTGTGGAGCTTGTAGGAACGGCCTGCTACATGGCCTTTTTACACCTGGGACAGGACTTGGTGAACCTGGCCTACAAGCCCAAAATCCCGCACATAACCCTGGCAGGAAAAGACATTTCCCATGAGCTGACACAGGCGCTGACCGATTTGGGGTTGTGCGTCAACAAGTTTGACAAGCATATTAATGAATATCTGAAAGAAGTTTACACTCCAGGCGCCAAGCCGGGCGACGTAAAAGCCAAAAACCTAATTTACAGAGTGCTGTACGGCGATCCCAAGACTGGCATGGCCAACATGGATGCCTTGAAAAACAAGTTTGCCGAACTGTCCGAGGTGAAGGCCCGAAACCTTTCCCAGGAGCATTTGGATAAGGCGTTCAACAAAATCGTGAACGAAGTGGCGGAATTGAAACAGTTCGCCATGAAGAACAATGTTTGGGCCTCGGCGGCGATTCTGCTGGGGGTTGCGGTCAGCGCATGGGCCGGGGGAACCGGCATCCAGAAAATGTGCGATGGCCCGGTGGCCTCTACCGCCAAAATGGTTTTGGATAAACATTACCGCAGGGATTCCAAGGTCAAAGCCCCGGCCGCGCCTTCTCAACCGGCTGCCGTATCGCCCCAGGTCGGCGAACCGGATAAACTGTTTACCCAGGAAGTACCGGCGATGGCCACCGTCCCGGCCCCGCCCAAAACGCTTTCGCTGATGTCTGAAGCGCCGCCGCTGCTGCCTCCCGTTCAGTCCCCTCAGTCGCAGCAATCCGGGCCGCAATCCATGCAGACGCTTTATCTCCCAAACCCCAAACAGCCGACCGCGACCCCGTTTGCCATTGGCAACATGCTTCCGCCCTACCATATGCCCATGCCCTTCATTAGAGTGGGAGGCGCTTGATGGGAGCCGTTGAGGTGGGTGTGGCCGATGTTTTCAAAAATCTGGGCAAGGTGGCCAAAAATAAAACCATCAGCATGTTCCAGAACCCCGATCAGCTCAAGACCGATTCCCTGATCCTGGCGTCACTGGTGCTGGTGATTTCCCGTATCATCGTGGCGAACCTCTCGGCGGTCAGGGCGATGGGAACCAGCGAAGGCCCATACCGTTACAAGGAATCCATTCGAACCGATATCCGCGAGATCTGCGGCTGGACGTTCGGCTTTATCGTACTGCGGCAAATCCAGAACTGGGTAAAGAAAAAAATAGCCGCGCCCATGGGCATTCGTAAAATCGGCGAGCCGCCCAAGTATCCGTTATGGAGTAATTTGCGCAACTCTTTCACCAAGGCCGGGCCGAACCCGCTGCGGCTGGATTTTGCGACCGCCGAAAAACTGGACTATAATCCTGCCGCCGTTTCCGTCAGGCTGCGGGAGTTTTTGACCAAATCGCCGTTGGTAAAGCCCATTTTTACCAAGTTGGGTAAAACCGAAGCCGAATGCATGAAGACGCTCTTTAAAGCGGTGCCAATTGCGGTGGGTTCCGTGCCTGCGGTGTTTTTGGCCGGTTACGCGCTGGAGCGCTTTACCCGCGATTACTCCGATCACGTGGTGGACGTGGTCAGCAAAACCTTTAAGACGTCCGGCAAAGGCATGGGCAGTAAACCCGCAAATGGGGATGCCAAGCCCTTTTCGCCGCCCGCTGCACAAGAGCCTCAAGCGCCTTCCCTGTCGCTTAATTCCGCACCGCAAAACACAGGGTTTCCATCGCAGCCGCCGTTGAATCCGTCCGTCGGCGCCGCGCCTCCGGTTCAGCAAGCCTTGCCGCTCCAGGCTTTACCGGCCATGATCGCGGCCCCCAGCTTTGCCGGTTTTAATCCACGCCCAATGCGCCCGGCCATGCCGCACCGGAATTACTACCCGGTTTCGTTACAGATTTGAGCCTGCGCGTTGCCTTGCTGAATCCGAGAGTTTTGTTGGCGTGACGGTTCTGGACGCGATTTGCGGGACTGCCCCCTGAATGACAATCCGGTTCCGCTTTCTTCTTTAATATAATGTGCCTATGAATACCACGCCCCCCTACTTCAATGACAATCCCGCCCCAGGCCAGCCCCAACCTGGTTGGGCGGGCGATCTGTTGCTGGGAACCGACCTGGTTTACATACCCCGCCTGATTAAAAGTTATCGGCGCTACGGGCGGGCCTTTTTCGCCAAATTGCTGAGCGAGGCGGAGCTGTCGTATTGCGAGGGCGTAACCGTTGGCGAAAACGTAAGCCGGGTGCGGGAATCCGTGTTTATTCAAAAAGCCGCCGGGCGCATTGCCGTAAAAGAGGCGGTTTCCAAGGCGCTGGGTTGCGGCATGAACGGTTTGGGTTGGCGTCAAGGTGTCCAGTGGCAGGATATCGAAGTGGCCTCCCAAAAGCAAAGCCCCCCCGAACTGCTTTTGCGCGGGAGGGCTTTAGATGCTTCAACTAGGCTGGGTGTCCGGGCCTGGCGGCTTAGCCTGTCTCATGACGGGGACTATGCCTTGGCCACGGTAGTTGGCCTGATTTAATTAAACCGTTACGCCGTTGCCGATGCTTCGGTGGTTGGTTTGGGTTCCGCAACCACTGGTTTTTTGGCGGGTGCTTTGACGGTAGCGGGCTTTTTAGCGATTACTTTTTTTGCGGCTGGCTTGGCTGCGGTGGTTTTCTTGGCTACCGGCTTTTTGGCCGCTGGCTTTTTAGCGATCGCTTTTTTTGCGGCTGGCTTGGCCGCAGTGGTTTTCTTGGCTACGGGCTTTTTGGCCGCCGGTTTTTTAGCGACCGCTTTTTTTGCGGCTGGCTTGGCCGCAGTGGTTTTCTTGGCTACGGGCTTTTTGGCTGCCGGTTTTTTAGCGACCGCTTTTTTAGCTGCGGTTTTTTTGCTCAAGGCCGACTCTACTTTTTCCAGCGTGGCGGCGGTTTTTTTGCGGGCTACGTCCACCACTTTGCGAACGCCGTCTTCAAATTCGGCCTTGCCGTCCTGAAAACGCTTTTTCAGATCATCGGCCAGTTTTTTGGCTTCGGCGGGATTAATGTCGCCACGGGCCACCATGTCATCCACCAGTTCTTTTACGGTATCGCGCAATTTTTCGGTGGTCATTACGGTTGCACCCAACCCGATCAGGAAAACCCGCTTCAATGTTTCCAGCGAATCATGCCCTTTGGCTGCCGGTTTGGCGCTGGAACGGGTGGTTCCGCCGCTGCTGGCCCTGGCAACCATTTTTTTGCCCGTTTTCGCTGCGGTTTTTGCTGTTTTGAAACTCTTGCCTGCGCTGCTACTCTTTTTGGCCGTAGCCTTCTTGGTTGTCAATTTAAAACTCCTCTCACTATCCGGCTCACCCGGTGTTTTGATCAGTGTTATTGTAACATTGCTTTTTATCTTTTTAGGTTTTTTATATTTCAAATCCTTCTATGGGTTAAGTTTGTGGGGCTAATACTTTCGCGCTTCAAGGCGCTAGTTTCAAACCGGCGAAAGACTGGCTGCCCTGGCCCGTCATATTTCAAGGTTTTTACCCGTATCGGCATGCCGTTTAAAAACTTGAAAAAATATGACATTAAATTCAGATTTTACCTGATTTTTTTCAAAAATTGCCTATCCTCTCCAATACCAAGGGAAGCCATCCGGTAAAGAGCCTTGGGTTCGTGTCGCCAAAACCGTTATGAACCCTGCTTATTGCCATGCGGCCTCTCTTTGAGAATGACACAAGGCGCATGGGCGCAAATTCCTCCAAACGGAGTAACTTGCGCGTTTCAACCCTGCCTATGCTCAAGATTGCCCCGTCGTTGCCGATGCCAAAACTACTTGTTGAAGCCCAGTAGTTAGAGATATTGAAGAAGCGCTGAAGGATACGCCATTATGGGACTTGCAGCTAGCCAGGCCAGGTATTTGACCCTGACTTCCCGTAAAAACGATTTGGAACTGACCGGGCAACAAATCAACCAGTCCCGCCTGGAACTGGCAAACGTCGCCAACGATCTGTTTAATACCTCCACCACCCTCGATCCCGATTCGGCAGAATCCATCAAACTCCAGCTTCGCATTAACGCGATTCAGAGCCTGGACAAGGGATTGGAACTTCAGCTCCGCCGGGTGGACACCCAGCAACAGGCCGTCCAAACCGAACTGGACGCAGTGAAAAAAGTAATTGATAAGAATATTGAACTTGTATTCAAGACTTTCGCTTAACTGCCGATGCACTGATTGCCCACCTGTTGAAGCACGAGGTTAACCAGCTGAATGAGTTATAAATACGATTCATATCTGGTGATTATGACCAGTTACGGTCTGGCCGAAGACGCGGCCAAGGCGGAACTGTTCGAGACCTACGATCGCCTCCGGGATCTTACGGTGTCCGGCCCCAGCCTGGGCGGGAGCGGTCTGGGCAAATTCGGCAGCCTTTTAATGAATGTGTCCCGCATGTTTGGCGCGGCGCCTTTTTTGCCCACCTTTGGCAGCGAAGCCATCAGTATTCCCGGTACTTCCTACTATACGCCCTTTACCGGCGGAACCGGCAGTGTAGCAGGCGGGCAGGCCGCTTTTGGCCTGGCGCCTTTTTCCCAGATCTCCGGTTTCCCCAGCGGTGGCGCGGCGCCGATAGATAACTCCTCCGTCGGCCCGCTTAGCATGTTTTCCGCTTTGGGGACAGGCTCCATGGGGGCCAGCCAGTTTGGTTTCTCTGGTATTGGATCGCCCGGTTTCCCGTCCGGCGGGATGATTGGCGGCATGTTCGCCGGTGGCGCCAGCCCCACAGATGGCAGCGCCGTCGGCGCGCTGAACGGCGGCTGGATTGCCGGTGGCGCCAGCGGCCTGGGTACGGCGGCCACGGCAGGCGGCTTGGCTACCGGTGCGGTTTCCGGCGCGGGGTTTGGACGAAACTGGGTCATGCCCGCTGCAGGCATCGTCAGCGGGATTGGCGGCGTATTGACCACGTTGGGGCCGTTCTTCGGCCCATTCGGAATTGCGGCGGCGGCGGGCGGCGCGGTGTTGAACGGTTTATCCGGCGCGGTACTGTCTTCGTTCCAGCATATTTCAAACCGCATTTTAACCAACGCGGATACCATTCTCTCCGCCAAAATCAAGAACCTGGAAACCACCGTCAAGCAGCTTGAGGCCCAGGGTGACATCCTTCGCAAACTGCTCAAGGATTCCCTTGATGGCGATAAAAAGGCGCTGGACAACATTTAAGCCTGGCCTGTCTATTTAATGGGACATGAACGCAGGGGAAAGAATCATGATGGATCGTCATTCGCCACCTAATCCCAGAAACCAAAACCCCGATCCCTTCATCTACGCCACGCTGTTGAATGCGTTCATTACCGATCGCAACCCGTTGCAAATTCTGGTGGGCGATATTGCCCATATGGTGAAGGTGATTACCAACCTGGGTAAAAATCGCAAATTGGCCCAAATGCGAATCGATCAGCTTCAGCAACAGTTGGATAAAGTGGAAGGCGATATTGCCACCGTAAACCCCAAAACCACCGGCAACCGTTTAGATAAAATGCGTTAAATTAAGAGAGAGCTATGCAACGGATCGAACATTTACCGATTGAGCTTTGTGATATGGATGAGGCTTTTGTTTCTGAATCCTTTCATACCAATTCCATCAATTAAGGGCATTTAGAATCCATCCATAACCGACAATGGATTGTACCAGGCCTGGATTATCGTAGAAGTGCTTTAATTGAGCTTCTAATTGGTTTTCCACTTCATCTAAAC
>CABHPA010000184.1 GCA_902168245.1 Candidatus Melainabacteria bacterium
CGGAAATTCGCAGGCTGTTGGCTCACCGGCTCTTTAGACAAACCATACCCTGGTCTTTGATTCAGCATTGGTCCCATTGGCGACGAAGGCACCAAAGACTTTCTCAACAATGTCACCAGGCAACACGGCTGGCGAGAAACCAACTTAACTCACGACTGTAGTACTAGAGCCTGCCGTCAAAGAAGTGCAAGAGTTATAGAACAAGGTTTGTTTGTCTAGAAATAAGCGGATGGGATATCCGAGTGATTTGACAGAAGTCCAGTATGCAGCGGTAGCGGACATTTTCGACGTGGGGAATTACGGAAAAAACAGAGAGTATACGATTCAGGAGCTATTGAACGCCATTTTTTATCTGAACAAGACAGGATGTCAGCGGCGGATGTTACCCAACCATTTTCCTTCCTTTACATCGGTAGAAAGCTTTTACCGTCGCGCCAGACAAACCGGAAAATGGGACATTATGCTTCAATGTTTGGTTGAGGCGAGCCGGGTAAAGCAGGGAAGAAAGCCCTGTCCCAGCTATGCGCTAATTGATTCTCAAAGTGTCAAAACAAGCGGGGCGGCGAAAGATCGAGGCATTGACGACGAAAAAAAGTAAAAGGGCGTAAACGTTATATTGTGACTGATACGCAAGGCCATCTGCTACATGTAAAAAGCCATCCCACCAATGAACATGATTCGATAAGCGGCTGCCTCGTTTTTGAAGAGGCGTTAGACAAATATCCTGCCCTAAAAGGGGTTTGCGCTGACGGCGGTTATCGAGGAACATTCGTTAATTATGTCCGCCTTGCTCTCGATTGCCTCGTTGAAGTTGTCCTCAAACTTCCAGAAGGTTGGACCATTCTCCCCAAACGATGGATTGTTGAAAGGACGCTATCCTGGCTCAATGGCAGTCGGCACCTAAGCAAGGATTATGAAATCTCCAACGATCCCTCTGAAACCCAAGTGAAAATCTCCCATAGCCACCTTCTACTCAGGCGGCTATTTCATCTTTGACGACAGGTTCTTAACCACCCGCCTCATTCTGAAAAAGCGTTCCTGATTACCGTTCAGGGACACTTTTGAGATTGAAACCAAGCCGATTGCCCTTTTCCTCACCCGCAGGATACGATCCAGCCAAATGGCGTCAAGGGAATTCCACCTGACTGAGACCCACACTCGGTGCCATCCAAGCGCCAGCTGGTGCTGTTGGGTCTACGTCAATACCAGCGAAGCCGCTTTTTAATCAACAGAGCGTCATGCTGAACCCAGCGGCACAGAGTGGTATGATCGCCTTCAACCCCGCGTTCTTACCCCATTTCCACCATCTCTCGGTAGCTAATGCCATACTTCAATACCAACGGACGGCCCAAAGGATGATCTCGCCTTTAAACTGACGACCCTTGAAATCGTTCATGCTGATAAGCTTAGTTTCAACAAAAACCAAATGACGCAAAAATTGCAACAAAATCCGCATTGTTGTACACTCGTAATAAAGAAATGCTTTTTAATTAAAATATATAGTTTTTATAGAATTGTAATAGTTCCAAAAACTTTGGAAGTTTTATATTTTCATACCTCAATACCCCCCATTTCATATTCCATTTCCCTGATTTCAACCTATCTATAATAACATTCGAGTGATGGAGACTGAGCGGCATGAGCTCTGAGCAGACGAGCATGGATCGTAACGAACGCCTGCGCTTTTTGCAGATTGATGCTGAAACCCAAACACTGGCAAGGAAATTGAAAACTTTCTTAGTTCCTGCATTGCCCTCTATCCTGGCGGGTTTCTATCGACACATTAGTAGTATTGCCAATCTGCAAAACATGGTGGGAGATGAGGCGAATATAGCCCAGCTTAAGGAGCTACAAACCCGCCATTGGCAGAGCTTGTTTGAAGCGAAATTTGAACCGGACTATATGCATCAAGTTACCCGTATTGGGCAAACCCATATGCGAATTGGGCTGGAACCCCGATGGTATATTGCCGGATATTGTTTTGTACTCAACAAGCTGGTCCAAGTGGCTGTAAAGCGCAACTTTTGGCGTCCCTGGCGAATCGCTCCGTTTATTGTGGCCGCTAATAAGGTCATATTTCTGGACATGGAATTGGCGATCTCTGTCTATAACCAGTCCACCCAAGAAAGGGCACTGGAGCATTTGGAAAACACGAACCAGAGTTTAAGCAAACTGTCTAGCAGTATGCAGGATATCGGTGGTTCCGCAGAGGAAATGTCGTCATCGGTCAACACCATTGCTTCTGCTATTGAACAGATGTCCGCCTCTTTGTTGGAAGTAGCAAAAGGAGCGGGTCAGGCTGCATCCATTGCGCAACGGGCAGAATCCAATGCCTCTAAAACCAGGGAAATTGTGGATAATCTGGGTATAGCCGCCAAAGAAATTGGCAAAGTAATTGATGTGATTAATAACATTGCTTCTCAAACCAATTTGCTGGCTATTAACGCAACTATTGAGGCGGCTAGCGCAGGGGATGCGGGTAAAGGGTTCGCTGTGGTGGCCAACGAGGTGAAGGAACTCGCCAAGCAGTCGGCCAATGCCACGGACGATATCCGGACCCGGATTGATATTATTCAAAGCAGCACGGCTGCTGCCGTTAGCGCGATAACTGAGATTTCAGAAATAATCGGAGAACTCAACCAAATTAATAACACCATTGCCAGTGCTGTGGAGCAACAAACCGCAACTACCAATGAAATAAGCAATAGCATGGGAGGCGCAGCGCTCGCTGCCAGGACTGTTTCAGGGAGTGTGAATCAAGTTGGGGATACTGTTGGAGAAATTGTCCATTTTGTAAAAGAAGCCAGCCATAGTTTTCAAGTCTCTGCGGTATAAGTGTTGTTGCATGTCAACATCCAAAGAGTAACATCCTATGATTAACGATGAGAGCCTGATCCAGGAGTTTTTGTCAGAGGCCCGCGAGCATCTGACTAGTATTGAACCTGACTTTTTGACGATGGAGCAGGACGGGAAAAAAACGGATCCGGAAGTACTAAACCGGATTTTTCGGGCGATTCACAGTATCAAAGGGGCGTCCGGCTTCTTTGGGTTTGAAGCAATAAAGCAGCTCAGCCACGCTATGGAAAATGTGCTGATGTTGATTCGGGATGGCAAATTACAGCCATCTACTATTGTTGTAACCAATTTATTGGCTGGTACCGATCTTCTTTCTGCCATGATCGCGGATATTGCCGCCAGTGAACAGATTCCATACGCCAACGTGGCTAAAATCTTAAACGAACTTGCCAATCCAGAAGTGTCTAAACCCTTGTCCACTTCCCAAGAATCAACAGAGCCTGAGGCTACAAATTGTTTTATTACTTTGGAACCTTCCACTCAGGAGCTGGAAACAACCGCAAGAAGAGGACATTCTATTTATGCTGCTCGGTTTGAGTCACCTCAAGATCTCCAGGATAAGAAACGAGGTGTCCAAGAAATACTACAAATTGTGGGGTTAATAGGGCAATGCTTACGCCACGCCGAGCAGTCCGACTCCGAATCACTCTGCCAACAGGCCGATAACGATACAGGCACGAACTTTTTGGTAATGCTGTCAAGCATACTGGAACTGGACTTAATTGCTATTGCTCTGGATATCCCTCAGGAGCAAATTACTGCCTTTGAACTTCCACCCAAGCAAACGGATGAGGCAGAATGTAATTTTGTCGAGTCCGGCACTTTGGTTGGGGATGTCGGAATGGAACCAGAGAACGCAGCTGTTATCGTTACACCTAATCAAACAACAACCCCCACGGTTATTGAATCACAAACTCTTAAGCGATCTAAACCCACTGGTGGGGAATCCGTGGAGACTATTCGCGTACGGATTGATCTTTTGAATAATTTAATGAATCTGGCTGGCGAACTTGTTTTACTGCGTAACCAGCTTTTACGCATACAGAAGGATGATGGCTCACAGGACGAAGGTCTGAACAACACTCTGCAGAACCTTAACTAAGGTGTACCCCATGAGCCAGACCAAAAAGTTCATTGTTTAAGCTACAGTTGAGTCCAAAAATATTACTTCGTCGTCGTTTTGAGTGTTGGAAAGCTGTTCTAAACTCCGCAGAGTTTTGAATGGC
>CABHPA010000185.1 GCA_902168245.1 Candidatus Melainabacteria bacterium
TAGTCTCGTGGGCTCGGAGATGTGTATAAGAGACAGGAACTGGTGGATGCGCCCGCCGGTGTGACGCATTAAGCGTGAGAGAGGATGCCGCGTGACCCTCACCGAAAATGAAATCCGCCCCGAAGCTTTGATGGCCGAGCAGGCCCGCCTGTTCGCGGAAGACATCGCCCGCCTGATGGCGCGCCGGGATGAATTTATCACCGTGCCTTGTCCCGCTTGCGAGGCCATCCAGTTTGAACCGGCCTTTGAGAAAACCGGCATGTCCTTTGTGACCTGTGTTCAATGCGAAACGCTATACGCCAACCCGCGCCCCCGGACCGAACATCTGGCGGATTATTACCGCCATTCCAAAAATTACGAATACTGGAGCAAACATATTTTTCCGGCTTCCGAGGCGGCGCGGCGGGAGAAGATTTTTAAGCCCAGGGTGGCCCTGGTGCTGGAGATTTGCGATCGGTTCCAGATTCCGACCGATCTGCTCATGGAAGTAGGCGCGGGCTTTGGCCTTTTTGGGGAGGAACTGCGGAGGGTCGATCGTTTCCGGCGAATTGTGGCGGTGGAACCGACCCCCTATCTGGCCGAGGATTGCAGGCGACGCGGTCTGGAAGTGCTGGAAAAACCGATTGAGCGGATTCAGCCGCAAGATGTGTTGAAGTCCGGTGAATCGATCAGTGTGATCGCCAGTTTTGAGGTGATCGAACACCTGTTTTCCCCTCGGGAATTTTTAACGCAATGTGCGGAACTGCTGACGCCGGGCGGGGCGCTGATGCTGACCTGTCCCAATAGTAAAGGCTTTGATGTGCAGATGCTGGGCGAAAAATCTTCCGCCGTGGATGTAGAGCATCTCAATCTGTTTAATCCCCGGTCGCTGGCCGGTTTAATGGAAGCTTGCGGGTTCGAGGTGATCGACACCCAAACCCCCGGCAAGCTGGATGCCGAACTGGTGCGAAAACAAATGCTCAACGGCGGACTGAACCCGGATGAACATCCGTTTCTGAAGCAAGTGCTGCTGGAACAGTGGGAAGAAAGCGGCGCGGCCTTCCAGCAGTTCCTGATCAATCAGCGGCTTTCCTCCAACATGTTGCTGGTGGGCCGGAAAGTTTAGCAGCCTGCCTAGACTCCCAAACCAATCTGTATCCGGGTCAGTTTCTTTAGAACCTGTAATATCGTTACTTTTCGCTTTTATCTTGGCTTTTGGTTACTAGACCAGTGGGAAATGCTTACAGACAAGGATACAGTTGCCCGATTTTATACCTTGTCATACGCTGCTTCGTTTGCTCGAACATTACGCTTTCATACGTTAATGTCCTGAATTATTTACAGGCGCCACCACTACAGGTATGGATGGTTTGGGAATTACTATTCACCACTTGAGCGCTAGCACTAACGTTCTTTGCTGGCGTCTGCCCAACGCCTTGCATCGCACCCGCAAAGAATACGTCCGATGCTCGCGAGTAACTATCTTCGGCCAATGCGTTGACCAATGTTTGATCGTCCGCACTCAAGTTACTATATTCAGGAGATTGCAGTACTTGGTTCCATAGAGACTTATATTGCGGACACACCCCATTTGGGCCACCCATCGAATTGTTGGGATCCTCAATACCACCACTCTTATCATAATAGCTCATGGAACTTGCTACACTATATCCTTTTTGAGCCAACTGCTCAATCAGGTTGGCCAACGCCGGTTCCGTGTCCTTGTATTTGGCGGCCAGCGCCAGCAGCATTTGGGAGTTGGCCTGGACTGTCGCTGAGCCTCCATTGGAGCCACTCACCTGAATAACAGTAGCCTGCTGGGCTCGGATATTCGGCGAGGAAGCCAACGCCCCCTTGCCGGTCGCCACCACATTCGCCACATTTTGCGCACCCCCGGAGACTGTTGCATGAATGGGTATGCTACTGGCATGTGGGGGAGAATAATTGCCCAATATGGACATAAACCCGTTATTAAGACTGCGGGATAATGCGACCAAGCCGCCAACGGCGACCAGCGCTACCAGTGCAATGCTAATCGCATACTCGGTCAGGCTTTGACCACGATTCCTCAGTCTTAACATAATTATCAGCTTATCCGTTATTTCATTAACATTCTGAGTATATCGGTCAGCAATGGCGAGGCTGTATGTTTTATTAAAGAGGTTTTACAAATTAGTAGCTCTGGCAATCACCCCCAGAGTGGCTAGACTGATTAGCAGTTCGGCCAGTGTAAAACCACTTCTGAAAATCGCATCATTTGCGATGTAAAACCTTCCAGATGAAATAAAGCGGTTTTTTTATGTTGTCTTGACTGTTTTTTAAAACTGGATGCTATTTGCGGGGGGCTGATAACTCGCGCCGCTTGATGATGGCTTGTTAATGACTCGGTTCCAGGGCCAGCTTTGCGCCGAACAGGATTAAAATACCGCCGGTCAGCCGATCGAGTCCCTGGATGACGCGTGGCTGCTTGAGCCAACGGGCAAGCGGTTGGGTGGCGATGACCAGCACGGAAAACCAGAGCAGTCCTTCCAGCGAATGAATCAAGCCCATCCACACGCCAAAGGAGGCCAGGTCGGCATGCGGGGGAATAAACTGAGGCATAAAGCTCACGTAAAAAACGCCCACCTTGGGGTTCAGCAGGTTGGTCAGCAAGCCCTGGCCAAACCAACGGCGCAGGCTATTTTCCGGCGGGCTTTCGGTGGGAGTCGGTGTTTCGTCCAGGTGCTTCCTGGTATTCAACAGCATTTGCAAGCCCAGGTAAAACAGGTAAACCGCCCCGGCCACCCGTAGCAGATGATAAAGCAGTTTTGAGGCGCTCAGCACCACGCCCAACCCCACGGAAACCAGCAGGCACCAGATCAGGCAGCCCAGACAGATTCCCGCCGCCACCGCATAGGCCGGGGGCGCGCCTTTCACCGTGGCGGTACGCAGAATCAGCGCGGTATCCAGGCCGGGGGTCATGGTCAGCAGACCGGCGGCAATGGCAAAGGAAAGCAAGGCTTGCAGGGTGTTCATACCCATATTTATAGTACGAAATCCGTTTGCAAGACATGGGGGAATGTTTTGACAGAATGCCTGGCCTTCCAAAAGTGATGGAACGGCTCTCCGGAAATCGGCTAGAATGGATCCAGTGAGCTGGCGGCGGGGCCGCTATCGTCGTTAAGCAACCGGGCCGCTGGAAAGTATGGATTCTGTAAGGCTATGAAACTTGGGCTGGGTACGGTGGAATTCGCCGCCAAAACGGGCAAGCATGCCTGGCAGGTTTCCCTGGAGGAAGCCCGCCGCATTCTGGAAATCGCGCGGGATTCCGGCGTAACGCTGCTGGATACGGCAGCCCAGGCGGGAAACAGCGAAGAAGTGTTGGGCGAATGTTTGCCGGAAAATCATCAGTTTAAAATTCTGGCCAAAACGCCGCAATTCGGCACGGATTTTGTGGCGGCCCACCACGCCGAGCAACTGGAAACCGCCCTGAACGCAACCTTGCAAAACTTGCGGCAGGAGACCGTTTACGGTCTGATGATCGGCGTGGAGGACGGTTTGTTCGCTACCCAGGGCGAAAAGTTGTACCGCCGCATGGAAACCCTGAAACAGCAGGGGCGTATTGAAAAGATCGGGGTTTCGCTGAGTAACGCTGCGCAAATCGGTAAAGTGCTGGCCGCCTGCGCCCCGGATATCATCCAGCTTCCCTTGAACGTGCTGGATCAGCGCCTCTTGCTCAGCGGGCATTTAACGGCCTTGAAGCAAAAGGGCATTGAAATTCACGCACGCGATGTGTTCCTGCAAGGGGTGCTGCTGGACCCCACGCATTTGCATCCCTGGTTCTGGCCCATTCGCAAGCGGATGGACAGTTACCACGAGTTCCTGATTCGGGAAGGGTTGACCCCGCTGGAAGGCGCGCTGGGGTTCGCCACCAGCGTTGCGGAGGTGGATTACGCGCTGGTGGGCGTTGGTTCGGTAGCCCAGTTGCAGGAGGTAATCCATGCGGCGGATGCGGGGGTGTCCTCGGCCGATTTTGCCCGTTTTGCCTGCCGGGAGGAAAAGTTTATCAACCCGCTTTGCTGGAACTTGTATGAGTAATGGGCATGCCTGAGCGGGTGGCGGGTTCAAGCCCGTTGCGGGTTTTGATGCGGGCCGACGCCTCGGTGGAAATCGGCGCCGGGCATGTGGTGCGGTGCGCTACCCTGGCCAATGAATTGATTGCCCGTGGCGCGGAGGTGACATTTGCCTGCCGTCAGTTGCCGGGCGACCTGAACGACTGGTTGCGGGCCAAAGGGTTTTCCGTGTTGGCATGGCAAGCGGATGATCCGGCGGAAACACAAGCCCTGCTTTCACAGTTGGGCCAGCTTGGCTGTTCGGGAAACAATCCGTTTGACTGGCTGGCGGTGGATCATTACGGGCTTTCCGTCGGGTGGGAAACGCAACTGCGCTCCGTTGCCCGACGGGTGCTGACCTTGGATGATTTGGCCAATCGGCCGCACGATTGCGAGTTGTTAATCGATTCCGGTGACTTAACCCGGAATGTCGAGCGCTATCAGGCGTTAACGCCGCCAGAGTGCAGGCTGCTTTTGGGGCCGAAATATGCCCTGCTTCGGCCGGATTTCGCCCGGTTCCGCGCGCGCATGCAAGATGTGGGAGTATTCCGATCGCAGCCGGTGTCACGGGTGTTGGTCTTTTTCGGCGGCAGCGATCCGACCGGGGAAACCTTGAAGGCTATTGCTGCCCTGCGGGACTTGACCTCCCCTTTTCGGGTGGATGTGGTGGTGGGCGCGGCCAATCCCATGGGGGAGGAAATCCGCGAACAATGCGCCGCCCTGCCCAGTTTTGACTTCCATTGCCAGGTGGATAACATGGCCGAACGGATGGCCCTGGCGGATCTGGCGATTGGGGCGGGCGGCACCGCCACCTGGGAACGGCTTTGTCTGGGCTTGCCCGCCATTGTGATAGCGGTGGCTGACAACCAGCTTGAAATCAGCCGACAGGTAGCCGATGCAGGCGCGCAGGTTTTTCTGGGCGCAAGCGGGTCGGTTTCGGTGAATGATTTGCGCAAGGCGATTTGGGCGCTGGCCGATGCGCCTGAGCGTAGGGCCGCGATGGCGGATTCGGCGATGCGCCTGGTGGATGGCCTGGGGGCGCAACGGGTGGCGGACATTATTCTGAACTGGCCGGGCTGATATAAATCCGATCCTGCTGAACCCGTTCCGCAAACAGGATTCTGGCGAACAAGCCCTGCGGGTTGGGGTAGGGTTCCCGTTGAATCATGGCCTTGCCCGTCGGGTAGGTACACAAATAGCGTTCCGCCGCCGCAATGGAGTCCAGCAATAGCCATTGCTCTCCCGGCAATCGGGCTTCCCAGTCGGGTTGAGGTGCGGGAGGGGCCATCGTCTTTTCCATGTCCTGTATATTCTTCCGCTGGCGTAGTAGCCTACCACTGGGTGGGCAAATCGGGCAGGTTTTCCTGGCAGGTGCCTTTCAGGAATGAATAAAGCCCGGTGCGGTTTCTTAATGTCACCGGGTACGGCGAGCCGGGAATTTCATTGGACATCAGGCCGTCCCCGCCCTCATTCCAGGATTTGACGGGGGAGCGCAACTGCCCGGTGTTGCAGTCAATCTCGTTCAGGCTGACCCGCGTTCCCGCCGGGGACTGGCCGTCGGTTTCCACCACCCGGTATTGCAGTTTCCCGCCGCCAATGGGGGTAAAACTGTCGGTCTGGATCGCAAATTTTTGCCCGGCGGCAAAACTGCTTAACGGAAATAAATTGCCGTGGGACTGGTTGACGGTTTGCTGCGCCCATGCCGGATAATTGCACAGCAGTAGCAATCCGGCTAATAGTAATATCATTTTGAAACCGGGGAATTTAAAATAAAGTTGAATTAAAATATTTTTTATCATCAAACCCTCAATCTTAAATGGTATTATAGCTCTTATAAGTTGCAATCTGTAGCCCCTGGGCTATATGTTTTATTTCACCTTTTTTGGATTGGTTGTTTGGATTGGCGATGTGAATTGGCAATACAGATTGGTATGACCCGCTATATTCTGCGCTTTGGCCTGGCGATCGCCTTGGGCAAGCTTTGCCTGGAGAACGGTTGGCATGGTTTTTCCACCGGGCTGGTTGCGCTGTTTCTATTGTATTACGGGGCGGCTTACCTGGGCGTACTGGCTGGTTTAAGCCGCCATATTGTTAAGAGCCGGTCTCAAGCCGGGGCATTGGCCGAGGTGTTAAAGGGATAGCAATTGGTTACGGGAGACTTTGAACGGGTAGTTTTTCAAAAAAACTGAGTCTGATTGTGTTGTAACAGGAGGGAACAGGATGAACACGGCGATACGGATCAGGTTGATCCGCAGTTTTGTTCGGGGTAGTTATGTAATGGCTTACGAATTGGGCGGTAGCTTGCCGCGTTCGTTTGCCGCATCACCGGAAGTTTAGATCATGGATTTTCTGAATCAGATTGGCCCGCTGGCGCTGGGCAGCCGTTTTCGTCGCTTGGCTGACCGGTTGGGACAGGATGTGGCGTTGCTGTATAAGGAAATGGAATTGGATTTTGAGCCCCGGTGGTTCCCGGTGTTTTACCTGCTGAGCCGGAGTCGTGAGCCGATTGGCGTGGTGGATATCTCCCGTTTGTTGGGGGTCAGCCATCCGGCGGTCAACCAGATTGCCGGTGAATTGCTGGACTTGGACCTGATACAGGCGCTTCGCGATGACACCGACAAGCGAAAACGCCTGCTGGCCTTGTCCGAAAAAGGCTGGGACGTCCTGCCAGAACTGCAAAACGCCTGGGAACGAATCCAGATCACGATGCGTGGCTTGTTGAACGCCACAGGCGTGGACGTAATGGGTATGTTGGAAAGAATGGAGAACCTGATGGACGAACAGGGTTTATACGGCCGTTTTATCGCGGAGCAGGCTGCAACGCACTCCAGCCCTGATGCGACCGGGACGGTGATTGTGGAATATCGCCCCGGAAATCCCGTGTACCGGGAAGCGTTCAGGCGCCTGAACCTTGAATGGATTGAAAAATACTTCAAGGTGGAGTCGGAAGATGAAAAAGTCCTGGGCGACCCGGAGCGGGAGATTCTGGACAATGGCGGCGCCATCCTGTTTGCGGTCAGCCATGATTCCCTGGATGGGCAAGCGGGTTCCTCCGAGCAGCTTGAGGCTATTCTGGGGACTTGCGCCCTGATTAAGAAAGAGGACGGCACGTTTGAGCTGTCCAAAATGGCCGTGACCGAAAAAGCCCGTGGTCGCCAGATTGGCGAACAGTTGCTGGCCGCCTCCATCGAAAAAGCGCGCAAACTGGAGGCCGGGAAATTGGTGCTGGAAACCAACAGTCAATTGACCGCCGCTGTCAATCTTTACCGTAAACTGGGTTTTGTGTTGATACAGGATGAGCCTGAGCATCGTTCCCTGTATCAAAGAGCCGATACCCGAATGAGACTGGATTTATGACCAAAGCCCTCCTTTCTTGGAAGCCATACCTGGCCCTGCTGACCGTCTACCTGATTTGGGGAACCACGGCGGGCAGCATCAAGCTGGGGGTGGACACCCTGCCGTCCGCGCTGCTGCCCTGTGTGCGCTTTACTCTGGCCGGGATGCTGCTGGTGGCTTTCTGTCTCTTGAAAGGAGAGCGCGTTCCCAGTCGTCAGGATTTGAAAACGCAAGGCATTATCGGCCTGTTGCTCTTTCTGGGCGGCAATTCCATTATCTGCTGGACGGTGAAATACGTGACCACCGGCTTTAGCGGCATTCTGGTCGCCACCACCCCGCTGTGGATGGTCGGGTTGTCCGCCGTGTTGCCCCCGCGCGAAAAAATCCCGTTTCTGTCGCTGGTAGGCCTGTTTATTGGTTTTCTGGGTATGGCGGTGCTGCTGTCGCCCCAGCTCACGCATTTGGGAAACACATCGTCGATCTTCTGGCTTTGTCTGGCAGGCTTGCTGCTGATGACCTTCTCCTGGTCGCTCGGCTCCATTTATGCCCGCAAGTATCCCAGCCAAACCTCGTTGCTGATGAGCGTGGGGCTGCAAAACCTGGCGGCCGGGCTGGCGCTGATTCCGGTTTGCCTGCTGACGATTCACGACTGGTCTGCCATCCAGCCTTCGCCCAAATCCGCGTTGGCGCTGGTTTACCTGGTACTGATGGGCACCATGACCGCCACGCCCTGCTACATGTACGTGTTGCAGACCATGCCGGTTTCGGTGTCCAGCACCTTTGCCTATGTTACCCCGGTGCTGACGCTGATTTTCGGCTGTATTTTCCTGGGAGAGCCGATTAGCCAGACCATGATCGTCGGGGCCTCGATTATTCTGGCGGGGGTGATTCTGGTGCAGTATATTAATTACCGTTGGGTCGCTCAGCGGCAAACTCTTGCCGCCAGAGCCGAGGCGATGTCGGAGCAGCAACCTGGAAGGTCGCTCCAGCCCCAGATCTCGCCATCCGCCCCGCAAGAATTGCATGAAGGAGTATCGGTTCAATGAGTCAGCCCGTTCACCCCGCCGTCGTAACGTCAATCGTGATTCGCCCGGTTGAGCCGCGCGATAATGCGGGGCTTGAAGTCCTGGTGGTGGACACTCTTACCGAGTTTGGCTGTGTGGGGCCGGGTTTCGCCTCTTCCGACCCGGAGCTGAAGGATTTGTACGCGGCCTATCAAACGCCGCCGGGCCAGCCGCGCGATCGTGGCTACTGGGTGATTGTCGATGAAGCCAGTGGCATGTTGCTGGGCGGGGGTGGCTTTTCCCGCTTGAAAGGCGCCGCGCCGCAAGAGGCGGTTTGCGAGCTACAAAAGGTTTATTTTCGCCCCGAATTAAGGGGACAGGGCTTTGGCCGTAAAATGCTGGAATGCTGCATTGAAGAAGCCGCCCTGGCCGGATACCGCACCATGTACCTGGAAACCATGCCCCAAATGCAAAGCGCCGTGGGCTTGTACGAAAAATTCGGGTTCCGTTTCCTTCCCACATACATGGGCGATACCGGACATCGCAGTTGCACGGTATTCATGAGCCGCCCGCTGCTGGAACACGCCGCTTCAACGGAACCCAAATCGGAGGCAGTGGGCGTTTAACCGGCCCGCTAAAACCTAAAACGGATTACAAGCTTTCTTTTCCGGGCAAAGCGATTCATGCTGCCGAAATCGTTCCCAAACGGTAGGAATGCCCTATTTCAAGGTGTGTTGCACACCCTGGAAGTAAACCATATCCGCTTCCTGTTTTTTCTGGATGGCCGTCAGCCGGGCTTGCAGCTTCGGGGTCAGATCGGAATGGGGGTAGGTTTTAATAAAGGTTTGCAGCTCATCCACCACACTGTCCGGCCCATCGCAGGCGGCCTGGCTGTGCAACAACTGATCCTCGATATCGCTCAGCAACATCATGTTTGGGTCTTTCAGCGTGGTTTGGTAGGCGTTGGGGTGCTGTTTGCGGAACGTTTGCCACCCGCCATAAAGTTTTACCAAATCGTGTGCGCCAAAGCGGGTGCAGCCGCTTAAATCGGTCAACTGCTCCATGGTCACCGGCCAGTAGCCGTTTAACGTCTGGCTCATCAGGTCAAAGAACGTCACATCCGTCGGAGTTCCGTATTTTTTGCTCTGCTCCCTGAAATAGGCCGGATCCGGTGCGACCACGATCACTTCATCCCGCAGTAGCAGGTAGCCGGGCATGTGTCGGCTTAACGCCTCCACGCTGGTGTCATCGAGGTATTCCAGAATCCGCAGGATTTCCGCAGCCGCTTCCTGCCCCTTGGCCAGCACCGGCTCAAAGCTGGCGGGTTTTGGCGCGTGTTGCCGCTGGTTCAACAATGCTTCGTAGGCAATCGCTTTGTCTTGCGCGGATGCGAACTGGGTCGCCAGCTCAGGGGAAAGCCCGGCGGTCAGGTCTTGGATAGACTTAGAGACCGGCGCTGGGGCGCTTGCTGGTGTCCGGGTTTGCAGAGAAGATGTGGCCGGAGCCTGATTTTTTGCCTCATCAGGCGTTGCGGGTGAAACTGGCGGTTTTTCATCGGTCGGTTGCGCTCCGGTGGCTGGCGTCGCCGCATCCGGTCGGGAAGGCGCTACCGTCTTCTGAACGTCTTTGGTCGTTTCCTGACTGGGTGTTTTGGGAGCATCCTGTTTTGCTTTGCCTTGAGGTGTCTTATGTTTCTTCTCTTTTTTTGCCGGTTTGCCTGACTTTTCAGGCGGGGTGGGAGTGCCTGGCTCCGTGGTTTTGGCGATTGGTTCAGAAACGCCTTCAGGGCGAGCGGAAGTAGGTTCTGCATGCAGGCTTTTCGGTTTTGGGGTTTCTGGCGCTTTTACTTGCTCAGCCCGCTGTTTCCGTATTTCGGCTTTGCTTTTCCTGGGTTTTTCAGTTTCAGGAAAGGCATCTGCGGCTGTTCCGTCTGGCTGGCCCAATTTTGGATTGGGGAAGGGCTTGGCGACATCGTCTGTATGCGTTGTCTGGGCCTTGTTTCCGTCTTGCTCCGCTTGAGTCGGCTTGGCTGGCTTCTGTTTGTGGCGCGGCTTTTCGTGCCTGACGGATTGATCGGGCGCCTTTTTTTCAGCCTCTGGTGTTTTAGCGGACACTGGTTGCTGTGGTTGCGGCGCGGCCTTCGATTGTTTTTCCTGCTTCTGTTTTTTAGCCTTCCGCTTTTTGTCTCTCCGGTTAACCTCTTGGTTAGCTTGCGGTTTAACTGTCGGATCGGGCTTCTTGGTTTCTTTTTTCACATCGCCTTGGGAATCTGTTTGGAGTTTCAAGGGCGTAGCCGTCTTTTCAGCTTCTGTTTGAGCTGGTTTACTCTTGGGCGTGGTTTTTTCAATGGCGTTTTCTACTGGCTTCGCCTTGGCATCAATTTGTTTCGCAGGTTTTTCCTTTTTATGCCGGGGGGGCTTATGCCCTTTCTCCGCCGGAATGACTGGCTGAATAGCGCCATTCGGCTTGTTCGCACCCTGGCTGACCGGCGGCTGAGCCACCGTGGGGTGGCTTGCAGGCGTATTGCTCCCCTGGCGATCGGTTGGGACGTTTTTGGCCTTTTTATCCGCTTTTTTGCGGCCTTTTTGCGGCGTGTTCGACTTGCCTTGGTCGTTTGGCTGGGTTTCCTGCATGCCTGAAGGGGCTTTGCCGGTGCGTTTTTCATTATCAGGGTTGCCATTAACGGGCGTGGGCAAACCTTTTGCGTCTGGCTGGGCCGTTTTGGATTGTGCCTCGTTTAGTTTTTGTTTTGGCGGCTTGTCCTTTTTGCGATGCCGTTTTTCAGGCTTGGCTTCCGGCGTGTCGGCCTTTTGGGTTTTCTGGCCCATATCCTGATGACGATCCTGCTTAGGCGGTTGAGCCTGTTTTTTCGTTTCCGGTTCGGCTTTAGGGGCTGCTGCTTGGGGATTTTCGCCTGGCTCTGAGAGATATTGTTCTCTCTGTTTCTCTTCTGCCCGATGTTTTGGGCGAGGGGCTTTTGGGGCTTTCTTTTTAATTTCAGCCGGTTTGGCCTCTTGCTTTGCCTCTACGGGCATCGCGAGCGGCTCGGCCGGTGGTTTTTCCGTTTGCGTTTTGGCGGGAGGCTGTTCAATCGGGGGCAATGAATGCTGAACCGGCTTCTCTCGTTTAGCTTTTCGTTCTTTTTTCGGTTTTGCTTCAGCAGGGACAGCCTTAACCGGAACCCGATTCGTAGGCATTGCCTCAGCTGATTGCCCCAAGGGCTTTTCAGGCTTTTGCTCGCTGGCTGGTTTTATAGGCTCCGTTTTGACTTTTGCCGGTCTTTGCGGCTTGGCCTTGCGGATTTTTTCTTTTTTGGGTTTGTCATTCTGGGGTAATTGAGGCGTTTCGCTTGCGGGTTTGGCGAATGCGTCCGGTTTGACTGCGGGCTGGCTTTCTTCCGGTTGCCTTTTCCCATCCGTGTTTGGGAAGGGCATCAATTCCACCGGCTCCTGGGGCAGCTTGAAGGGCTTGTCCTTTTTGGGCTTGGGAAGCCGAACTGGTTTGGCTGGCTTGGATTTTGGCGTTATTGGCGTTTCCGTTTGCGCTGGCTGTGCCGCCTTAGACTCGGCCACGGGTTTCTGAACCTTGACAGGCTTCAGCTTCTTTGTTTTTTCGGGTTTGGGAGGCTTGGGCTGCGATTTCTCCGTTTGCCCGGATTTTGCCTGCTCAGCCGCTTTTTTCTCGGGCGGCTGATTGGCGGGGACTTTCCCGGCCTCCTCCACAGGGAGCGGCTTTGCCTCAATCACGGGAGTGTCGGCAGGGTTGGGTTTATGCCTGGTTTTGCGCTTTTTCGCGGGTTTTTCTTTCTGGTGGGACGAAAGGGTTTGTGCCGACTGAGTTCCCTCTGGCTGGACGCCTGGCTTTTCTTGCACGGAGGTCGATTCCGGATGTGCTGGGCGTTTCGTTTCTCGCTCTGGCTTGGGCGCTGCCTGTTTGGGCTGTTCCGACTGGTGAAGTTTTGCAGGCTTGGCCGTTTTTTCGGTTTGCCTGGGCGCGATGGGTTGAGCTGGTTGCGCTTCCGGAGCTGGCTTAGTCTCGGAAGGCTTTATTTTTTGGATGTCCATCGGTTTTGGGGCATCGGGTTTGGCGGCGGCGGGTGCCTGATGCTCAATTTTAGGTTGATCGGTCCGAATTTCAGGGTATTTTTCGGTTGTGGGCCGGTTGTTTTGGCCTTTCTGTGGGATGGGCTGCTCCGGCGACGGGGTGGTGGGCTTTTCTTTTTCCGTTTCTTTCGGGGCTTTGCGGGTTTTGGCCGGGGCTACGTTCGGTTTGGCCTGAGCGGGCGCCGCCGCAGGGGCAGGTATCGTGTTTTCGTGCTGAATACGTTTTTGCATCAGCGGCGCATTATCCGTGGGCAATGGCAAGGAAACCGGCGGCTTTGCAGGCTTGACCGGCTCATCCGTCGGAACCAGGGTGGGCCGTTTCATATAGACGGAAGGCTTGGGCGGGGTTGGGGCCGTCTGGTTATTGAGGGGCTGTGCTGGCCGGGAAGGCGCGCTGGGCGCGTAAATGTCCTCGTTCCATTTGTTCATCAGGTCGGAATCTTCGCCAGTTTCCTCAAAAGGATTCATGTCGCTGGACGAAGCGGCTGACTGCGGGGCGACGGGCTTGGTAAAAGCCGCCTGCCAGGGCTGGAGCGTTAAACTGATAATGCTGGCCAGCGTAAAATATTGCAGGACGCGAGAAAACAGTCCTGAGAAATTGAATTTCGGACGAGTCATAATGAATGGAATTATACCCACAACTCATCCGCAAGTCTCCTATGGGATTTGCGGGAATGGCGGCGCTTGAATTGTGAAGCCGGTTGTTTTATCCGCTTTTTGGCGTTGGCTTGGTTTTCTGCCGAAAATAGGATACAAATGCTAAGCGACCCAAGCGGAAATATTGGAAGTATGTCATTCACCCTGATGTCATTTTTCTATCGTTTATGCCTCACCAGTGCGCCCGGCGCGGTGCTGCTAATCCGGCTGATGATCGGCAGTGTCTTTTTGTCAGAAGGGATCCAGAAGTTCCTGTTCCCGATGGTGCTTGGCGTGGGCCGCTTTGGGCGTGTCGGCATCCCTGCGTCCGATGTGCTGGCCCCGCTAACAGGCGGGTTTGAGGTGTTTTGCGGTCTGCTGGTGTTGTTGGGCTTGTTTACCCGGGTGGCGGTTCTGCCCTTGTTGCTGATTATGCTGGTCGCTTTCCTCACTACCAAGTTGCCTGTCCTGTTGCAGGACGGGTTCTGGAAAATGGCCCACGAGGCCAGGACGGATTACTGCATGGTGCTGGGTTTGCTGTTCCTGTTGCTGGCCGGGGCTGGAAAAACGTCCATGGACGCCTGGCTGACCGGCAAACGACATCGAAAGGCTGTTTCCCATCGGCAATAATCAAAAGAACGCGATGGTCGGCCCCGGCTGTGTCGCCGCCGGGCGAATCAGATACGATTGGCCTTCAACGCGGAAAGCGGGTAATGGGTGCCTCGCCACACAATGCCCTGTTGCCATAAGGTCAGCGCGGTGGCTTTTAGGATGATGTAGATCATCAGCACCGTACTCAGCGGGAAAAACAGCCCGCTCCACCGGACATGCCGGTTCTTGCGGGCGTTTTCAAAACACAATACTTGCATGAGCGCCAAGCTGAGCAGATAAACAAGCTGGGTGGTTCCCTTGGTAATAAATACAGCGATGACCGGCCACACGCTGAACAGAAACTGTCCGCTGACGCCATAGAGCGTATAAGGCAGGTTGTAATCCAGCCCGGCGAAGGCATTTTTCATCAGCCCCGCCACCAGTTCCCTTAGGGAGGCGTACCATTCCACACTGATTAAATCCAGCCCGTTGCCGACAGCCTGGCGAAAGCCGTGCCGCTTGACCAGTTTGCCCAGCTTCATGTCGTCATCGGGCCGCATGGCGATGCGCTGATGTGTGCCGACGGCTTCGTAAACCGACCTGCGGATCAGGTTAAACGCGCCGATGCCGATGAAATGGCTGCTCTTGGGGTGAATGGCTCGCCACGGCCTGGCGTACAGGCAGAAATACACGGTAAACGCGTTCATAAAGATTTTAAGCGGCCACCCCCGGCTATGAATTTCCGGCCAGAGGGCCAGATGATCCAGCTTTTGCGCTTGCAAAGCCTGCACGGCCTTTTTCAGGGTTTGAGGGGCCATCACGATGTCGGCATCGGTAAACAGAAGTATTTCTCCGGTCGATGCCTCCGCACCCCGGAACAATGCATGGTTCTTGCCCAGCCAGCCGTCCGGCAATGCCTGGATATTCACCACCTGCAATTGCGGGAATCGCTGGGCCATACGCTCCAGAATCGCCCCGGTAGTGTCCTCGGATCGATCATTCAGTACGATCAGCTCATAGTCCGGGTAATTGAGTTGCAGTACCGAGGTGAGCGCCTCCTCTATATGGCGCTCCTCGTTGCGGGCGGGAATGATGATCGATATTTTCGGATAATCCGCATTATTCGCAGGGAGCGGCGTGTCGGCGATTTTGCGGATGCTGCGGTTGCCGATGATGAATTCAAGGGTGGTCAGCAGATAGCCGATGAGGGTAAACCAGGCCAGCCCGCTCAGGATTGGGTTCAAGGCGCTTTGTTCCATCTTTATTTTCGGGGGAATGCCTAACCATTATAGGGCAGAGGCGCATGACCGATGGATGCGGCCATGCCTGCGGATCGTTGATAGTCCGTATGATGGCGCGCAAAACCGGGCGGGCGGCTAAGCCGGGTTTGCGTCCGTGAACTTTCCGCCAATGGCCAAATCATCCGGCTGACAAGCCCGAAACAGAATGTTCAACCGCCCCGCCCCGGAAGGGGGAAGGCCAAGCTGTTCCAGCATGAGCGGCATTAAATAGCGCAGCAGTTTTTCCTTTTTGGGCTGGGTGAGGGCGGCGTCATAAAATTCCAGATGATAATCCGGTTCCTCGGTCTCGCTCAGCAATCGCCCGCCGATGGCCATATTCTCCAAACGGTACGGCATAAAATGGATCGTGATCCGATCCCGCTCCGCTTCCGGCAAATCCAGCGCCAGGGCGATGCAATCCGTCAGTTCGGCGGCCATGATCTTTTTCTGTTCAAAGGAAAAGTCCGGCGCGTAAATCTTGAGGTACGGCATGGCGCAGGCTCCTTTTGAACATTCATAGACCGCCAAAACAGATTGCCTTTTATTGTAGGCGCTTTCGCGTTATTTGCGTATTACCCGCCTGTGGAATCCTGAACAGGGGGATGTTTTGAAGCCGGTTTCAGGCGTTCCGGCGCAGCCTGGCAATCCGGGCAAAATAAAGCGATACGATTTACCTTTTGCCCCATAGTATATCCCACAGGCTGGGCTGCGGGTGCGCCTGGTTAACCCATGTCATAATTTTGGCGTTGTGGCGTAAATGCGCATACGGGGTTGTATCGTTCACGTTCCTGATATGCTCATCTTGTTCCTTGCCGGTTAAATACGCTTTTTTGCCTTTAACTTCAACGATATCGACTCCTTTTTCAGGATCATAGTCAGGCGCTTGTTCAGCCTTTTTATAAGTGGCGAACACACCCTTGAAACGCGGCCCCTGTACCGAGGGCGCAGACGCTAAGGTGCGTAAAGGCGAAATGTGCATAGATCAATCATTTCCTATTGGACAGAATAAAAAGACTTTGGGGCTGACGAAGGTGAAGCGAACTTTGAAGCAGCGATCGAACCCCCGATCTCCTGTCATGTCAATGGTCTTTGGCGACGAGGGACGAAAAAAGGGAAATCCTGAATTTCATCAGGTCGAACTTTTTTGCCGGTGACGGGAAAGCTCGTTTTGAGCTAAAGCAGGCATTTTGTATACTGCGCCGATTGCCCGAAAAAATAAAGAGTCGGAAGTGACAGGAGTCGAACCTGCAACCCCTTGCGGGGCGACCGCTTTCGAGGCGGCTCCCTAACCATTCGGATCACTTCCACGACGAGGGCTATCGTAAGGCTATATACGCTGCTTTGTGTCCCCTGGCACCCAAAGGTCTGGGCTGCCGCTCTCTTTGGCGCCGGTCAGGGCTGGCGCCTGATATCGCTTGGGGGTATGCCTGCGATTGTATCCCGTATTATACACAGAAATGCCCACTTTGAAAAAAGATGGATGCGGTGCTGGAAAAATCGAGGCGGGACTGTGCCGTGCAGGGCTTGGGCTGAGCAAAGCCGCCTGTTTCCCGCTGTGTCAAGTGTGGGCCGGAAGGCAGGCTTTAACGGAAAGAATCATCCCCGTTGCCTGGTTAAGGCTAAAAACGCGGATGTTCTTTCTCTCTCTAACCAGAAGATACTGGCAGAAGTTGGTTGGCGTCTTCACTCAATCCCGTAATTCAATCTCGCAGGTGTCGAAAAGATGGTTGATGCGGGCGGTCAGCTCGTCGTTGTCCAGCTCGCGGGAATAATGGTTGAGTTCTCTCGCGGTGCGGAAGCAGTTGGCCGCCTCCAGCCGGTTGTCCAGAAAGCTGTAGGCCCGTCCCAGGTTGTAGTAGGCCAGCGCGTAATGCTCGTCCAGCTCAATGGCCTGCTGGAAGAGTTCTATGGCCTTATGCACCTGCCCCAGCATGTCCAGGTAGATAACGCCCAGGTTGTTGATGGGGATCTCATAGCCCGGATCCAGTGCGATGGACTTTTCGTAATGCTGGATGGCGGTTTCCACGTCGCCTTCCATCCAGCGCAGGTAGCCCAGGTTGGAATACAGGCGGGGGTTATCCGGCGCCAGGCTGATGGCCTTGCGGTAAATCAGCTCGGCGTTGCCGTAATCGTCCTTATGGAAGTACAACATGCCCAGTTGGATGTAGTTCTCAATGTCGGCGGGATCCAGGGCGCGGGCCATCTGGTAGTAGGCAATGGCGGCCTGTTCGTTTTGCAGGTAATCGCAGTAAATATTGCCGACGCTTTGGGCCACCATGGCTTTCCAGTGGGCGTCCGTACCCAGTTGCAGCGCTGATTCATAATATCTCAGCGCGTCCATATAGGATTGGTTATAGTAATGCGCGTTGGCCAGGTTGCAATACAGGTGCGCGTCCGCCGGTTTCAAGCGAATCAACTGCTGGTAAACTTTTACCATACCGGCGTAATCTTCCTGTTCTTCCAGCAACCGGGCCAGATGATAGTAAGCGTCCAGGCTGCCGGGGTGTTTGGCGGCAACGGTTTCAAACCAGTGGCGCGCCTGCTCCGGTTCGCCCTTTTGGCGGTACATATCGCCAATCATAATGCCTACCGAACCCAGGCCGGGGTAATCCTGGTGAATATCCAGATACCGATCCAGCGCGGCCTGGCGCATACCGATTTCTTCCTGCACCCAGCCCAGCAGCAGGCGGGGAACCAGCACCGCCAGGGTCAAGGCCGAAATCCGCTCCCGCTCGAAGGGAAGCAACAGCAGGCTGCTCAACAAACTATAAAAGGCCAGAAACAGGCTAACCAGCATGGCGGGCCTGAAACCGTCCGAAAAGGCTTTGTCCCGGCAAGCCTGGAACAGCCCGAACCGGATGCGGCTGCCGCGTATGCCGCTCAGTCTCGCCGCATGACGCAGGGTGCGGGCCGCCTGCTTCAGGTTGCCTTTACGGTATTGAATCATGCCCAGCACATAATGGGCTTCCGTCTGAATTTGGCGGCGTTCCGGGCAACCCGTATCGGCAAGACCCAGGCTTTTTTCCGCAGCCTGTTTCGCCTTAGCGTAATTGCCCTGCCTGAAAAATACCTTTGCCATCCGGCATGTGGCCAGGGCGGAATCCGGCTCCTGTTCCAGCGCGCGCGAATATTCATTCAGCGCCAAATCCAGGCAGTTCTCATTTTCTTCCGGCTCCAGGTGTTCCCGGTAAAGCCGGTCGCCTTCCCGCACCCAGTGTTGGAATGCCGGGCTGCCGTTCTCTCGTGTGATCCTCACATATTCCTGCATGCGCCTGAATATCCCTCTACATCTCTATGGGGGGCGTATCGGTCATTTGAATGAGGAACTTTGACTTTTGGGGCAAAAGCGTTACATATTTTTACCTTCCAGACGCTTGGGTTGGCCTGAAAGGTAAGCTGTTAGCCTTTTTACAGGCATGTTTTGCAATTCCGCGCTACAAATCCGGGTTTATCCCAACGGGCCTGACGCTTGCCGATGGGTTTCAGGGTAAAAGCAAGTGAAATCCACCGTTTGAAGGCTGGCTAAAAATTGCGAATTCTCATATAATGGGGATATGAGGCGAATTGTGCTGCTTATACTGACCGTTTCCCTGTTGCTGCTTTCCGAAGTGGTGACGTTGCTGGCTACCAGGGCCGCAACCGCCCACGGCCCAATCCAGGTGGACAGTCTCGACTTTTTTTACAAGCTGGATGAGCATGTTCGCTTTCTGGACTTGAAAACCCAGTGGCAATCGGAACACCGGGGGGAGCTTCCCATCGCCAAGGCCGATGAATTGGCGCGCGATGCGTATGAACAGGCCGCTACCGAGTCGCCGTTCAGCATCTGGCGGTATCATGGCGGCCCGGCACCGCAAATTTTCACCGGCAAGGCGCACATTCACAACCAGGGGCGCGCCGCGCTGCTTAATGTGCCGGTTTCGGTGCTGGTACGCGCCAAGGTGGGCGAATTGCGGGTGAACCCCGACATTCAGATGACAGACTTCGACTACCTGGAAGATTCCGCCCGCTGGGAGACGGTGTCCCGCGAAGTGGTCATGGTTCCGGCCATTGCGCCGGGAGAGGATATTTTGCTGCCGGTCATGAAATTCCGCCTGTTGGCGTTTCTTGCCAGGCACCCCAACCGCTGGCCGGTGCAGGTGGAAGTGAAAATCAGCTCGCCGCCGATGGGTACGGCCTATAAAACTATTTCCCTGGTTCCCGATCATTTTGTGGTGCCGGTGCTTTATTAAGGATTGCTGCGGATTGGGCGCTTAAACGAGGGATTCCGGGGCAGATGCGGTATGATGGTTAGGCTGTCGCTTTTGTCGTTCCCCTTATTGTGGCGTTGCCAGCCGTTGCCGCGCCAGGGAGCCAATTGCGCACCCCGTTTTTCGCAGAAAGAGGATTATCACGCATGTTTTCAAGACCGGACCAGCGACAACCCGATGCGTTGCGGCCCATTAAAATCACCCGGAATTTCACCAAGCATGCCCCCGGCTCCGTGCTGGTCTGCTTTGGCGACACCCAGGTGATTGTGACCGCCACCGTGGAAGAGCGGGTGCCTCGGCATATCCACGTCTTGAAGGAAGAAAGCACCGGCTGGCTAACGGCCGAGTACGGCATGCTGCCCGGCGCCACCAACCAGCGCTCCCAGCGGGATCGCCTCAAAATTTCGGGCCGCACCGCTGAAATTCAGCGATTGATTGGCCGCACCCTGCGGGCCAGCCTCGATTTAACCAAATTGGGGGCCAGAACCATCAACATCGATGCCGACGTCATCCAGGCGGATGGCGGTACCCGCGTGGCGGCCATTACTGGCGGTTACGTGGCGCTGGTGGATTGTCTCAACAAGCTGAAGGCCGACGGCCTGCTGGAGGAGCTGCCCCCTTTAAAGCCCATTGCGGCGGTCAGCGTGGGGCTGGTGGAAGGCACCGAGATTCTGGATTTGAATTACGAAGAGGATTCCGCAGCGGATGTGGACGCCAATGTGGTGATGAACGCCGATGGGCATATCATTGAACTTCAGATGAGCAGCGAACGCTCCCCGCTGAGCCGCGCCCAACTGGATCGGCTGGTGGATCTGGCGATGGCGGGCATCGATCAGTTGCTCAAAATCCAGCAGGAGGCGTTGGCCGAAGGCGGCGAAGCGGTTCCCCCCGAGGATGCGGAGACCGAAGCCCAGGCGGCGCAAGTGGTTTAGGCAGGTAAACAAGATGTCCAATAGCAGTCCGCAACCCCAAACCCGACCCAAAACCCGCAAGGAAACGCTCCAGCGCCCTAAGGGAACCCAGGATATTTTTGGCGCCGATATTGAGCGCTGGGAATACGTGGAATCCCTCTGTCGTCTGCAATTCCAGAATTCGGGCTACCAGGAAATCCGCACCCCGGCCTTTGAAGCCACCGAGCTGTTTGAGCGCGGCGTGGGCGAGGCCACGGACATCGTCAACAAAGAGATGTATACTTTCGAAAAAGGCGAGCGTCGCCTGTCGTTGCGGCCCGAAGGCACGGCGGGCGTGGTGCGCGCCTTTGTGGAGCAAGGCATGAGCCGCTGGCCCAAGCCGGTCAAGCTTTATTACATGGGGCCGATGTTCCGCTACGAGCGCCCGCAAGCCGGACGACAACGCCAGTTCCACCAGGTTGGCTTGGAACTCTTCGGGCTGGATACCCCGGCGGCGGATGCGGAAGTGATCCTGATGGCCATGCGCCTGTTTGAGAAGCTGGGCCTGCCCAATTTGTCGCTGGAAATCAACAACATCGGCACCACCGAATGCCGGGAAAACTTCAAGGCTGGGCTTCGTACCGTGGTGCAGCCCTATCTTGCGGAATTGTGCGAGGATTGCCAGACTCGCTACAACACCAACCCCCTGCGCATGCTGGATTGCAAGAAGGAAACCTGCAAGGCCGTTTACGCCCGACCGGACGTGAAAAGCTTTCTGGAAACGGATTTTACTTCCCCGGAAAGCCAGGCGCATTTTGCGGAAGTGATTCGCAGCCTGGAAGCCCTGAAAATTCCTTACCGGCGAAACTCTTACCTGGTGCGCGGGCTGGATTACTACACCAAAACCGTGTTTGAGATTACCTCCACCAACCTGGGCGCGCAAAACGCGGTCTGTGGCGGAGGGCGCTATAACCGTCTGGTGGAAGATCTGGGTGGCCCGGAAACCCCGGCGGTGGGCTGGGCGCTTGGCATGGAGCGCCTGATGAGCCTGGTGGGCGAACTGCCCAAACGGGAACTGGATTACTACATTGTGACCGACCAGCACCCGGTGGCGTTTGAACTGGCGGAACGCCTGCGCGGGCAGGATTATAAAACGGAAGTGGATCTTTCCGGCAAAGGTTTTGGCAAGCAACTGGAGCGCGCCGCGAAGCTCGGCGCCCGGCAAACGTTGATTATTGGCGAAGCCGAAGCCCAGAAAGGTGAGCTGCAGCTGAAGCACATGCAGTCCGGCGAACAGAAAACCCTGTTATTGCAGGACTTTTTAAGCACCTTGTCTTCCTGAGCGAAAGCCAATTGTATTACCCGCATTGCTGAACCCTGCCTGACCCTCGTAATTCAATTAATAAGGGAGAATATTGGGCTGCGCGTTTGTACCGGCGCTAACCTTCTTGCCCAGTTCTTTCAGCGCGTTTTTGGCCTGGGGAATCCGGCTGTCCTGCGGGTTTTGATTCAGTTGCAAAAAGTGTTTCAGCACGGCTTCTGCCCGATCGGCCTTGCGCTGCCCGGCGTAAATCATGCCCAGGTTGTACAGTAAGTCCAAATCATCCCCGGCTAGGCTTTCCACCGCCCGATAGAGGCTTTGGGCCTGCTCTTTCCGCTCTTGGCTTACCGGGTTTTGATTTTCAAGCATTCGGGCCAGGTTAATCAGCGCGTCCGCCTGCACCGCCTGCCGGTAAAACCGGGCGGCCTTTTGCGGCTCCTGGCGCTTTTCTGCAATGAACCCCATCAGCTTCCACAACCGGCTGTCGGTAGGGGCCAATGCCAACGCCTGGGATAATTCCCATTGGGCGGCGTCTGGATGTCCGTCCTTCAGTTCCAGTTGCGCCAGTCGGTAGTGGAATTCCGGGTTGCCGGGCTGCTTGGTCAGCGCCTGCAAATAGGCGTAACGGGCGGTGGCAGTATCTTTCAGGCCGTCATTCAGGCGGCCCTGCTCGTAAAAAACCGCCGCCTCGTTGGGGTATAGGCTGGAAACCTTCATCCATAAGCGCTGGGCGCCCGTGTAGTTCTCATCGTCAATGTAGCCGTCCAGTAGGGCGACATAGGCGGGCAAATAGGGTGACTGGTTCACGATTTTCAGCAGTTCCTGCCGGGCCGCCTCCCGTCGGGCGGTGGTTTCCTGCGTGGTTTTCTGTGAGTTGTTGCCCTGGGCCTCGGCGACGGCTTCCGTTGTGGGTTGCAGCAGCACCTGGGCCAGCAGGAACCGGGCAATAGAATCTGTGGGAGATTTTTCCAGCCAGGTTCGCAAGCCCAGTTCAGCCCCGGTCAGGTTTCCGGCCAGAATATCCTGCCAAGCCTTCTGAATGCCCGCGTTCGCGTTGGGGTTGTTCAACAAACTGTAGGGAGATTGGGTGTTCTGGATGGAAAACACCCGCTGGAAGCCGGACGGCGCTCCATCCGCAGGGCGATCAAAATTGCCCTGATCCTCGTCCGGCGTGAAACCGGCCGGGGCGGCTTTCAGTTTGAGGGGCTGACTGGGCGCTGCATCCGGGGAGTCCTCATCCTCCGCTGCCTGGTTGGGCGTGGTCGTCTGTGGGTTTGGCTGGATTCCATCGGGTTGGTTCCTATTGGCAGGGATTTTATCCTGGGCCAGCATGCCCGGATGGAACTGCTTTTGCAGCCTCTGTAATTCCTGGGTGAGTTGAAAGTTAATGGCGTCCAATTCAGAATCGGGCGAAAAGGCCTGCGCGATTTGACTGGGGTTACGACTGGGCTGCTGTAAGTCGCTTAAATCCAGGTTTTCACCGTTAATGGCAATGCTGGGCAATTTGCCGGAACGCTGCGCCTGCTGCAATGCCGTGAGGTGTGGCCGCTTTTGTTCGCCTGTGGCTTTCACCATGGGCTTTTGAGGGGGGGCGAGGCTGCCTTTCTCTTTTTCCTGGGCAGATTTCAGGGCCAGCAGCACGTCTTGCCGCCGCTTCAGGGCCAATGCCTGCTCTTGTTGCTTTTTACGCAAAGCGGCTTGTTTTGCCTGTTGTTGACGCAGGGCTTCGGCTGCTTCCGCCGCCTTTTGCCGGGCGGCTTCCTGCTGGGCTTTGGCCTGCTGTTGCTTGCGTTCCGCCAGTTTGTGGGCCGTTTCCGCCTGTTGCTTGCGGAGCGCAACCGTGGGGGGCAAGCTGTGGTTCCCGGTCAGGCCAATCACAATCTGGCTGCCGGTATTGCCGCGTACTTGCGGCTGAAGTTTCTGCCAGACGGTAATCACCATGCGAAATCCCCCGTCTGGGGAGAAGTCCGCGCTTTCAATGGCCGGAATTTTGGCCTGTAACGCTTGAACCACCGCTTGTCGTCTCTGCGTCAGCTCCGGCGCGAGCGAGGCGTCATTCGATTGCAGGATAATCCGATATTGTCCGTTGGGGGCGCTTTCCAGCTTTACCAGCGGGTCGAACCCTTCCCCGGACACGTTCAGCACCAGGTTTCCGGCGGTATCCACGGCAATGTCGTTTACCCGGTTGTCGGCAGGTTCGGCCAAACATGCCAAAGGCAGGCCGCTTAGCCCCATCAGGGCCAGCAGGGCCATTAAACCGCTTGTTTTTCCCATTCTCACTCTCTCACGCCCGGTTCGGTCTACGCTTTCAGTTTTTGCACGTAAGCGCGAATGGTTTCCGCGTTACGTGCGTTGGGAGATAGTTGCAGGAATTTTTCCAGGTGGCTGACGGCCTTGGCGTTGTCTCCCAGTTTGGAGAAAATCAACCCCAGGTTGTAGTGGGCCTCCGCAAAGTCCGGCTTGATCTGGATGGCTTCCAGGTATCGGTTGCGGGCCAGTTCCAGCTTGTTTTCGGAGTTGTACAGGTTGCCCAGGTTGAACAACACTTCGCTGTCCTTGGGGTTCAGGCTCAGCGCCAGCTTGAAGATGGACTCCGCATCGTCGGTGCGGCCCAGTTTTTTTAGTGAAGTGGCGTAGTTGTTGAGCGTACTGACCGACATGGCCCGACTAAACGCCTGGCTGGCGGCGTCCGCCTGATCATTCAGCAGGTAGAGCTTGCCCAGTTGGTTGTACGCGTCGCGATCGATGGGGTTGCGTTGCAGATAGCGGCGCAGCGAGTCGATGGCTTCCGCGTACTGGTGGTCTTCCGCTAGGGCGATGCTGTATTCGATGGCGTACTTGGAATTGTTCGGCTCCAGCAGTTGCGCTTCCTTGAACTTGTCGATGGCAACGCTCAGGTTCTTGCTGTCCATGGCCGCCTTGCCGCTCACGTAATCCGCTTCCGCTTCCGGGTTGGCGGCCGCGCTGGCTGGCGTTGGGGTCGCCTGGGACAGTTTGGTTTTCAGCGTGTCGTTTTCCTTGCGTAAGTCGGCCAGTTGCCGGTTCAGTTCAGCCAGTTGTTTGGGGTCTTGCTTGGCTACGGGGGCAGCGGTCGGCTTGTTTTCGGCGCTTTTCTGGGTGAACAGCAAATCCTGCTTGGCCTTGTTGGCGTCTTGGGTCGCTTTCTGGGCTTCCGCTCTGGCCTCGGCCAATTCCTTTTGCAAGGCGGCAAGCTGGGTTTTGGATTGGCGGCTTGATTCGCCGCTTCCGCTATTGGCCGCCTGTTGCAGGGAATCCAGCATGTGGTGTAAGTCCTGGTTCTCCCGGTTGAGCTTGTCCATGGCTTCCTTCAGGCTGGCGGAAGATTTTTTGGAGCTGGCCCCATTGCTTTGCAGTTGTTCCAGATCGCTTTTAACCGAAGCCAGTTCCTGCTGGGCGGCATCCCGTTCCTTCTGCACACTTTGCAGGCTGGCCAGCTCGGTTTGCAGAGCCGCTATCTTGCCGTTTAGCGCCGCTGTGTCTCCCTTGGTGGTTTTCAACTGGGTAATTTCCGCCCGCAACGTGGCGATCTGGCTGTCTCGCCTTTGAACTTCGGAGGCGGGAACCTGACTGGTTTGGCTGGCATTGTTTTTTTGGCTGGTTGCGGCCAGTTGCTGCCGCAAGGATTGAACCTGCTCCTGCAAGTCGTTTGCCTGGCTGGCCTTGCCCTGCGCCGAAACCAGTTGGGTGTTGCGCTCCTGCAATTGCCGGTTCAGGTCTTGCACATCGGTCTGGTACTGCTGGGTGATTTTATCCAGTTGGCGCTTCAGGGAGGCGATTTCCGCCGTGTTGGCCGGGCTGGCGCCGCCACTGCCACTGCTTGCCGTTGGCTTGCTGGCGATTTGCCTTTGCAAATCCAGAATAGTGGCGTCTTTTTCATCCTGAACGGATTGCAGGTGCGCGATTTGCTCCCGCGCGGAAGCGTCCATGCCCGCCTTTACATCGCTCACCTGGTTCCGCAGGTAGGCAATTTCCTTGTTCTGCTCGTTAATGGTGCGGATGGACTCGTTTAGGGATTGCTGGGCCAGCGTGAGCTGTTTTTTCAGGTTTTGCAGGTCGACATCCGAAATCTCCGCGCCGGAAGACGCGCTGGTTTTGGCGGACAGCAGATTGATTCTGGCTTCCAGATTCGCCTTGTCCGCTTTTAGCCGATCGATTTCCGCCTGTTGGGCATTAAAGGCCGGGTTCGGTTTGGCTTGCGCCGAGGAGAGTTTTCCTTGCAGAGCGATGTTTTCCTGGGCCAGGCTGTCGTTGCGCCGGGTCATCTCGTCCAGCTTACGTTTCAGCTCTTCCAGTTGGGTCGAATTTTGCGGGCTGGCCAGTTGCGTGGCCTGTTGTTCGATTCTGGCTTGGAGGGTTCGGTTTTCGGATTTCAGGCGGGTCAGTTCCGTCTGGCTGGCGCTGAGTTGTGGATTCGGCCGGGCCTGTTCGCTCAGCAAGGTGCTGACTCTATTTTGCAGGGTGGCGTTGGCCGATTTCAGCCGGTCAAGTTCGCCATTCAGCCGCTGTTGTTCGCTCTGCGACAGTTGCTGGTTCTGCGCGCCGGAATCCACCCTGGACTTCAGGTACTGGTTCTCCTGCAGCAGGCTTTCGTATTTCTGGTTTAAAATCGCCAAGGTGCGCTTCAAATCATCGCTGGCAATGCCGCTGTTGGCGGAATTGGCCTTCAGTTGCTCAATTTCCCGTTGCAGAGCGTCCAGTTGGCGTTTTTGCTCTTGCTGGTACTGAATGCTACGGTTATACATCTCGCGGGACACGGCATCATGGGTGCTGCTGGGCGCGGGGTTCACCAACGGGCGCTGGGCGGTTTGGGTCGGCAGGTCGGTTTGTTGCTTCAGTCCGGCAAGGGAAGGCGGCATATCCAGGCTTCGGCTGCCGGGCGTTGAGCTGCCTGGCTGGTAGGCAGCGGATTCGTTGAGTTCCAGTTCAATATGCGGTCCCTGGTTATGCACCACCCTTACATTGCCCGGATCTCCCTGCAAGTCCAGTAGAATCCGCACAATGGGGCGGCCGTTTCCGCCGTACTGGTTCACGGTCAGGTTCCGCACGGCGGGCATTTGGCGGGCCATGTCCTGTAACAACTGCACGTCGCGCGGCAGTTCAATGCCGATTTCGGCGTTGTCCACATCGATGATGATGCGCTTGTGCCCGGCGATGTTCAGACTGTTGACCGTAGCGTTCACCGAACCGGAGGTGTCGATCAGGAAATGGCGGCTGGCCTGATCGTAGCGAATGTTCCGCACCACGCCGTCTGAAGCGAAAACCGGGAGGCATAAGCTGGCCAGCGCCAACCCGGTAAGCCCCGCCAGGGTCAGGTACCTGGAGAGCGGGAACGTTGCGGTGTTTTTCCGTGTCGCTGGATGAAAGGTCATAATCCGTTACCTTTTATAAATGCTTTTGAAAAATCGGTTAATGCTTGGGGTTGGGCGGGCCAATGGCGTCCGTCGAAACGATGGGAGGGGGGAATTGAGGGAGGGGCAATGCCTCGCTGGACGATGTTTGAGGGCGTGATGCCTGAAGGGGTAATGGCGATGTCTGAAGCGCCTGCTGGAGGTTTTTGACGCCTGCCGTATCGTCCGGCTTTAGTTTCCGGTAGCTGTTCAGCGCGGATTGGGCTTCCGCCGGGCGTTGCTGGCGGGCGTACACCAGCGCCAGCTTGTAATAGCCCATGCTATAGGCCGGGTTCTGCCGAAGCAAGAGGGTCAGGATGTTTTCCGCATCCGAAAGGGCGGCCCGTTCGGCGTACAAGTCCGCTAGTTCCAGGTAGGCCGGGTATTTCCGGGGATTTTCCCGTATGGCCGCTTCCAGCGTCAGCTCGTTTTCACGGGTCGGTACGCCTTTGGCGACCGCTGTCGAGTTGCTGGCGCTGGCGACGAATGGTTGTTTCTCTGGTTGAGATTGGACTTGCGCGGGTTGCACAGTTGAGGGGGCAGACTGGTAAACCCGCTGCACACCGGGTCGGTTTACTACTGGTTCCGCCACGCTCATCATCAGGTTGGTCACCGGGACGGGCAATGCGGAAGAAGTCCGGGAACTGGCCGGGGCGGCCTGACGGTTTCCGGCCTTTCCTTCCGCCAAGGCGACTTCAGTAGCCTTGAGCCGGGTGGCCAGCTTGGTCAATGCGTTTTTCAGGTTCTGGATCACCGCCTCGCTTTGGCTGGCATTTTCATCCACATCGGGCGCGTAGTCTTTAATGTAGCCTTCATATTGGGCCAATTGGCGCTTCAGGGCGTCTTCCCGCTCCCGGCTTCCGTCCAGCGACTGCCTGAGACGACTGACTTCCTGTTCCAGTTCAGCCTGTCGGCGATTGGCTTCCAATAGCGCCAGCGCCTGGGCCTTATTGGGCAAAGCCGCCGTTTTGTCGGTTGGGGGTGCTTCGATGGCCGCCAGCGTTGTTTGCGTTACCGCCGCCCCCGGCAACAGGGCGATCAGAATTTGCGCGTCCTTGGCATTACCGCTCACCACAGTTTTCGGGGCAATGGCATCTCCGGAGGGCGCGACGCTCAGCTCGATTTCCAGAGCGATCTGGATGCCGCTCGGCCCTTTGGGTTCGTGGCTCAGGGGGCCAATCAGGCATTTTTTAAGCTCCGGGTGAGCTAATAACAAGCGGTTGCCGATTTGCTGGAGCATTGCGGCGTTTCCCTCCGCCGTCGGGAACTTTAAAATCACCAGTTCCGTGGGCTTTGGGCCAGCGTTGCCTGGCCATACCTCTACAGTGGGCGCGCTGGCCTTGCCATGGGCGGTAATGGTCAACAGGCCGTCCTGGTAATCCAGCCCGGAAAGTTGCGCGACCGATGCCGCCAGACCGTAGCCGCCGCTAAGCGCTGTCAGCGCGATGGACAATAAGCCCCGCTTCAGTTGTTGATGGCAAGACCTGGCCGAAAAATAGAATGCATCCGGTATTGGCAAGTGCGTCGTCTCAACGGAAAAAAGGGAACTCAAAACGGCAGGACCGTGGCTGACGGGTTTTTATCGCCCAAGCTCGGCCAATCCACACATGAGCCACTATTATAGCATCTTCTCAGCCTTACAGTAGGACTAAATCCTTATCTGACGTATTATTTGAAGCTGTTGGGCTTCATGCGCCAGCAGTTGCTATCCGTCGCCATCGTGGTTTAGGCTTGGATATCCGGATCGGGCGATTACGGGTTAAAGCCCGGCGAGTTTTTAAATGCCACGTTATCCCCATTCGCCTTGCGAATCAGCAGGGAGTTGCTGACCCCCACGTTGCCCGCCGACGGCAGGTTGACCGTTTTGCCGTAAATCGACATCTGGGTGGAACTGCCCCCGTCCAGGTTCATGGCGTCCATCGCGCCCAGTTTCTCCATGAGCGTGGATAGTTCGTACAGGGTCATGCCCACCGAAACGTTCTTGCGCCGCCCGTCCACCGTCACCAGCAGCAGTTTGCCGTCCGCCGTAATGCCCACCGCGCTTCGGGGTTCCCGGTAGCCCAGGCTTCTGCTGTTGAAATGCTGCTCGGAGAGATCCACATACGGATGCCCGCCCTTCACCAGCCAGGGGCCGCCGCCAATGGCATGCTTCATGCCCGACCAGTCCGGCAGGGTGAATAAATCCAGGCGAACCGGCCGGTTGGGCGGTTGGGAAGCCAACGTCATCATTTCCGGCGTATTGGGGCCGGAAATCACTACCCCGTCCCGTGGAATGGGCAGCGGTTGCGTGTCGGACACTGCAGAAACCCGGTTGTTCCGCAATTGGATCTGTAGCCCGTTGGCGGGTACCCTTGGGGCCATGCTTCCCCAACGGGAGGAGTAAACCACGGTGGTTCCCGCGTTTACCCGGGGCTGGTTGATATTGTGCAGGTGGATCACCCGGCCATCCGGCAGGCCGATTTCCCCGCCCAGGTGGATGCGGGCGATCACTGGCTCGTTGTTGTTGGTAATGCCCAGCGCCACCCGGTCGTAAATGGGGCCGGAAATCAGCTCCTGGTTAATGATTAGCACTCCCAGCGGGATGCCCACGTCCGGCTTGAAAAACGAGCCGTTAATACCCGCGATGGCCTGATGGTTGGCGACCATGGCCGAAACGTTGTTTTTGGCGCCCATGCGGTTATTGGCCAGCACCGGGAAAATCTCCACGTCTGGGTTGCGCGGGTCCACTTCCAGCACGTTGATGACCACCGGCCCCTGTGGGCCGTGCTGGGTAAATTGCCGGTGCCGGATTCCGGAGGAAACCTCATCCTCCTCGCTGGCGCGCTGGAAGAAATGCGGCACGGAAATCACCAGCCGCTTGCCTTCCTGGCTCACGCGGACTGTCCCAGTCACGTTGCGCTTAATGAATACCTGCACCCGGCCATTGCGCTGATCGGCATACACGCCGCCCAAGTTGGGCCAGTTGAACTTACGGTTGACCGGCAGCGCCTTGGCGACAGCATTGCCTGAAAAGCTGACCGTCATGGGGCGTCCGGCCTGGTCGGACACGCTGACGTCCTTGGCTTCCCCGTTCAGATTCAGCACCAGCCGGGTGGTAGCATTGATTTCCTGAAACTGGATTTGCCGCACCTGCACGGTGGTTGAACTGGCCCAGGCCCGCAGCGCGGCGGGCGCTCCCAGGCACCATAGTCCCAGCAAGGCTGTTTGAATCCCACAAATCGCTTTGACGCGCCAGGTTGCTCTCAATCCGTCAATCCTTGTCTTGTTCTCTTCGTCCTGAACGTTTAAAAGGTGGTCGTGGCGATAGCTCTCCCTATCGATTGAACGCTATCGCGGAAAAGATGCCGTGTTTACAAAAAATGGATCAACCTAAAAATTGGACAGAAGTAAAAAACTCTTACATAATATTAACTTTTTTATCGTCGGATTTCAAGTGGTAAAAACCGGAAGCCCTTGAAAGACTTCCGGTTTCATTGCTGAGTCGATTATAAATAAGCGCCTGAAACAACCTTACAAGGTTATCGGGCTTATTGGCTAGAACATTTGGGCCATTCCCGGCTGCTGCATCATGGGCATGCCCTGTTGCTGCATTTTGGGATCGAACGGATACCCGCCCGTCGGGGCTCCGTATGCCGGAGGCGGCGCTTGCTGCTGCATGAGCTGCTGTAGCACGGCCGGATCGTATTGTCCCGCCATCGGGTCGTTGGGGCTGTATTGCGGTGCAGGGGCACCTTGTTGTTGCAGCGCGGCGCTCATCATGCCGGATTTTACCTGTGCTACCGCGTTTTTCACATCGGGGTTCTTATCCCGCTCGGCTTTCTTCAATATGTTCTGGATAGTGCGATCCTGCGGCCGATCGATATAGCCCAGCGCGGTTACGGCTGCCGCTTTAACCGCCGGGTTTTCGGACTTGTTGTTGATGATCTTGTTGATGGCGTCCATGCCGGGCAGTTGATTGGTCGGCACCTGGGCGTTCTGCACCCGGTTCAGGTTGCCCAGGGCAAACAGGGCCGCCTGGCGAATCAGGTTGGCGTCATCCGGTTGCAGGCCGGGGGTGCTGTTAGCGGCTTCCTGCTTCAGCAACTCATAGGTCTGCCGGTCGCCCTGTTGGCGCATGGCGATTTCGTTAATGGCGTCCAGTTTATCTTTGGGGCTTTGCGGCTGGAGCAGCATATTGTTCAAATCAGCTACGGAAGCGGCGCTCAAGCCTTGCGCCTGCTGTTGTTGCTGCATTTGTTGGGCCATCGCCGGATCCATTGGGGGCTGCTGCTGCATTTGCTGTTGCTGGGCCATCGCCATCGGATCGTATGGGTTGTATTGCGGCGGAGGGGTTTGTGGCTGCATTTGCTGTTGCTGGGCCATCGCCGCCGGATCATACGGGTTGTATTGCGGCGGAGGGGTTTGTGGCTGCATTTGCTGCTGTTGGGCCATTGCCGCCGGATCGTAGGGGTTATACTGCGGCGGGGGTGTTTGTGGCGGCGTTTGCATCTGCTGTTGTTGCATCGCTTGCTGTTGCATTTGCTGCAATTGTTGCTGCTGTTGTTGTTGCAACTGCTGGGCCTGTTGGGCTGCCTGCTGGGCGGCCTCCTGCTCCTGCTGGACTTTTTGCTGCATTTGTTGCAGTTGCTGGGCTTGCTGCTGCAATTGCTGCTGCTGTTGTTGCAATTGCTGGGCCTGTTGCAGTTGTTGCAACTGCTGCTGGAATTGCTGTTGCTGCAGGGCCGGGTTAGGTTGCGGCACCGGCGGCGGGAAAGGGGACGGCAGGCTGCTGCTTTGGGCGAAAGGGGACATTTTGTTCTGGTATGCCTGGCCGCTGACCTGGTTGGCGTAGTTCAGGTACTCGTTCCGGAAGTTTTCCGCATCCTGGCGTTTTTTGACGGCTTCGCGGTAGTAGTTTTCCAGGTTCTGTTCCGGCGTGGCAGAAGGGTTGGGCGTAAAAGGGGCATTGGCGGCGCTGGATTTCTGGAAGCTGTCACCGGCAGGACTGAAAGTGCCCATGCCTGTGTTGACGCCTTGGAGGCTTTGGGGACCTGGCATAGGGCCATCGCCAGCGTAGTTGCTCAAGGGAGCGTTGATGTTCAGCACCAAGGCTCCCGATGTACGGGACGGCTGAGGCTGATAAATTTGCGATGCCGGCGGTGATAGATTGATGGGAGTGGCCATAGATGAAATGCCCCTTTATACTCGTAAACGCATTTGTGTGCATTAGAACTACATTAGTAAGAATGGTGAAGACTCAGTGTTGCTAGCCAGTATTCTTTTATTAACGGTTTGTTACATCCTTTGAAGTAATTGTACGATGGACAATTTCAGCCTTTTATACTGGCGGAGGCTTACATTCTGGAGAGTGAAAGCCTATCACGAAGCGCTCTATCCATGAATGCGCATGGAATACCATTAAAAATGGAACATGCCAACATGCGAATGACCGCGCTCACACTCTTAAAAAAAACTTAAGAATAAAATGGATGGGCTTTTGTGGTTGTTATAATGGGATGCGATTCCGCCCGAAGGGTGCATTTCGCCCATCCCAGCCGTCGATGCCGGGCAGGTGAATCCGGCGAATGGCGGTGACGAAAGCCGGGGCAGACCCTTGGAACGGGATATGGATACTGCACAATCGCCTGGCCGTCCCGCTGTCCAAGTTTCACTCAAATCCGGTTTTCAAGCTTTTTAATATTTTCAAGTTTTTTTAAATAAAGGATCGCCAACATGTTTAACAAGACCTCACCTTCCGAAAAGCAGGACGCGGAAAGCGCCGTCGTCGAAACTGCCGGGGAACAGCTTGCGGCCCCTGCCCCGGAAGCCGATGGCGAGGATTACAAGGGCAAGTACCAGTTGCTGCAGGATCAGTTCACCCGGTTGGCGGCTGATTTTGACAACTACCGCAAGCGCATGCGCGATGAGCAGGAATCCCTGGTGAAATACGGCGCGCAAAAAAGCGTCATGGAACTGCTCCCGGTGCTGGATAACCTGGAGCGCGCCAGCGCAAGCCTTACCGAGGATTCCGACCCGAAGGTGCTGTTCAAGAGCTTTAGTGTCATCCAGAAGCAACTGACCGACGGGCTGGACGCGCTGGGGGTCAACAAAATCCAGGCGGTCGGGCAACCTTTCGACCCTCAGTTCCATGAGGCGGTAAACCAGATGCCCAGCGAGGAGTTTCCTGAAAATACGGTCATGTACGAGGCCCAAAGCGGCTACCAGTTGCATGATAAGGTAATTCGCCCCGCCATGGTGGTGGTATCCACGGGTTCTGCCACGGAAAGCCAGCCCACGGAAACCCCGCAGCCTGCTGCCGAGAATCCGGCGAATCCATTCCTTAAATAAGGATGGCTCGGTTATAATCAGAATTCAGCCCGTCCGCTCCCAGCGCGGGAGCGGGTAACTTGGAAAAGAGTACGTCCCCATGAGCACCACCCGGCGAGATTATTATGAAATTCTAGGCGTTTCCCGCTCGGCCTCCGCCGAGGAAATCAAGCGCGCGTTCCGCAAAAAGGCCAAGGAGTGCCACCCGGACACCAACAAAAGCCCGGACGCGGAGGCCCAGTTCAAGGAGTTGGGAGAGGCGTACGATGTGCTGTCCGATACCGGGAAGCGGCAGGTGTACGATAATTACGGCCATGACGGGCTGAAAAGCAGCGGCTACCAGCCTCAATACGATTTTTCGGACGGTTTTCCCGACCTGGGCGATATCTTCGCTTCCTTCTTCGGGGGCGGTTTCGGCGGGATGGGCGGCGGCCAGCGTCGTCGCGGCGGCCCGCAGCAGGGCAACGACCTGCGCATGGATCTGGCGCTGGAATTCAACGAGGCCGTGTTCGGCGCTAAGAAAGACATTGGTTTTACCCATCTGGAAAATTGCGAACCCTGTCAGGGCAGCGGCGCGTCCCCCGGCTCCGGGCCGACGGTCTGCACCACATGCGGCGGGCAAGGCCAGGTGCGCCAGACCACGCAAACCATTATCGGCCACTTTACCCAGATTGTAGGCTGCCCCAATTGCCAGGGAACCGGCTCCATTATTGTGAACCCGTGCGCTCAGTGTCACGGGCAAGGTCGTACGGCGGTGGAAACCAAGCGCTCCATCGTGATTCCGCCTGGCGTGGATCAAGGCACCCGCTTGCGGGTGGCCGGGGAAGGCGATGCCGGGGTAAAAGGCGGCCCGCCCGGCGATTTATACGTGGTGTTGCAAATCAGGCCGCATGCCGAATTCAAACGGGACGGCTACCATATATACTCCTTGCAGGAAGTGCCGTACCCGGTGATGGTACTGGGGGGCGAAGTGGAAGTGCAGACCCTGGACGGCTCGGAAACCATCAAGATTCCCGCAGGCACCAAGAATGGTCACATATTTACCCTGAAAGGCGCAGGCGTACCGCACCTGAACAACAGCAACAAACGCGGCGAGCATTACGTGGAAGTGCAGGTGAACATTCCCACCCACCTGGGTTCGGAAGAGAAAAAGCTCCTCCAGCGCCTGCAAGAGCTACAGGAAGAAAAAGCCCGCAAGGACAAGCCCAAGCAAAGCGCCTCGTTCATCGGTAAAATGAAAGAAGCTTTCGTCGGCGGCTAAACCGAAATTCAGTCGGGGCGGTGTTTTCGTATCGATCAACTTTGATACTGAACCGGCAAGGTAACCCAGAATCGTCTACCTGCGCTCTGGGCTTTCTAGGCGAATAAAAGTGATAGCGCCGATCAACCCGGTTAAGGCGCCTACGCCAAATATAATTTCAAAAAGCAAAATCCGATCTCCTAATTTAGAGTAATTGGGGCTTTTAGTAGCTATTTCTGAGGGCATTAATTATATTCAGGTAATCAACGTTCATCATGGCGTTAGCAATGGAGCTGGTGATTAGAGAACTGTAAAGAAGAGTAGACCACACGCACCACCAAAACATACGGATAAACTGTAAAAAAGCATACCAGGCAGTTTAAGCAGACGTTGTCCATTTAAAAAAAGAATGAAAATCAAGCTAACCGGTAGGTTGGCGATCAAAATTTGACTATGCATCATTTGTAAAAATCCTAAATATTGGATGAAAAAATCTGAGAATCGGATACAGGAACTTCCAACAGGGGAAACAATTAGAGATAAAACACTTAACACACGTAATAAACCGTGGGATTTTTGGGCCAGTCCTATGTATAGGCAGACTGCATAAATCAGCAGTTCTAATGGGCCTATCAGTAAATGGATTTCCGTAGTAGTCAACGGGCCAACAAATAGCATTTCAAATGTTAATTGCGAGGTAAAACAACCAGCTAGGAAGATGTAGAGCAGCAAAATCGAAAATGAATAAACAATGAAAAAAGTGGTAATGGAATGTTCATGTTTTTTTAGGAATGCTTTCAAGAAGAAACCTTTCAGTTTATTGGGGGCATATTAATTAATAGTATGCAAGCTGCTCGTGCAAACTGAATGGCGGTAATGTGCAATTTTTGCGCAAACGCAAACCCCGCCTTTCGGTAAGGGAAAAGCGGGGTTTGTTCGGAAATTAGAGCTGTAGCCTAGATGCGGCCGTTCCAGTATCCGCCGTGACGATCGACGAGAGCGTCGTAGCCAGACCAGAAACGGAAGGGGGGAAGCAAACCGATGACCGCGTGGGTGGCGATTTTTTCCCCTTTGTTGCTGTTGACGGCCTGGCCGATGCCGGGCCAAATCAACAGGGAGAGCGCCCCGGCCACTACGGAACGACCGGAGATTTTACCGGTGTGCGGCGGGTCGGTGTTTCCGGCAAACGACATGGGAACGGCGCTAACCATGGTGCCTGCCAGCATCAGACTGACCAGGCCGGTTTTCACGAGCTGATTCATGTAAAATGTACCTCCTAACCTAAACAAACTGTTATATGCGTCGAACTACAGATTTCAATCAATGCTACAACTGAGTTTTAACACATCGGTTCCACGAAGGTAATAGCACAGAAGTATATGTTTGCAAGTCAGGCGGATGGGGGGTGCGGAAGCGGAATATCCGTTATTCCGAAGGCAGGTTGAACGAGCCGCCAAAGTCAATGGTAATGGTGTCGCCCGGCTTAATCACCACGCTTTCGCCCCGGCCCACAACGGCCACCGCAGCCTTGCCCGTAGTGACTCCGGTGCCGACTAGCGCCCCGCCAAGAACGGAAGCGGGAACGGTGACTATGGAACCCAGGCCGCCCGCAATTTGTTTGCCAGCCTGGAAGCCTTGCTCGGTAATGTTCTCAAACGCCTTTCGGCCTTCTTCCGCGCCCTGGTGGATTTTCTTGCCGATGCCCGGATCGGTGTACAGCGCGCCCTGCTTGTTGACGATGGTGTTTTCGGTGGACAGGTTCAGGGTCAGCGGCAGCAATTCGCCGGAAGGCAGCACCACGTGATCGAACCCTAAAAAGATGGCCCCGCCGTGGCTAAAGAAGGTGGGGCGCTTCACTTCGCTGACCCGGCCCCGCACCACGGTTCCGGCGGGAAGCACCACCCGGCGCAGGCCGTTGGGGCCATTTACCGTGAAATCTTCGGTAATAAAGGCGGTAAACGGGTCGCCAGTATTGGTGAGCTTGGAATTCATGGCCGTGTTGAAGGCCACCGTGAGCATGGTTCCGGCTGGCACCTTCTGGCTGCCTGTTTGCACCTGCAACGTGGAGGAGGCGGACGGCGTACCCATCGGCTCATGCGGCGTAGGCGCCAGATTTTGTGAAAAGGCGGGAGCGCCGCACAGCGAGGCCGCCAGTAGCGTGAGCAGCCCTGTTTGAAGTAACCTGGTTTGCGGTTGAGCTTTGCAAGCGGCGAAAATCGTTTTTTGGAGCATGGCGGTTGGGTTCCCTGGTTTGCCTCTAACTCGTGTAGGCCTATTATAGGGCATCGGGTGAAAGGGTATCCAGTCCCAAAGGCCAAAAAAGCCCAAGCGGGTGCCGACCATTTGACGAAAAGGTTTTTTATGGCAATATAAGGCTTGTGTATCCTTGACTAGAATGCAGAACTGACTAATGGTACACCCTGCGGCCTCCAAGCCCTTCGGGCCGGTTAGCAGGCTCCAGTCGACGGATTCGGGTCGTACTTTTCTTCTTTCAAGACGTCCGGTTCCAGGTGCAGGCAAGTTTCAAATTTTTATCAGACGTATCCCCAAGCGATTAAACAGGAGACATTCATGGCTGTTGCTGAAAAGACTTCCACCGGTGTCATTACACAGATCATCGGCCCCGTTGTGGACGTTGAGTTCCCGTCCGGCGAGCTGCCCGAGATTTACAACGCCTTGCGCATCGAAGACAAAGACGCCAAAGGCAACCCCATTTCCCTGGTGACTGAAGTCCAGTCGCTGTTGGGTGACAACCGGGTTCGCTCCGTTGCGATGGATAGCAGCGAAGGTCTGGTGCGCGGCATGAAAGTTATCAATACTGGCGCGCCTATCAGCGTTCCGGTCGGTAACCCCACCCTGGGCCGCATTCTGAACGTATTGGGCGATCCGGTGGATGAAGCTGGCCCTGTGAATGCCGATGTGCATTGGCCCATTCACCGCCAGGCGCCGACCCTGACCCAGCGGACTACCGATATTGAGATTTTTGAAACCGGGATTAAAGTTGTCGACTTGCTGGCCCCTTACTCCAAAGGCGGCAAAGTTGGTCTGTTTGGCGGCGCAGGCGTTGGCAAGACCGTTATCATTCAGGAATTGATCAACAACATCGCCCAGCAGCACGGCGGCGTATCCGTGTTCGGCGGCGTTGGCGAGCGTACCCGCGAAGGGAACGACTTGTATCACGAATTCAAGGAAGCGGGCGTACTGAGCAAGGTAGCCCTGATTTACGGCCAGATGAACGAGCCGCCGGGAGCCCGTCTGCGGGTGGCCCTGTCCGCTTTGACCGTCGCCGAGTACTTCCGTGACGTGGCCAAGCAGGACGTGTTGCTGTTCGTGGATAACATCTTCCGCTTCACCCAGGCCGGTTCCGAAGTATCTGCGCTCTTGGGCCGGATGCCTAGCGCTGTAGGCTATCAGCCCACCCTGGCGACCGAAATGGGTGAACTGCAAGAGCGGATTACTTCCACCAAGGATGGTTCCATTACCTCCATTCAGGCTGTATACGTACCGGCGGATGACTTGACTGACCCCGCCCCGGCAACCACCTTCGGTCACTTGGATGCGACCACCGTATTGTCCCGTCAGATTGCGGAATTGGGTATTTATCCCGCTGTGGATCCGCTGGGTTCCACTTCCCGTGCGCTGGATCCCCTGATTGTGGGTGAAGAGCATTACCGGGTGGCTCGTGACGTTCAGGCGACCCTGCAACGTTACAAGGAATTGCAGGATATTATCGCCATTCTGGGTATGGATGAATTGTCGGATGATGACAAACAGACCGTGTCCCGCGCCCGTAAGATTCAGCGCTTCCTGAGCCAGCCCTTCTTCGTAGCCGAAACCTTTACTGGTATTTCCGGCAAGTACGTAAAGCTGGAAGACAGCATTCGCGGTTTCAAGGAAATTCTGGAAGGGCAGCATGACGATCTGCCGGAGCAAGCCTTCTACATGGTGGGCAGCATTGAAGAAGCCCGCGAAAAAGCCGAAAAAATGAAAGCTGGCGTGTAAGCGCAAGGAGTTTGACGCGATGAAACTGAAAATCGTGACCCCTGAGCGCGTGGTCGTCGAGGAAGAAGTTGAGGCCGTTTACGGTAAAACCATTGACGGCATGATGGGCATATTGCCCCATCATGTGCCGGTGGTGACCCCCTTGGAAATCGGCGTGATGAGCTACCTGAAAGACGGCCAGAAGAAGCCGCTGGCGGTAATGGGTGGTCTGCTCAGCACCGATGGTAAGAGTGTGACCGTGCTTTCCGACGCCGCTGAGTTGAATACCGAAATTGACGCGGTACGCGCCCAATTGGCGAAAGATCGCGCCCAGGCTGAATTGCATAAGTTGACTGATCATCATGATGTGGCGTTGGCGCAGCAGGCCTTGGCGCGCGCCCTGGTTCGTTTGAGCCTGGCGACCGGCAAAGCTTCCGCTCGGTAGACATAAAATCTAATCTCTTTATAAAAAGCGGCAAGGAAAACACATTCCTTACCGCTTTTTCAGTTGCTCCTGGTGAGCGGCATGTATGGGGCAATCGTAGCCCGCATCCGCACAAACGTAAAAATTAGCTGTATGGGCTTAATGGGAGGTACACCACGTGTAGTCAATATGACAATGAGAGTTGTAATATCGCTGCAATTCCGGGTCTGATTTTGCTTTTGAAAGTTCAAGATTAACGGATAAAAAATTGACCAGGTTGAAGCAAAACAGGATTCCGAGGAATATGGTTGCAAAAGTTGCGCTCAGTATGGCTTCTTTCCATTTGATTTTTAAAAGGGTTTTAATTCCTATCCATAGCAGCAGAGCATTATAAATAGGCGAAAGGAGCCGAATGAGAGGCTCCAGTATGAAAAAGTAATGAGTATATTGGTTATTCGTATAAAGTGCATTGGTTGCCATATTGCAGAAAATGGTGCTGAAAAAGAAAGGGGCTGTGGCTAATAAAAAGAGATCTTTGTTTGAGAGGGTCAGATTTGCAAAAGACAATCCCCAACGGATTAAGCCCATTAGCGTACCGATAAAAAGCAAAACGACAATCGGGACTTGGAAAATCAAATAAAAACAATCAAATGCGCGCCAGGGATGCTCATTTGGGGTTAATTGTCCAAAAAAGACTTTCATATTGACTAAAGTGACAAAGAAAATGACCGACCATAGCCAGAACCCTAAAACGATTGTCATCTGCCTTTTTTCGGCATGCTTTTGGTAAAAAAGCGGCGGCCAAATCAAGAGATAAATGAATTCAAGGAAAGCAATGCCAAGCCTGACCATAGACTTTGCAAAACGAGCCATTAAACCAAATTCATATCCATAGGAGATTCTCCGTTGGGAATGTGGATTTCAAACTGATTACCCTGATATAGCTTGAAATCCAGTTTCTCGTAAAAGCACTGCACGAAGGAATTGCTGACCACGTTTAAAACCAGTCGATTAAAGCCCATTTTTCGCACTTCGGGCTGGACCAGCTTCAGCATCATAAATTCGGCGATGCCTTGCCTGCGGTAGTTTTCATGAACGGCGACGTTGCTGATAAAACCCACACCCGGCTGGCGTAAAGGGCGCAGGTATACCGTGCCGATTAGCCGATTGGCCGCCTTGGGATCTCGCACGGTAAAAATGGAGGCGCCTCCCGCCAGTTTCATTTTAAGTAGATAAAAAAAGGTATCCAGCTTATGGTTGTCCTTGGGAAACGACAGATGATCGAAATGGGTCACGTCTATCAATTCCCAAAAGCGGGCTTTGCGTACTTGCCACGGAAAATCTTGTGGAAGCGCCTGCGGGATTTGAGGCGGCGCGAAGATATCCTGAATAAGCCGCACAAAGACCCATCCCAGTTTTTGTAACCGCCCCGGAATGCCAACCTTGGTGATGGAGCGGGTGGCGCTGTTTTGTGAGGGGGATGAAGGAATGCTTTGGCGACTGGATACGAGCGTCAACAGCAACAGGGCGCAGGTGGACGAAAACCCGGCGATCCCGCCCGGCATCCAGAGGAATCCACGCAATACGCTCAATGCAGCCATTGTCTATAAAAACATTCCACGGAAAATGTGAATCAGGCTCCCCAAACGGAGAGCCTGACAAAACCTTAGCATGGTTCGGGGTTGGGAACCAGATTTTAGTAACCAACCTTTTCATTCACCAGCACGTCTTCCGTGGCATGGGCGTGGGGGAAGAATTTCTTGTGGATGCCGCGCACCGCGTCATGCCCCTGGTCTTTTTCCACCAGGCAGCTAATCTTGATTTCGGAGGTGGAAATCATCTTGATGTTGATGCCTTCCTCGGCCAGCGCCTCGAACATGTCGGCGGCGATGCCGGGGCGGTCAATCATGCCCGCGCCCACAATGCTGACCTTGGAGATTTCAACGTCGCTGGTAATGCTTTCGGCGCCGATTTTGTCCTTGACCGCTTCCAGAACGCGCATGGCATCGTAGGCGTCGGTGCTGCCCACGGTGAAGGCGATATCGTTGGTGCCTTCCTTGCGGCCGAGCGACTGGATAATCATATCCACGCTGATGTTTTCGTTGGCCAGGCTGCCGAAAATCTCGGCGGCGATACCGGGGCGATCGGGGCAACCTTCCACGGCGAAACGGGCCTGGCTGTTGTCGCATGCGATGCCGGTCACCGCGTTGTTGCGATCTGCGGTTACTTCTCCAATCATCATGGTTCCGGGATCCTCCAGGTCAAATGTACTGCGCTTGCAAAGCTTGATATTCCCTTGCCGGGCAAGCTCCACGGCGCGGGGATGGAGGACTTGCGCCCCGACGCGGGCCAGCTCCATCATTTCAATATAGGAAATCTGGTCGATTTTAATGGCTTGCGGCACCACGCGCGGATCCGTGGAGTAAACCCCGCGCACGTCGGTGTAAATGTCGCAACGCTCGGCGTTTAACGCGCCAGTCAAGGCTACGGCGGAAGTATCGGAGCCGCCACGGCCCAGTGTAGTGAAGTCGCCCTTGCTGTTAATGCCCTGGAACCCGGTGACTAGGACAATATACCCGTCGTTCAGGTGGTTAATCAGGTTCTCGGTCTTGATTTCCAGAATCCTGGCCCGGTTGTGCAGGTCTTCGGTGTGGATGCCCGCCTGCTGGCCGTTCATGCTGACGGCCTTGTAGCCCATTTCGTTAATGGCCAGGGCGACGGCGGCTACGGAAACCATTTCCCCGGTGGCCAGCAGGGCGTCGTATTCGCGTCCGCCGGGGTTGCGGCACAGGTTGCCCGCCAGCGCCACCAAATCATCGGTGGAGTCGCCCATGGCGGAAATGACGGCCACGGTTCGGTAGCCCTTGTCGTAGGTGTTCACGATAATGCGGGCCACATTCTTGATTTTTTCGGCGTCCGCGACGGAACTGCCGCCAAATTTCTGGACGATAATCGGGGAATCGCTATTGGGTGACACGATTGGGCTCCTTGACTGGGAACGGTACGGTTCGGGTACAAAAACCGGGTTCTGGGGATGCCGGGGCGAGGGTGAGGCGCCTGTTGGAAATCCTGATCTTTGAGGAATTGCCAGTGAATTTCCACCCAACAATAGCAGGAGAAGGGCATTTGGGCAAGATGCGCATGTTTTTTGCGGCATTGCTGCGCTTGGGGGATGTCAGATGGCATAATAAAAGGTGAATTGTTGAATACCCCTTGCAAAAAGGGCAGGTGGAGGGAGTCCGATGATTAAGACCGTGAAGGCGTTTAAGCCGGAAACCGTGTGGATGGGCCGCCTGGAAAAAGGTGCGGATATTATTAACTCTCTGGAGGCTTTTTGCGCCGAAAAAGGCATCAAGGCCGGTTGGGTGAACCTGCTGGGCGCGCTGGATCGGGCTACCATCAGCTATTACGACCAGGAAAAACACCAGTATTTCCACCGGCCCTTGCACGGAGAGTATGAGATTGTGAGTTGTGGCGGCAATATCTCTCTGAAGGATGGAAAGCCCTTCGCTCACTTGCATATTGTGCTGTCCGATGCCGAGTATCAGGCATGGGGCGGCCATTTGTGGCCAGGCACCGTGTCCGTGTTCGCGGCGGAATTCTCTATTTTTGAGCTGAAAGGCGAAACCGCCTCCGATGAGCTGTCTCGCTGCCCTGATGCGGCAACTGGCTTGGCGCTCTGGTAGTTAACCTACCGTAGATTGCTTGGCTTTGGCCCGGTTCATCCAAATCAGCAAGCCATAGGCAGTACCGCCCAGTAATCCGCCCACATGCCCCCACAGGCTTACGGTGGCGCTTTCCAGCCAGTTCCAGGCCACAAACATCAGCACAAACAGGATTGCGCCCCGGAATTCCCGGATAAAGGCGCTGCGATCATACTGGTAGCGCAGCAGCAATATCAGCGTGAGGTAAGCGCCGATCAGGCCGTAATCGATGGTGGAAGCGCCCAGCGTGGGGACGTTGGGTTGCAGCCAGTACACCAGCGCCAGCCCGCTGACGGCGGCCACCCAGTACAGCCCGATCAGCCGGAAGTGGCCGATGACCGGCTCCAGCAGGTTACCGAAGATGAGGATGCCCACCACGTTGTTGAACAGGTGGCCGGGGTATCCGTGCATTAACGTGGCGGTAATAAAGCGCCACCATTGGCCGTCCTGCACGGCGGGGCCGTAAAACGCGCCCAGGCCTAGCGCCAGCCGGGTTGGGGACTCAAACCCGTTGGGGAAACTGGTCAGTCCGTAAAAGGCGACTAACAATAGGGCAAAGGCCAGAGTGACCGGATTGCGCCGGTAGAAAGGCTGCTGTTCCGGTGGGGCGGGCAACGGCTTCAGGGAAGGCAAGGGTTCCTGCCTGTCCTGAGCATGCTCAAACCGATCATCGGCCTGGAACCCGTCCATTGGGTTGTAGCAGGGCGGGTCGTTTTGCAGGCTTTCCTCCGGTTGTGGCGTAGAAGGGCTGGCGCTTCCCTGTTGGGATTGCTCCCCTGCCTGAGTCCGGTCGTTCATGCCCGTAATGGTTTCCTTTCCCCTGATTTTCGGATCAGCCTTATTATACCCTGCATATCGTTGTTGAAGGATGGGCTTGGGGCTTACCAGTGGAACCATGGCGGGTTGACAGGCGGAGAAGCCGGGTTGTAGGTTGTCGTGCCATTTTTACTGCCCGCCAAAATCTCATCCCGGCTTGAAATGCGTCCGCCATAGTACACCGCGAATTTAAAGGATTTGCCCGGCCCGTCCGTTGTACCGGCAGAGGTTGCCTGCCCGTCCGGATCCAGATTGAACCATATGACCTGCGTGGTGGCGGTGGCCCCGAAATTATTACTGGCGGAAAACAGAATGGCGCCGTTATGTAAGCGAATGCAAGGGTTGGTTGGGCTGCAGGTTAAGGTGGTTGCGTTGGTATAGGTGTTATCGATGACCGTGCTGGTATCGGATGCCACATAGTTCATGTAATTGAATAAATCATAGGGATAAGTCCCTGCGGAGACCAGGCTGTTTGCCTGCATGTAAGAATATGCGCCGGAAACCATTGAAATGGCTTCTTTGGCCTTGGCGTTATAAGTCTCATCCTGTTGCGCCAGAAGGAGCTTTGGGATTGTGAATACTGCAATCAGACCCAAAATGGCTAAGCAAATGAGCAGTTCGGATAGGGTAAAGCCCCTCGGCTTACTGTCTGTCATTGTCAAGGCAGGCTTTATAATTATGGAGGGTCAACATGGTTGATTATCGACCTGATTCCAAAAAACTTAAATACCTGAAATTCACAATCGCTGCGCATTGGGTGGGAAAGATTAGGAACTGCGGTTTGTGAGTCAATCTTTGCCTTTTTGTTTTGCGTCGGGCTTTGTCCCGGCTATAATGGGTAGCATTTCGGGAAACCTGACCAAAAGAGGCTTTAGAACTATGGCAACCGCCGCACCGCAAACCCAATACGAAACCGTTATCGGCCTGGAAGTGCATGTCCAGCTCAAAACCGATTCCAAGCTGTTCGATCCCAGCCCCAATGCCTTTGGCGACGAGCCGAACATCAACATCAACACCCCCTGCCTGGGCTTGCCGGGCGCGTTGCCGGTGCTGAACGAGCGGGCCGTGGAATACGCCATCAAGCTGGGTCTGGCGCTCAATTGCAACATTGCGGAAGTGACCAAGTTCGACCGCAAGCAGTATTTTTACCCCGATTTGCCGAAGGGCTACCAGATTTCCCAGTACGATTACCCCATTTGCGAACATGGCAACATGGTGCTGTCCAACGGCCGCAAGGTGCGTATTTTGCGCGCCCACCTGGAAGAGGACGCCGGTAAGCTGGTGCATGCCGGGGCCGTGGGCCTGGCGGGTTCCGATTATAGCTTGGTAGACCTGAACCGGGCCGGTGCGCCGCTGGTGGAAATCGTGTCCGAGCCGGATATTCGTTCCGCCGAGGAAGCCCGTGAGTATATGCAGCAGATCCGCAACATTGTGCGCTACCTGGACGTGTGCGATGGCAACCTGGAAGAAGGTTCTATGCGTTGCGACGCCAACGTGAGCATTCGCCTGGTGGGAGCGACCGAATACGGCACCAAGACCGAAATCAAGAACATGAACAGCTTCCGTTCCGTGCAACGGGCGATTGAATCCGAAGTGGCCCGTCAGACCGAGCTGATCGAATCCGGCGGCCGGGTGACCCAGGAATCCCGCCTGTGGGATGAGGCCACCCAAACCACCAAAACCATGCGCAGCAAAGAGGAAGCCCACGATTACCGCTACTTCCCCGATCCCGATTTGCGCCCGCTAGCGATTTCCCGCGAGCAGGTGGATCATATTCGCCAGACCTTGCCTGAATTGCCGCATCAGCGGTTTGAGCGCCTGGTGAAGGGCTTTGGCCTGACCGAATACGATGCGGGCGTGATGGTGGAATTCAAGGAAATGGGCGACTTCTTTGAGCTGGCCTCCGAGCATACCGATAACTACAAGGCGCTCTCCAACTGGATTCAGGGCGATATTACCGGCTACCTGAAAGCCAACAAGCTTTCTATTTTTGAAACCAAGCTGACCCCTACTGCGCTGGCCGAGCTGGTGCATCTGGTGGACAAAGGCACCATCAGTTCCGCCATGGCCAAAAAACTGCTGCCCGATCTGCTGGCGGAAGGCGGTGCGCCTGAAAAGCTGGTGGCCGAAAAAGGACTGGTGCAGATTACCGATGACGGCGCGATTCGTGCGGTGATTCAAAAGGTAATGGACGCCAACCCCAAGAACGTGGAAGATTACCGGGGCGGCAAAGACAAGCTGTTCGGCTTCTTCGTGGGCCAGGTGATGAAGGAGACCAAAGGCTCCGCCAACCCCGAAATGGTGAACAGCCTAGTCAAGGAAATGCTGGGTTAAGCGAGATTTTCCCTGACTCCTCCGGCTGACTGCCCCGACCATTGCCGGGGACTTGTTTTACCCGGTTGCCTTGGGCTGGGACTGCTTTTTGTCGATAAAAGGCCGCAATCCCATCCCGATTAGCCTGTACGTGGCCCGCTGGATTTTGCGGCCCAGAGTGTTCGGGTGTTCATTCATATCCTTTAAGCGGGCTTCGCCTTTTAGTAAGGTGGCGGTTATGGAACGGGAACCCGGTAGCCCGCACAGCAGTTTTATTTCCTCCTCCAGCGCCTGAATGTCGCCTTCGGGCGCTTTGGCCTTTTTCAGCTTGCCGATTTGAATGAGGATATCGTTCAGACGATCCTCAATCAGCCGGTTGCGAATGGTGCGGGCCAACAGCGGATTGGACAACCCTTCGGCTCCCGCATCCAATTTTTCAAACGCGTCTCGCGCGGCGAACCGGGCGCCTGCCCTTCGGGCGTCCACTTCAATCGGGGTGGCAATATAATCCTTTAATTTGGTGGGATCCATGATACGCTTGGCATTATCGGAAAGCCCCTGGGCAAAGTCCAGAAACGCGCGCTTACCCTCCTCAAACGCTTTGCCGGTGGCGTCGGTTTCGGATAATTTGAGCGAGCCGGTCGTATTTTTTCGGATTTCCGTCTTGGCGGACTGTATCAATTCTTCCTGATTGATGTCGAATTGTTTGGCTATTTTGGTGATCTCAGCGGCCTCTTCTTCGAACTGGGCGTCCAGAAGTTGTTCGACCTGCCGGGCGGACAGGTTTTCAATTAGTCTATGCTGCTGGGAATGCCGGATTTCATGGGCTAGCACGTTTTCAATGTCCGTTTTATTGCGCATCCAGTTGGCAATCAGGTTTTGCAGCGGGCTGGGCAACTGGTCGATTGTCCGTTCAATCAAGGCCATGGATTTTTCCCTGGTTTGGGGGGGAATGTGCTGCATACTTTCCAGCGCCTGTTTTTGGGTGCTTTTGAAGATTTCCAGGTAATTGGTGGTCACGTTGACCGTTTTGCCACGAGACTCGTAGAAGGCGGCGGTGCCGTTAGACGATGTTTCAGTGGTTAATACCCTGGGCATCCGGTGATCGGGAATCTCCTGAAACGCCTGCACCTCCCGGGTAATCTTGTCGACATCCGGCGCTGGCGGCGCTTTGAACCGGCCAATCAGGCTGTTCCATTGTTGCCGGATATTCCCGAACAGGGTGCCGGGCTTGAATTGCGCGCCAATGGCCCGCCAGCCCTCCGCGCTGGTAACCAGGTTGAAATGCTCGTTCAGCGCGTTGCCCCGGCTGCCGTACTTGGCGGCGGAAGCGGCGTCTATTCCCTGCTGGAAGGCGTCCAGTCGTTCTGCCTGGGTGGTGGCTTCTTTCAACGCCGCGCCGGTCGTTCTGGCTTCGGCGGCGATGGCGGCGGATGAACGGAAGCCGAACAGGCTGGAAACCAGCCCCAGGGTCCCTTCGCCGATATCCGCGAACGCTTTTTCCGCTTCCTCAAAATTGCCTTTCTGGTAGGCGCTGTAAGCTTTAATGCCGCCTTTGGCGAGTTGGAAGGCGCTGAAGCCTAACCCGCCGATGATCATCAGGGGCAGCGTAATGGGCGCGGCGCTCAGCAGGGCGATGGTGCCAGCCAGCGCGCCCAGCGTGAGAAACGGGTGTTGCAGCATCAGTTTGAAAGGATGCGCCACACCCTTTAAAAATTCCTTGCCCGCCCGCTGAATGCTGAACGGCTCCCGCTCCTTGGCGGGGAAGCTGGAAAACGCAATCTGATCGTTGGTTTCCTGATCCCACCCCCGGGGGCCGAGCAATTGCTTGGCGAACGGGTTGGCGTGTTCCTCCCCGCCATGGTGTTTGCCATGCGTGTATGAATGTTCCGGCGGCGAGCCTCCGTTGATATTAAACGACATGCCTGTCCATCCCCTGATTTCACCCAATTCTGCCCTGTTTTTGCATAAAAACCATTTTTTGGATTTTGATGATAAATCCACTGGATATCGATACCGAACAAGCAGCCTTGCGGCCAGTCGGATCGGATCATGCCGCTGGTTCGGGGGGCGATTTCTGGTTAAAATGCGTCCATCACCAATTGGATCAAGCAAAGGAGAGGGTTGAAATATATGAAAAAGACCATTCGCGATATTCAGGACTGGCAGGGTAAACGCGCCCTGGTGCGGGAAGACTTTAATGTGCCGCTAAACGTGCAGGGCCAAATTACGGACGATACCCGCATTCGGGAAGCATTGCCCACCTTGCGCTACCTGGCGGAGCATGGGGCCGCCGTGATCGTGATGAGTCATTTGGGCCGTCCCAAGGGCAAACCCTCGCCGGAATTTTCACTGGCCCCCGTAGCCAAACGGCTGGGTGAATTGCTGAGCGGCGTGACCGTGTGCTTCTCCGGGCAGGCCGATTTGGCCGTGGCCGCCAAAGATGTCGAAAGCCTGAAGCCGGGCGAAATCCTGCTGCTGGAAAACATGCGCTTTTACGCGGGCGAAGAAAAAAATGATCCTGAATTATCGCGGCAGTTGGCCATGCTGGGCGATGTGTACGTGAATGACGCCTTTGGTACGGCCCACCGGGCGCATGCCTCCACGGAAGGCGTGGCGCATCACCTCAGTCCCAAGGTAGCGGGTTTCCTGATGGAAAAGGAAATCAACGCCCTGTCTATCGTGCTGAACAGCCCGGAGCCGCTGACGGCGATTATTGGCGGCAGCAAGATTTCCACCAAAATTACGGTGCTGGAAAACTTGCTGCCCAAGGTACGCCATTTGGTGATTGGTGGCGGCATGATTTTTACCTTCCTGAAAGCGCAAGGATACCCGGTGGGCAGTTCCCTGGTGGAGGATGAATATGTGGAAACCGCCCGCATGCTGCTGGATAAGGCCCAATCTGGTGGTTCCGTGTCCCTGGTGCTGCCGGAGGATATTGTGATAGCCGATCGGTTTGCCGCTGACGCCCAAAGCAAGGTAGTAAACGCCGAGCAAATTCCCGACGGCTGGATGGGGCTGGATATCGGCTCCAAGTCCATTGCCCGGCTCAAGGCCATTTTGGCGGATAGCCCACTGGTTTTGTGGAACGGGCCGCTGGGCGTGTTTGAATTTCCCCGCTTTGCGGACGGCACCCGCGAAGTGGCTCAGGCGCTCGCGGATCTAACTGGCGCAGGCAAGTGCAAAAGCATTCTGGGCGGCGGGGATACCGTTGCGGCCCTGGAGCAGTTCCATTTTGCCCCTGCCTGCTTTACGCATGTCAGCACCGGCGGCGGGGCCAGCCTGGAGTTTCTGGAAGGCAAGACGCTGCCCGGCATCGCCATTCTGGATGACGCCCCAGCCAAAGCCCCGGTGGGTAGCCCCTAACGGCTGGTTGACCTGTTTTTCGCAAAGGCCTGATGGCTGGGATTACCCGCCGGTTGGGCCTTTGCTTTGGCTTGGCGGGATGCTTTCCCTGGGGATATTGATGATGATTGGACTAAATCGGATCAGTGGATTTTATGAAGTTTCGCTCTTGATTTTTAGGCCCGTTCGCCCTATGCTGAACGTCGATAAGGCGGCATGGCCAAGTGGTAAGGCAGGAGTCTGCAAAACTCTCACCCCCAGTTCGAATCTGGGTGCCGCCTCCAAATTTTTTCCAAGGGTGTTGGTTGGGTAAATATAAAGAGTTTTTGTTTTCTTTCTCTATGCATCGGCCCGTCTTGGCTTTGGAGATAAAGATGACACTTGCATTGCCAATGAGGCCACGTGGCAGCAAATAAAAAAGCCCGGCTTTGTGGTCAGGCTTTTTTTGATTTTAGACCGATCAAGTCAATCGTCTTTTGCTTCGCTAGAATTGACTAATTACTCTTCAATAAGGCCAGAATAAGCCGATGTAAGCTATACGTTAGCCTCCAATGATGGATTCTGACGATTCTCGTTTCAGGGGATGTTCTTGTTGCGCACGTTCGTTAGCCCGTTTTGTAAGCAAGGCGAGCGCATTTTTCCTAGTAGTGGTTGCTTTATCTGGTTCAGATTGTAGCGCTGTTGTTGTCTTTTGGGTTGCTGCTTGTCTTAATTCTTCATAACGGGCAAGTAGAGCTGGCGTAACCTTGCTTCTAAGGTCGCCAGATTTTTGAGTTGTGTGCCTTAGGGGAGAAGGCGGTGTTGGCTTCGTCTTCGAAGAAGAAGAAGGGCTACCAAGGGTAAAGTCAGGATCGACCTTTCGTATAGCGTCGACAAAAGATTGCTCATCTTCAGAACTCATACTGAAACGATGATTGGAAGTAGATGTTTTGCCAGGTTTATTTCCACTGCTTTGGTTAGCCTGTAAGGCTGCTAAGTCTTCTTCCTTAATATATAGTGGATCCCCATATCTAAAATCAGAATCCTGCTGCTGCATAGCCAAGGCTAAAGCATGGTAGCCCTCATCGCCCAGGTAAATAGAAGAACTGGAAGAATCGGTGCTGGTGTCGCTTGCGGAGTCCGGCATCACTCCTACCTGCTTACCGTTTCTGTCAACAACCAATATTTGGTTAGGGAGTTCTACGTTGTATATTGGGGCTTTGTACTCAGCCCTTGTCTTGGGTAATCTGAACAGAGTCGGAAAGGGAAAGAAACGATTGGGGGAGCTGTCAGCTTCTTGTTTCCCTCTTCTGGTAGGAGTGGTTGGCGCTGATTTTGCACTGCGCGTTGGAAGGTCAACTGGAGAACGAGACTTGCCACGTTTTATATTCCGTGACCTGGTAAGCGTTGGCGCTGATTTTGTACTGGTTGGGGAGAGCGGTTCTGGCAACGGCTCAGTTCCTTCTGAGAATTTCCTCTTGGGTGGCTTATTTGTGCGTGTGAGGCTGGCCCAGATGTTGCCAATTTGCTGGAGTGGAAATGTCGCATTCCGTCGATGTATTTCGTTCTGTGGGCCAGCAAGGAGAATTTTATCATCCGAATACGGAAGTCTAAAAGTATCTTGGCTAATCCCTTGGGTATATGCTCTTGCCCAATTGTCATCCGTATCAAAACTTTTGGTCGTGATAGGTGATTTTCCGCCGTTGAATCTTAAACTCGATTGGTTCAGAAGGACAGAGCGATTTTTCTGTGTGCAATTGACCGGAGAGAATGGGAAAGTTAGATACGACATTTTAAAGTCCCTATTTCAAGTGTTTTAAATTGAGAGATGAACACAGGCCTTAATAGCTATCAGGTTGTACCTGAAAATAAAGCAAAAAGATTAGAACCTAATTAAACAGGTTGCACCACTCAGATGCGTAAAATGTTAATTTATCTGAATCGTTTCCAAGAATCAACCGAATTTTGATTGAAAAGATATATAAATTCTTGCTATAGGTTGAATCCGACACTGGCCGTTGTTCTGGTAACCTAAAACCGGAAGTGGATAAAGGGTCGCAAACTGTTTGCGGTTAAAATCCAGCAAAATCTCAACCTATATGGCAAATGGGCGCGCGTTTCGCCATTGCCTCCTTGGTATGTTACGCTCTCGCCAGAAGCGTCTTTTTGCCTTCAGAAAGACAGTGTGGTGCGTTTTTGCGGGGAGAACATACATGCCAGGCTTGCTTCTGGCCGCAGCCGACTATTATAGATAACCTGCGATAGCCCCTGTGGGCAGAATCTCCGGCAATGCAGGCGAGAAACCGTCTTCCCAAGCTGTTTTGCCATGTTTTTTCGGTTTGCATGCCAAGGTGCGGGCGATTGACAACGGGCGGGTTGCTGAAGGAATATGGCAAGCGGGCATCAGCCTAGGGTGCCCAGTGTTATTTCACGTTGGATGGGGTCGCATGTCGTCTTTTTCGCAAATTGAAATCCTGGTGGTGGGGCCGCTATTGCCCGCACTCATGGATGCGCTGGAATCCACGTTCCAAGTTCATAAACTTTGGGCGTTGCAGGAGTCGGGCGAGGGCATTGCGGCGATTGGCGGGAATATTCGGGCGCTGGTGACGAGTTTTGTGCATGGCGCGGATGCCGCCTTGCTGGAAAGCCTGCCGAACCTGGAAATCATCGCCAGCTACGGGGTGGGGCTGGATCGCATCGATCTGGACACCGTTCGGCGACGCAACCTGGTGCTGACCAACACCCCGGATA
>CABHPA010000186.1 GCA_902168245.1 Candidatus Melainabacteria bacterium
GACCAGTTCTTTTTGCCGCCTCTGCCAGGACGGTTATATAAGCCGTCGATGCCGAAAAAGTCACTGAAGAAGATTTGGATATGTTTGGAAGGGCTTGCGAATAATTCTGCATATTTGGCCAGCAGAAATGCTTTTGAGTCATGAGGCATCGTGCCGAAGGGGAGTTCGAACGTTGAGGCAAGACTGCCAGGGGATTGTAAATCCTGCTTTAATTGCGCCACATGGCTATGTTGCCGGTTCTCGGAATATAGGCTTTTAATCCATCGGTAAAGCGGCTCGTTGTCATGGGAGCCTGCCATCATCCAGTGCTTTACGGCACTGTTTTTCCCACGGTAGAGATGGTCGTCTTTTTCAGGTTCCACAAACTGGGTAACGCGAATCCCACTCAACGCAAAATTTTCCAAAACAGCCTTTACAGGGGCTGTCAATGTGCCAAGGTCTTCGCAGATAATCGAATTCAATGGGACAGCATGCGTTTTGGCACAATCCAATACCAATTGGATAATTTGGCCGTAATGCTTAACATTGTCATCGCTCAGGTGTTGAACCCGCTCTTCGTGGAATGATTCAAAGGAGTGGTTTAATTGATCGCCATTAATTTTGCTGAATTTAGCCAAGTCAGGATGCTCAGGTGAAGAGAATAACCTGCCTGCGCCATCTTCTGCTTTTGGGTGTTTTTTGGTGGGATAAACCCAAGGGTCAATTAATCCGATGATATGGTCAATTCGGACACCGCCAGGATTTTCGGAGAAAGTTTTATCAAAAATGGCTTTCAGGAAATCGCCGGCAGGGCCAAGGGATCCGTCTTCATTGAAAATGAGTTCAGGGTTAAGCATTGGCATTGCCCAGGCTTGCCCATCCTTGGAAAAATAGTCTGGAGGAGCACCCAAGCTCCAACCTTGTAAAAAGAGTGTTTGGTATGCCCACACATCACGTTCTGAGAAACCGACTTGCCGATCAGCAATCAGTAATACGCCTTGTTCTTTAACCCAGCTTAGGAAGCTCTTTTTCTGGCGATCCAGCAGCCATTGCTCAAACTTGTATTGTTGAATGATGCCTTTCTGGCTTTTTTGAATTTCCTCAACACGAGTCTTTGCTTGTTGTTGCTCGCTTTCGGAATGTGGGTTTAAAAGCCGTTTATCCAAATCACTTGACCAGTTAGGCCAGTAATCATTCTGGTGGATCTCGCTTAATGCTTCATAGAGGGCGTCATTTTCAAGCCAATGTTGATTGCTTTTGCAGAATTTTTCGAACTCGGTTTTCAGTTTAGTGTCATTGAGTTTTTCAAAATTACCGTAGGCCTGCTTCAATGCATCAGATTGCTGCTGGTAAATATATTCATATGCTGTACGGTGTTTTTGTCCAGCCTCTTCCAGGGAGGGGTTATTATGGCATATCGATTCAACGGTGCATTCTTTCAATAAGCTCTCTTCTACCAGTTGATGTAAATCAATGAACAAAGGATTACCTGAGAAGGTGGTGCTCACATAAGGTGAAGAGTCAATGAACTTGGTTTTGCCGCCAGGCCCAAGCTGGATGCTGTTAAAGCCAAATGTTTTGAGGTAGCTGATCAATTGTTTGGCCGCTTCACCATAGGGTGAGCCAAAGCCTGTGTCCCAACCTGGAAGGCTGGGGAAGCTGCTGCCGTGGACAATCAGACTTAGATCTTCTTTTCCGAGAGATGATAAGGCATCCTTGATAGCCTGATTTAGATCATTCGCATCCTTTTCAGACTGGCACCCCACAATTGGAAGCCAAGCTTGCTTTGCTTTTGGTTTCTTTCCAACAGTCGTTGCCATGAAGATTACCCTTTCCTACGTGGATAAATGAAGAGGATGCCTCGGATAATAAAGAACATTGGGCTTTTACGGTATGGAACCAGCCCTAAGCCCCAAGTGCTCACTATTTAAGGGTAACATAAAGCAGGGTAATTGCATGTCCTCTAATGGCCAATCTTATCCTTAAGTACGTGATTCTAATGAATTGTCGTTTACATGCTTCGGCTTGCTTTATTCAGGAGCTGGCTTAAAACGCAGTCATGTCATATAATATTTCTTAACATCAGAAGGTGACTGGATAGTTGCCATTACCAAAACAGTCAGCTAGCACTTTTTTTTCTTCCAGAGCTTTGATGTGGGTGTGCCAATCGTTTTAAGTAAACCGAACTTTGCCCACGTTAAGGCTGATCGTGATAAGCAGTCTCTACAATTACCTGGCGCATCGAATCCATACAATGTCTCGGTCTCTAGCTAGGGTGAACAATATTGCCCTTTGAACGTCAATCGCTTCTTAACGGTGTTTCCTTTAAAACTGGACGTTCCAATCACTGTGTCATTGTTGCTGAATGCCTTAACAGGCATGAGTGGTGTAGAAATGCTATATTATTCTTGTACAAATCCTCATCAACCGCAGGAGCTTACGTCCTTGTACAAAAAGCTGCTTCCCTATATCAACCAATTCGTCTGTGTCCGCCAAGGCCCGTTTTCCCGTAGCTATGTCGGTCGCCTTGCCAGTGTTGAGCCTGAGACAATTGAAGTCCAAACTTATTATGAGGATGGTACCGAGGCTGATCTCTGGTTTATCAACCTGACGACCATTACTGAATTTTCAGCGAAATCCCGTGTACTCAATACGTTGGCGCTGAAAGTGAAATGGGCGAGTTCTCACCAGGATGGTGAAGAAGAAGCCACGGGCGATGATGCCCACGCGGAAGTCCATCAGTAGTGGTTTATTGAACCATTTTTTAAAGAAACGGAAAAAAATAAATCGTCCCTGTACCGTTAAATACAGGGACGATTTTTATATTGGTGTTTTGATATTACCGGGCAACGAGCCGGTACAAGGCATCCTGGACGATATTCAACACCAGGAATAAGATCATGGGTGAAAAATCGATACCGTTGAATGGGGGGATTAACCTGCGAAATGGTGCAAATACAGGCTCAGTAACCGCCTCAAGCGTTGCCCAGGGCTGTTTGTACCAGTTGATATTCGGTAACCACGACAAGATAATGCGTCCAAATAAAATCCATTTATAGACGTCAATCACCTGGAGCAGTATTACCAATACATCGTGCATAATTCAACCTCGTCCAACAATACGGATGCTTCTTTATACCACTGGTTAGCCGTGACGCGATGTTGCCAGGATATTGGCAAATTCCTGCGAGATGCTATCACCGGTAGGGATAAGCTCAATCAAGCGGAATAACAAGTTACGGAGCTTTTCGTTGTTTTGTTGGAAGACTTCAATGACTTCGTGGTGGCTGACTGGGGCAATACCATCAACCCCTGTGTCATAGTCGGTGATCAGGGAAATGTTGAGGGGATCCATTTCCAGTTCTTTAACCAAGTGGACTTCAGGGTATTGGGTCATGTTGATGACTTCCCAACCCTGGTCGCGGAACCAACGGGATTCAGAGCGTGTGCTGAAGCGTGGGCCTTGGATAACGACGATGGTACCGGTTTTATGGATGGTGATGCCGCAATCCTGCCCTGCCTGGATAGCAAGTTTGCGAAGCTCTTCAGAGTATGGATCCGCAGCGCTGACGTGCGTGACCAATGGGCCGTCAAAGAATGTGTCTGCCCGGTTATTGGTTCTATCAACGTACTGGTCACAGATAACAAAGTCACCCGGTTTGACTTCTTTTTGGAGGCTGCCAGCGGCGCAAGGGGAAATTACACGCTTACAGCCAAGCGCTTTCATTGCCCAAACGTTGGCACGGTAGTTGATTTTATGGGGTGGAATGCTGTGGTCTTTGCCATGGCGGGGCAGGAATGCGACGCGTTTGCCATGGATAGTGCCGATCATGACTTCTGAGCTTGGGCAACCATAAGGGGTTTCTACTTTGACGTTTTCAGCATTCTCTAGGAATTGGTAAAAGCCTGAGCCGCCAAAAACGCCGATATCGGCACGGGCTTCAAGCTTTGAGGAAAAAGTAAACGCGGGCATCGTGATTCGTCTCTCTCTTCTATTTCAGAACAAAAGCAATGGAATAACACATTCCATTGAGTAACCATAAAAAATCCTCACGTATTATGCCAGAAAAACGTGAAACTCAGAAGCTATCCCCTCTACAAAAGAAAAAGCAGTGTTACCTGGAGGCCTACTCGCGGTAACACTGCCAACTTGTTCTCAACGTTTGGCCAATGGCCCATAATGGGCTAGACGGGCCTTAGTTGAAAATTATTCTCAACTGACAAGTTTATAGTATACCAATTGAGAATCTTTTGCAATAGGAAGATTGCTAGCTGCAATTTTTTGCAATAATACAAAATCCCTTACGGGGTGATCACATCTCCGTAAGGGATAGAGGGGGTTTTCAAGGTTCTTGACTAAAAGGCTTCAAGCGCCTGGATAATACGTTCTGCGGCTGTTCCATCCCCATAAGGGTTAATCGCTTTTGCCATGGCGTCATAATAGGCTTTGTTATCTAATAGCGCGTTCGCTTCGGCGGTAATCTTGTCGTAATGGGGGCCAACCAGTTTTACAGTGCCCATCTCCACTGCTTCTGGGCGTTCTGTCTCATCCCGAAGTACCAAGACTGGCTTTTGCAATGAAGGCGCTTCCTCTTGGATACCACCAGAGTCAGTCAGGATAATATAGGCCTGTTTCATCAAGTGGCAAAAAGGTTCATAATCCAATGGTTCAATCAGGTGGACGCGATCAATCGGCCCAAGCAGTTGATGGACCGTCTCGCGGACGTTTGGGTTAGGGTGAACGGGGACAACGAGTTCGACATCAGGGTGGCCAACGACAATGTCCTTTAACGCGCGGCAGATTTCCTGCAAGGGCTCGCCAAAGTTTTCGCGACGGTGCATCGTGACTAGGATAAGGCGTTTTGTGGTATCGAGCTTGACCGGTAATTTTTTTGCTGATTCGGCCGTGTTTTCCAGGGTATAAAACAACGCGTCGATGACTGTGTTACCCGTTAAATAAATCTGGTCGCTTGCTACGCCGCATTTTAGCAAGTTCTGTCTGGAACCTTCCGTCGGCGCAAAGTAAAGTGTTGAAATGCTATCTGTGACGACCCGGTTGATTTCTTCAGGAAATGGGTAATATTTGTTCCAGGTGCGAAGGCCAGCTTCCACGTGGCCAACGGGTACTTTCTTATAGAATGCGGCAAGGCTTGTTGCCATCGTTGTGGTGGTATCGCCATGGACTAATACAATGTCTGGCTTTGCATCCTCAAGCACATCCTTCATGCCTGTCAAAACCCGCGTCGTGATGTGGAATAAATCCTGATCAGGCGCCATCAGGTCGAGATCATAATCAGGTTTGATTTTAAACAGGTTTAGTACCTGATCCAGCATTTGCCGATGTTGGGCAGTCACGCATACTTTCGCTTCGAATAAGTCCGGGCGGTTTGCTAATGCCAAAACCACCGGGGCCATCTTAATGGCCTCTGGCCGTGTGCCGAATACGGATAGAATACGCTTACGCGGTTGGGAAGAATCTGGTTGGATTGCCATACTGCCTCGTTGCCTAAAATCACTGCTCTCTCATTAGGCAATATTTTGGCATAAAGTGCGTGAGCCATCAAAAAACGCTTAGAAGCGTGTCGTCATACTTTGTTGTGAGTATGGATAATTATTATAGGAGTATGGCGGGTAAGAGCGGATAATGGGAGCTGCCCCGGCGGTATTCATGGGTAAAAGCCGACCCGAGTATGGATCCTGATAGTATGTGCCAAGCGGGTATCCTGCCGGGTTTAAAATAGGGGCACCGTATTGGTTATAGCCATAAGGGCCTGAGTTATACGGGCCGTATGGGTAGGAGTAATTCGGCAGCTGTTGGTTCACATTCCCGTTTCCAAGTGACTTGTTCAGATAGTAGCTGCCAGCCACTGGGGCTGCAATTGCGGCGAGGCTTGCCAACCCTTGTCCTAAGGCTTTAAAGGCATTTTGTTTGGGTGGTTGTTGGTTGCTTGATACTGAGTCATTAAAAAACGGATCATTTTTAAAGGGGTCTTCATCATCCCATTTTGATTTGAAAAAAGACGTTTTGGGCTTGGGTGCCGGTGCTCTAGATGCCGATGGTGCCGGTGTTGAGGCATCGCTTCTGGGTGGGAATGGTGCAGCGATTTTGGTTTGTGTACTTGGGCTGTTTACAAAGACGCTTTTCGGGGAAAGGGTCTTTTTCTGAAGTTCGCTTAAAAGTTGTTGCCTGCTTTTTTGGGCTTCCTGAGGATAGAGTTCGGCAATTTTTGAGAGGGACTCGCTTGGGTCTTGATAGATAACACCACCAAACAGGACGGTCTGAAGGTTATTCAAACGGCTTTGGATGGATTGCTGTTGAGACGGGCGAATTTGTAGGTTTTCTTCCACTGCACTGATGAAGGGAAGCATGGGGCGTAAAAATGCTTCTGCGGCCGGGTCAATTTTAGGTGCAGGAGGTGCTGTAGGTGTTTTGGTTGTTGTAGAGACTACTGGTTTTGGATTTGTATCAACCAGTGGCTTTGGTTTCCAGCCGAGGCCAAAGTCAGATTTGTTTTGAAGTCTTGAAGAAGACGAAGAATGACTTGAAAAAATACTCGGTCTTGCCGGGGCCGTTGCCTTGGTATGTGTTGTCGCCTTCTTTCGTTTATAGCCCTTTGATGGGTCGGTTGATCCCAAGACTGGGATATCAATGCTTGGCGTGGAAGCCGTTTGGATTTGTGCCTCCGCTGTAGGAGCCATAGTAGCCCCAGCTAAAAAAAGCACAGCAAGCAATAATGCTGTAAAACGGCTAAAAGGAGCTATTTCCAAGCTTCCGAATAGAGACTTAGACAAGTCATTCATAATAATTGCTCATATAATTTCAGAGGAGTGTTATCGTTCCAGAAAATAGTGTTTTTATCAAGGTGAACCGTAGTATGCAGATCCAGCTTTTAACCCGTGTAATAGTAGAGCATCCCCGATAATGTCTGTTTATAGAAAATCTCATAATATAGTCTATGAATTGGATTTAGCTATATTGTCCCAAATAGATAGGGGAAATGCTACCAGTCTTTTGGCCATACTCGCTCAAGAGGGCTTCCAGCTTGCCGGATTCCCAGTCAGATAAGAGCTTTTGGGTAATCAACGCGGGTTGGAGCATAAGTGAGCGGGCTTCTTCAAGGCTGAAAAAACGGAGATCATCCAGGTTTTCATCTTCCGTCATTGTCAGTGTGCCTGATAAATAACGCGCTAAAAACACGACATCCAGGCTCTGGCGAAT
>CABHPA010000187.1 GCA_902168245.1 Candidatus Melainabacteria bacterium
CAAAACAATGCCTTGACCCGTCAAGGTCCGGCCAGATTTCATCGTAAAACCCACGCCTATTCCAAAAGCCCCGAAATGCTCTCGCTCTCCCTTAAAGCCCAAATGCACCAACCCTACCTGCTACCAAGGCTCAGGGAACAACTATTATCATTACTTAGTTAGGAATCTCGAAACTTGTCTGGCAATAGTAGCATTGAAGCGGGATATCTGGTGGATTATAACCATAAAGTGCATGCCCAGGATAAATGGATTCATGCGCTGGTTTTTAACTTGAACTTTACGGTCGGAAAACCGATGCGCTCCCGCAAGAGGCTCTCTTGAATTCAAGTGTTAAATCCATTTCAAGCTTCTGCTCGTTTGATCGGATCATTGCTGCCCAGAAAAACTGCTACTCTGGCATTAAGCGTTTACTGCGGCGGAAGGAAGACTTTGTTGAGGGGGTGGGAAAAACTGTGGTTGATCGGCATTGGAGTCAAAGAACGCCTTGAATTTATCAACATAATGCAGGGCCTTATCGCCTAGTTCCATGCCGTCCTTATGAAGCTCACTGGTATGAAACCAGTCCACTTGAACTGTTTTGCACCCTGCTTTTTTGCCACTTTCAACGTCTGTGTCCGGATTATCGCCCACCATCATGATTTGGTTCGCCGGTAATCCCATATAGTTTTCCATCATTTCCAGGCTTTTGGTGCCAGGCTTTTGGCCGTTACTGATTACTGCCACTTCAATGCCCTCATTCCCCAATTCGTCCTGAAATTGCCGAACCAGCTTACTGTCAGGGTTATTGCTGATGATTCCTAGCTGGATGCCGCTATCTTGTAGTGTTTTAAGGCGCTGTTTCAATTCAGGCGGGATTGTGCGATTACCACTCAAATGGTATTTGGAAAGCGTATCATCCACATCAAACACCATTCCCCGAATATTGCCTTGGGTTCGTACATTCTCCGGGGTTAACTGATTGAAATCGCGAAAGGTCAGATCCGGTTTGATCCCATCATTGGTTTGGATGGGCGTGAAAATATTACTGGCAAACCGTTCTATGTCGCTCGGTTTCTCCTTTGTGGCATGCAAGGGCCAGGCCGTCCCTGGATTGGGATCGACGGGAGGCGAATTTAAGTAAGTACCCCCAAAAGTACAAGATGTGGAATTGTATGGGTTAATGCCCATTTTTCCCCCTGATGCCCGTTAAAATGTCTGGAGACCCTATCCCTTAGAAGCACTAAAACCAGTAACCAGGAAAAATTGCTAAATAATTAACAATTTATTACCTGAAAATCCGTTGAAAGCGCATTTGGTATATGTTTTTGGTGTATGGGTGTTATTCGTATGGTTTGATATTCTGTTTTGTTATTCTGCAGAACGTTTGGCTTGCAGGGCCAGCCAATCCATATGCGTTTCTTCGACCAGTTCAGTTGCTTCTTTCTTATTTGCATACCCTTGAAACAGAAAAGAGCCAGGCCCTTTATACCCTTCGAACCACAGGCGGATAATCTCCACAGCCCCCGGATAGCGCATTAGCAATTCCGAAATGTCGTGAATATCTTGAAACGGGCCATCCGGCAGAAGCGCCACAATTTTAGTGTCCGTTTCCCCTCTTTCCGAAAAGCGAATAGCGCCAATAATCCTGATGGAACTGACATCTCCCCTGGCTTGTGCAGGCGCCAGCGTAATGACGTCGGTTGGATCTCCGTCTCCGCCTTTCTCTTTCGCCAGAATGGTTTGAGGGATGATACCGTAATTGAATGGATAAGGTAAAAAGTTAATAATCCGAAGTGTCCCGTTAATTTGATCGTGGTAAAAGGCGCCAGTTATTGGGTCGGTTTGCCATTTCTCATTGGTGCCTGCAGGAATTTCGACAACCATCTGGTAAACGCCGTCTGTGGTTTTGTAAGAAATATCGTTAATTAGGTGTGGATTGGCCGCCATTTCTGAATTGAGCATTCTTGACCCCTTCTTTAATTGCCGCTCTCTTGTATTTTACCCAATAACCGTTGACATGCCTGGCAAAACGCGCGTGATCGATATTGCCAAGCAATCGTTTAGGAGTATAGTACACCTTGGCCGATAGAAGAATAGGCTATTTTAAGAAACAATTCTGACGTTGTCTCAATTGCCGGCGCCGCCTATTTTCAATTGAATTTTGAATTGAGGTCTATCGTTCATATTCATTTGCTCAAAATAAGCGTTTTTGAGATCTGGCCCGCTGTTCAAAAAGCCCTTATCTTGTCCCAATGTTTTGACATTGCGTTTAGCAACCTCTTGAATGGTATAAACCGGGTTGGCGAATGGATCTTTGTCATTCAGCTTCTGGTTTCGGTTAGTCGTTGGGTTGCGAAGCTGGAACAATTTTTCTTCTATATAGTTTTCCGCTGCTTGTTTGGATCCCATTTTTTCCACCAGATAGGCGATTACCCCATCGCGGGTAATAATATGTTGGCCATCCACCAGAATGCCGTCAATAAAGCCTTTAGGTCCATAACAAAGCGCCTCTAACGGATTCATATAATATTCACGTTTTTGATCTTCAAGAACTTCTTTAAAGGGGCGGCCTGTCTTACTGGCAATTAACTTTGCGTTGTCCTCAAAATATTCACTGCTCATATCTCCCATTGTATTGAGGCTTGGCTCATGGATCATGATTGATGCTTGTGGCAAGGCCAGACGAAGTCCACTTGCGCCTGAAAGCATACCGGCTGCGGCACTTGCAACAAGTCCAACCGCAATGATATTCACCTTTGTTTCGATAGATGGGACTGTATTTAAAAACATTTTTTCACTGGAAATGTTTCCACCAGGAGATTGCAAATACAGATTAATATGCTGTGAAGATCCTTGTTGCAGTTTTTTGTCGTTTAATGCCACTAAAGCGTCACACAATTTCCCGATCAGCTTGGGCGTAACAGGCTCCCCATAAAAAATATTGTCATTAATGAGTATCGACTTGAATTTTGCGCCAGGAAAATCCACGGCGAACGAAGTGAAATCTTCATCATTTAAGGACATGCGCTTCTTGATTTTGGAAGGGTTAGCCGCCGCTAATCCATTGCCAGTATTCTGTTTGTCCGGAAGTAATGGTTTTGAGGCTGGCGTATATAAAACGGGCTCTTTTTCCTTTGTGTTTTCTTCCATCAGATAGCTGCTATTCATAGGCGTATAATTTGAACCTGCCCTGACCGGTAAACTGGCTGGAAATGCTTTTCGAACAAGTTGGGTTGGAATTTTCTCGATGTTAATCGGATTTTTCAAGAAGTCCTCAATTTGATCAGGCGTCTTGATATTATTGCGTTTCAGATGCCGGTCAAGCGCAGAGCGAGTAATAACCTGCTCATGCCCAACCAAAATGCCGTCTATTAAGCCGGACTTCCCATAATATAAAGCCTGTAAAGCATTCCAGGTTTTATTGCCCTGCATTGCCTTTAAATCTTGAAGCACGAGTTCTCGGTTGGTTGCGCCACTTTTTTTCATGACCAAGCTGGCTAAGGAATTTAATGACTGATCAGAAAGCCGTTTTGCGGTTTGGATTTTAAAATGCTCTTGAGTTCTGTCAATGATATTGTTGGAGGCATGTAAGGTAATCAACGCATTGGGCATCATAAATGCTTTGCCGCCGGTAAGCCCTGTATTGACAAGCGTTGATAAGCCGGTTTTCTCAATTTCGGAATAGACAATTACATCGACGGGCTTGCCGAGAAGAAGCAGCATATCGCCAAGCCAGGAAAACCCGTCTCGTAAGACCGCGCTTTCTGCGCCAAGGAATAGCTTAATATTTCCATCTTCTTTTTTATGGGATATGCTTTGTAGGAATAACTTCTGTAAAATATGGAAAGCGACAGAGCTTTCAGAGAGTAAGTTGGGTATTTCAGGTAAAAATACACTTTTCGCATGGTGAATAGTTGCAGGCGTATTCATCAGTCTTTTATAAATTGAGGCCGGTGATGAGGTTTTCGGCTTAACCAATTCCGTCGCTGTTTGGGAGGCAGTTGAATTACTTTGTGACGAGTTGTGATTGACTTGATCGCGGCTTACGGCTTCAAGAGACTCTGTTTCGGCCTGTGTTTGGAGGGCTGATAACTCAGGCTCGTTTTGCGCCTCAGTCTCTTCTTCCATTAACGTGTCGGCAGACGCTTCTTTAGCCTGTTCGTTTCTGGCTTCTGTGGTTGCCGTCTGTTTAGGTTTACCTATAAGAGAATTGTAAGCAATAAGCCCCGCCGAGGTAATTGTCGCCCCAAGCGCTAAAGCAGACGCTGCCCAACCTGGGTTATTTAAATAGGCGGAAATAATATTTTTTCCTGTCGAAGACGACGATGAGACCGGATTGGAATCATATATCGGCGCCATCGTACTGTTTGGCAGGTAGGCACGGCTTTGTGCGGATGGTATAGGGCTTGTATAGCTATTACCGTCGCCTGCCATTCTGTTTGGATAGTATGGAAGCTTATAATATTGGGGGGAGGGAATGGCGCTGTAAGGGGAGGGAGGAATTAGAGACATACTGTTTATACCTACTGAATGCAATATTCTGTAGACTTAACAAACCAACGCGCAGATGATAATTGCATTGTTGTTTTATTTTTGTTTGGTTTTGGAAACGGTTGAAGTATGCTTTCGTGACTGTCTTTAGTGTGGTTGGCTGGATGCGAGTATAAAATATAGGATTTAAGATCCTTCAACCCATTGTGCCGACCGGACTTGTAAACGCTTATGGATGCTTTATCCCAGGCTCTTCGGTATCTGCCTGGAAGCTCGACGGATCATCATCCTTTAGGGGGCTTCTGCCGTTGCACAACAAATAATGTGCCTTGGGTGCGGTCTTTTACATTCAAGGTGTTGAGAATTGAGTGTACATGAACCCGAACAGTGCCTGGAGAAATTTTGAGGATGTTTGCAATTTCATTATTCTTCTGCCCGTTGCAATCTATGCCAGAACCTCTTGCTCTCGCTCTGTGATGGATTCCATTGCAAGATAAAGTCCCAATCCAGTCCCAACAATATTCCGCGTTCCTTCAGCCCTGTAAAACCGATGAAATATATTTTCAAGATCCTCCTCTGCCAGGCCGGGCCGTTATCAACGACCTCGACCAGAAGATACTGGGTTTGCTCGCAGAGGCTTACCCGGATAAAACCACCTGCCGGTGTGTAATTCAGGGCGTTATGGAGCAATCTGGCAACCTCCCGCTTCAGTTGGAGCGCTTCTCCTTTTATCGGGGACGGTGTCCGGCAACAATCGTATTCCAGCTTTATTTTTCGCTCCTTGGCCAGGTATTGCACCTCCGTAAGGATATTGGTAATTAATTCGTCCATATCCACTAAACTCGTCTGCAACCTGACCCCAAGGTGATCATGCGATAAATGGATAACAGGTTATTCACTCACTCCAATTGACGGTGCTTGCTTCTGCTTAGCGCTTCCAGCATTTCCTTTTGTTCGGTATTGATGGCGTCAAAAGTCTCTTCCCATCAGTGTTGCAAAACTTTTTACTCGCCTTGCAGAGGGGTTTGTAAGTCATGGGTTAAAATCGCTATAATATCCTCTCGCATCTGCGCCATATTCCGTTCCGTGACTAACAATTTTTCAACGCGCTTGCGCTTCAGCCTGATGGCGGCTGAAAGACAGAACCGAATCCAGCAATCATGGTTGGCTATTGATTCGAACGTTATTACAACGAGCCGAAATAACTTTGTTGATCGTTATAAGCCACGCTTCTTTCTGTGCTGCTGAGGACTTTTGAAAAAATAATGGCTTCTGACAGGCTTCCGCTGAAAGTAGCGCTGCCGCTACGGGCGCCAAGGGCAATGCTGGCATCCGTGTTTGCGCCTCCTGTAGCTGTTCCGTCCGAAGCGTTTCTAAAATAAATTGTTCCTGTGCCACTGGAGCTTACAAATGTGCATAATGTCGCATAAAGTGTTGATAATGAGGGGATGGTACTGCCTGAGGCAAAATAACTGGTGCCGGAGGTGCTATGGGATTGCCTGAATATATGGGCAGAGGAGCTGATATATAAGGAGTGCTGCCCGCCTGTATTGCCAATTAAATCATTCCAGTTGTTGAAGTTGTCAATGGAGAAGACTATGCTCTTGCTGTAATCGGAACTGGTGGGCATCCCATTTGCCCGTGAGAGCAGCTGTGAGCCGTTGAAATAGACGCTTGGGCGGCTGCCGTAGGCCGTATTGTTGTTTGTGACCGTAATATAAGGTTGCGCGGAGGTGGTGCTTTGGGTTACGTCTTTGCTATTGCCGCTCTGGTCATACCAGGTTTTGACATAACCCCATGGAAAGGCGTTCATTCTGTAATAATAACTTTCGCCGCGCTCCACAATTTGCCGGTTGGCCGTGGATAAGTTGCTGTTATACACGATCAGTTCCGACACGGTTCCCTGGGCATAGTCCGCAACACTGGTATTGGAGCGCCCAGCCCCTACAACCAGGTAGTCGGGCGCCAGGTTGGCGCTGACCGCGTTGGATTCCTGCAAGGCGCTATTCACGTAAAATTTCAGGTTGGTGCTGTCATGGTAGGCGGTAGCCTGGAAAAGTGTGCCGGGCGTCACAACGGTATAGCCTGCCGCGCCCATGCTGTTGGTATGGGCTTGGACTGAGTATGCGTCTCCCGCCAACGAGAGCAACTGAATCGAGGTGGTTGTTTCCCATTCATCCACATCGTTGGTCTTGTGCAAAACGACATATCGACCCCAAATATAGGTACTGGCATTGGTAGAAGCCGTTACGAACGAGGTGATGTTCGCCCCGGTGATCGTTCCGGTGATGCTGGTATTGGCCAGATAATCGTTGCTACCGTCAAAATAGAGAGTGGGCAGGCCGTTGGAGGTTCCTAACACACCTGAACTGACTATACGGGGCTGGCTGGCGGTGGTGGTTTGGGTTAAATCCTTGCTATTGCCGCTTTGGTCGTACCAGGTTTTGACATACCCGGAGCCGGTGCCGACAAAGTCCAGAAGGCTTCCGGTGTCCAGATCGCCAGTGCTGGTGAATCCAATATCCTGCTCGCTATTGTCGGATGATCGCCGAACCCGGATGGCGTAGCCTGTATAGGCCGTTCGCAACTTACGAAGGCTGTAGGCGACCTTCGCGCTAGTGACCGTGTCCAGGGGTGGGGTGGCGTTGCCCAGGAAGGTTTTCAGGCTGTCGATATCCAGATCCCCATTGGGGGAAAAGCCAATGTCCTGTTCCGAACTGTCAGAAGGGCGAACCACCCGGATGGCAGACCCGGAATAGGCTGAGCGCAGTTTTCGGAGGGAGTAGGCCGCGCTGGCGCCGCTGATGCTGTCTAATAAGTATGCATTCCGGTTAATATGGATTAATTTGGACAGGCTGTAGCTTGCTGAGCCGACTATGGCGGTGACTTTTACTAAAAAGGCGTCGCCGCGAGCCGCGGTCATGGTGGCCGAATAGGAGCCGAGTGTGGTGGTTGAGCCGCCTAGCGAGGCAGGATCTTGCGGTACTGTGACCGAAGTGCTGGAATAGGTATATGAGGTGTCAACGGTCTGGTTATTGTTGCGCCTGGTTTGGATGTCGGTCAGAACCGTTTCCATTCCGATATTGGCCACTTCCTGGGCGGATAAATTATCCTGGCTGCTGCTTCCCAGGTACGACAGACTCACCGGGGCAGCCAGCATTTGCAAAGAGGCTCCGATCATGACTGTGCTGACCAGGAAAACCATGAGCATGGCCAAGCCATAACCCGGCGATGACTTCCGGGGTTTGGTGGTTATTAAGCTCTTTGCACGCATAAATGGTATTCCTGAAATGCCTTTCGGGGTATAAGGTACTGCAAATGCTACTGGGAAAGCGAATTTGGCTTTAAAGCGTATTGGAGGCTTCTGTTAAAGCGTTATGGCAATTGTATCGACCGCTTTTACAAAAACTGAAGACTTATAAATGTAACTTCGTATAAATTTGGGCATTTCTGTTGAGGACTGGAATGCTTCCATTGACTGCGCCTAAACCAATATTGGTGAGTGGGTTGTTTTCCATAACGCTCTGTTTGTCATTGTGTCTGGATACAATTGCTTTTTAGGAGGAGACCTGGTGAAAGATATAGGGTGTTCTGGCTCTTGGTTTTATTATTATCCTGACGATTTGGTTGAATGGCTATTTGGGCTGGAATAGCGCTACCCAGTCCTGGGCGGTTGTCTGTTTATTCTAAGCGGAGTCGCCAAGTTGCTTATATTGGTTGCTTCTTCAGGGATATATCCCGCTTGCTTTCACCTGGGTCAGGTTTATCCGTATTTTCAGAAAACAGGCGCTTAATACAGTCTCTTAACATTTGAAAAGCCTTATCCCCAAATGTTTTGCATGCTATCATGCAGCCTTTTCTTCTATTCCGTAAGGCTTTTATAGAAACTGCTGACTTGACTTCCGCACTGGATGAGGGATAGGCATTTATGCCCTTGGTTCCCTTCTGTCTGTGGGGTGAATCAGTGTTTTTCCAACCAAGAACCTTGATTTTGTTGAGGTAAGCAGGCCGCTAAAATCCTGGCCATTCGTTTATAGAAGATGCGTTAGCAATTACTGACGTTTGATTGTTTTTAATATTTTAAGGCGTATTTGTTCGCTAGAACTTTCCAAGCAAAAACTAATTCAAGAGAGAGCTTTACACAAGTCCCTATTTGCTTAAGCAGGATCCCCTGAGACCTCAGGCTCCTTCGGCGTGGGGACGTATGCGCAGAGATTGTCCTTCAAGGAGAGCCATTTATAAAGGAGAGCCACCTATGGGTGATGTTAGCATCGGGCCAAAAATTGAACCTCAGTCTAATAAGCCAAGCAGCACTCCACCCGCTGGCGGTACTCCACCCTCCGGTGGCACTCCACCCTCCGGTGGTACTCCACCCTCCGGTGGTACTCCACCCTCCGGTGGTACTCCGCCAGCTGGTGGTGTTACACCACAGAGTATAAGGCTGACGTCAACCACCCCAGGCTCTGCTACTCCCTCGGGAGGTGGGCCTTCCCTGAAAAACGGCCCCAATTCTGATTCTTTGCAACTTAGCAACAAATTGTTCGTGGGTTCCATTACGCCAGCCGGTGGTAATACCCCGCCCGGTGGCGGTATAACGCCAAGCGGCGGTGCGCCAGTTGCCCTAAAGAATAACCAGTTCATCACAACCTTCGCTACTACTCCCGGTGGCGTGACTCCCGGTGGCGTGACTCCCGGTGGCGTAACCCCGATGACTCCGGACGAGTACGCGTTGCAATCCTTTATGGGTAACTTCTTCAGTATTTCCAAGGATGGCAAGACGATTACGGCCAACGATATCATCAAGGCGGAAGGTTCTTCCACGAACCCGGATGTTAAGGGGTCCGCGATATACCTGGCCGCTGGAAACCCGCAATTGCTAGCGGAATTGAACAATGCGGACGGCAACGCGGATAATGGTTTCACCTTTAATGAGCTGAACCATTACTACGACACCCACTACGGTTTGGGTACCCCTCCCGGCGGTGTGACTCCTGGTGGCGTAACCCCCGGTGGCGTAACTCCCGGCGGTGTGACTCCCGGTGGCGTAACCCCCGGTGGCGTGACTCC
>CABHPA010000188.1 GCA_902168245.1 Candidatus Melainabacteria bacterium
TACTACAGTCGTGAGTTAAGTTGGTATAAACTGGTGGGGTTATGGGGGTATAGAGGAGAGGCAGTAGATGAATCGGTCATCTTTACAAGACGACTTGGCGGTGTTGGTGAGTCGGTTACGCCCTTGTTTTGCGCGTTCTGCCCCGTATGGCAATGCCTGGGATTATATTGAGGGATTGTTGAAGCCTTTAGAGCGAAAGAACGGCTGGCAATTGGCGGAAGCCTGCGGGGACAGCACCCCGGATAAAGTCCAGTTCTTGCTGGACCGAGCAGTATGGGATGTGGATTTAGCCCGGGACGAATTGATTGGGTATGTGAAGGAGCGTTTAGCTGACCCCGGTGGTGTGCTGGTGGTGGATGAGACCGGCTTTCTCAAAAAGGGCATTCACTCGGCTGGGGTGCAACGGCAATATAGCGGCACCGCTGGACGAATTGAAAATTGTCAGGTAGGCGTTTTCCTGGCCTATACCACGACTCAGGGCAGTGTCTTGGTTGACCGGGCACTGTATCTTCCTCAAGAATGGCTGAATAACCAGGCTCGCTGCCAAAGTGCTGGTATTCCGGAAAAGACTGCCTTTCAAACCAAACCCCAACTGGCTTTGGGTATGATTGAGCAGGCTTTGAAACAAGGCTTACCCGTGAGCTGGGTGACTGGAGATGCCGTTTACGGTAACAACAGCAAACTACGTCATTGGCTGGAAAACGCTCAATTGCCGTATGTTCTGGGTGTTTCCTCTCAAGAGATGGTCACTATTGGCTTTGAATTCTGGCGCAGTGCTACACTTCTGAAAAATTTACAGGCTGAGGCTTGGCAAAGACTCAGTGCCGGGAGTGGAAGTAAAGGGGAGCGCTGGTATGATTGGGCCTGTGTGCCGATTAACCATATGCTGGGACCCGATTGGCAGCGTGATCTTCTGATGCGACGCTCGATTGAAAAGCCACATGAGGTTGCCTTTTACCGGGTATTTTGTAAAGCAGATACCGCATTGGCCGAACTGGTTCACGTAGCCGGACAGCGCTGGAGCGTGGAACAATGCTTTCAATTGGCCAAAGGGGAAACCGGCCTGGATCAGTATGAAGTCCGGAAATGGAAGGGCTGGTATCGTCATATTACCTTATCCATGCTGGCTCTTGCATTTCTGGTCGTACAACGGGCCTGTAAAAAAAGAGCCTCAAACAGAGGAGCTTATTCCCCTCAGTGTGCCGGAAATTCGCAGGCTGTTGGCTCACCGGCTCTTTAGACAAACCATACCCTGGTCTTTGATTCAGCATTGGTCCCATTGGCGACGAAGGCACCAAAGACTTTCTCAACAATGTCACCAGGCAACACG